>DATFQY010000049.1:0-55336 GCA_035263845.1 Thermoanaerobaculia bacterium | reverse complement strand
TCCACGACGTCCCGGGCGAGCTCTACCCTGTGGCCCGCGGCGGCAGGCAGCCTTCCGAGCATGTAGTCGTCGGCGAGGCCGTCCTCGATGGCGGAGAACCCGCCGATCTCGTCGAGGACCTCCCGCCGGATCAGGATGCCCGCACCCATCGCGAACGTCATTCCCTCGAGCTTGCGGGCGACGAGCGCGCCGGGCAGGAACTCCGTCGAAAGGGAGAGCGAGTCGAGCCTGCCGATGAAGCCCTCCCCCTGCGTCCGGTAGAGGCACGTGACGACCCCCACCGCCGGATCCGAGAGCGGCTCGGCCATCCTGGCGAGGTGGTCCCGCCCCGCGCGGATGTCGCTGTCGGAGACGAGCAGAACCGGGTGCTTTGCCTCCCGCGCCAGGCGCGAGAGCATCCGGACCTTCGGGTTTCCCCCGGGAGCGCCGCGTCCCACGATCACTCGGATGTCCGCTCCCGGGTTTTCACGGGCCGTCTGCCGGATGATCTCGAGGCTCGGCTCGCGCTCGTCTTCCGCGCCGAAGAGCACCTCCCACTCTCCATAGTCCTGTCGGAAGAACGAGGCGAAGTTCTCCGCGGCCTCGCGATCGAGCCCGCGCAGCGGTTTCAGGACGGAGACCGGTGGCCCGGCCTCGACCGCGGCCCCTGCCGTCCGGCGCAGGATGTCTCTCGAGGCGCAGATCGCGTAGATCGAGAACGTCGTCGCCGTCGCGCAGATCACCAGGAGAAAAGGGCGGATGACCGGAAGAAGGGGACCCCAGAAGGAATGATGCACAGTCTTACCTCGCGGCGGTCCTGGGGAGCTCGGGCGGGATGCCCGCGCTCTCCGAAAGCACGAATCCATGGATCCGGACGGCCTCCCGGACGCGCCTGGAGGTGAGCGCGGCGAGCTCCCGCGGCCCGTTCTCGCCGGAGTCCCGCGCCAAGCCCCCCGAACGTGGCACAGCTGGATGGCAGTAGAGCTCGACTCGCCCCGCGCGGATCGATGGGACCAGGCCGAGCAGGTATTCCTCCGTGATCCGGCCGGTCGCAAGCAGGCCGTAGACGCGCTCGGAGAACCCGATCCCGGCCGCCGACAGCCGCCTCTTCCCGTTCCAGCGAAGGAGGCGAAAGACGGCGCTCGAGACGACCTTCGCGGCGGCGCCGGAGCGGTCCAGGGCGAGGGCCGGGAGGAGCTCCTCGGAGGGAAGCCGGATCTCGGGGATCCGGAATTCCCTTGCAAGGCTCCCGAGCATTCGGAGGACTACCGGGTGAAGGTGCATGTGGTGGTGCCCGTCCACGTGCGAGAGCGGCAGGCCGGTGTCTCGGAACCGCTCGAGCTGCGCGCGGATCTCGCGGAAGAGCTCGCGCCGCGCCGCCGCCGAGAACTGGTAGCGAAGTCCCGCGAGCACGGGCCCTCCGCGGAATCGGCCGAAGGAGTCCACGAGATTCGGGACCTGCCGCGGCGGAAGGGCGGCGAAACCATCCACGACGACCAGGTGGAGCCCGACCGCCAGGCGCGGCCTGGACCGCGCCAGCTCCACCGCTTCCGAGGCGGCCTTGCCGGCGACCATCAGGCTCGCTCGGGTCAGGATGCCCCGGTCGTGCGCCTCGGCGATCCCGCGGTTGACGGCCTCCGACGATCCGAAGTCATCCCCGGTGACCGCGAGCGTCCTCAAGAAGCCCGCGCCTCGCGCCGGGAGAGGAATCGGAAGAACTCGACCCCTTCCCGCAGGCGCCGCTTCGTCATCTCGACGCTCGTCAGCATCTCCGCGACCATCTCCGCGATCTTGCGGGGGCGAAAGTAGAAGCGTTTGTAGAAGAGCTCGAGCGCCTTCGAAATCTCGGCCGCCGAGAGATCCGGGTACGACAGCGCGCTGACCTGGATGCCGTTGTCCCCGACGAGGGAGCCCTCCTGCCGGACCAGCCACCCGCGCGATACCGCCTGCTGGTAAAGCTCGGTGCCCGGGTAAGGAGCCGCCAGCGAGACCTGGATCGAGTGCGGATTGATCGACCTCGCGAACTCGATCGTCCTCTCGATCGTCTCGCGCGTCTCGCCCGGAAGGCCCAGGATGAAGGTGCCGTGGATCGTGATGCCCAGCCGGTGGCAGTCCTCGGTGAAGCGCCGGGCGATGTCGATCCGGGTCCCCTTCCGGATGTTGTTGAGGATCTGCTGGTTCCCGGTCTCGTATCCGACGAGGAGGAGCCTCAGCCCGTTGTCTTTGAAGACTTTCAGGCTCTCGTAAGGGACGTTGGGCTTGGCGGTGCACGACCAGGTCACGCCCAGGCGCAAGAGGAGCTTCGCGATCGCCTCGGCGCGCGGCAGGTCATCGGTGAAGGTGTCGTCGTCGAAGTAGAACTCCTTGACCTGCGGGAAAGCATCGCGGCCGAACTCGATCTCGCGGGCCACGTTCTCGGGGCTTCGTGTGCGGTAGCGGTGGCCTCCGACGGTCTGAGGCCACAGGCAGAAGGTGCAGCGGGAGCGGCAGCCTCGGCCGGCGTAGAGGGAGACGTACGGGTGAAGGAGGTAGCCCTGGAAGTAGTCCTCGACGACGAGGTCGCGCTTGTACACCTCCATGACGAACGGCAGCGCGTCCATGTTCTCGATCGTCGCGCGAGGACGGTTGTGCACGATCCGGTCCCCGTCGCGGTAGCTCAGCCCGTCCACGGAGGCGAGGGGACGCCCCTCCGCCACTTCCTGGATCGTGTAGTCGAACTCCTCGCGCGCCACGAACTCGATGGCCGGCGACGCGCGGAGCGAAGGCTCGGGCTGGACCGCGACGTGGGCGCCGACGAACCCGATCCGGAGCTCCGGGTTGGCCTCGCGGAGGGCCTCGGCCACGCGGACGTCGGATGGAAAGGACGGAGTGCTCGTGTGGAGCACCGCGAGCTCGTAATCGTTCGCCAGCGGGACGACCTCTTCGAGCGAGAGGCCTCGCGCGGGCGCATCCACCAGGCGGCTTCCGGCAACCATCGCCGCCGGCTGCGCCAGCCAGGTCGGATACCAGAAGGAGCGGATCTCTCGCCGGGCCTGGTAACGCGATCCCGCTCCGCCGTCGAACCCCTCGTAGGACGGCGGGTTCAGAAAGAGGGTCTTGAGCGGGCTCATCCCATCACGCCGCTTTTCGGCCTCCCGGCATCAGGCGCAGAGCCGCCCGCACCGCTCCCGGCACCAGCCGCGGCCGCAGGAGCCTTTCGTCGTAGAGAGCCAGCCGCCGGTTGTTCTCCGACAGGCAGAGCTCGAGGAACTCCCGCGCGGAAATGTCCCCGAAGGACTGGTGGCTCGTCATCTCGAACCCCTTCTGCGAGTCGTCCCCGCCGAACGTCGCCGCCTGTCGCGCGTGGCCGAGGAGCTCCAGCGCGACGAGCCAGCCGCGCCTTACGTCGAAGGCGGGCCGGAGCGCCAGGGGCGCCCGCCCGCGCAGGTACGCCGCCCAGTTGACCAGGAAGAGGATGTGGCGCGCCTCCTCCTGAACGATCGGCTCGAAGATCTCGAGGAGCGCCGCGGGGAAGTACCGCGAGCGGCGTCCGATCTCGAAGAGACCGAACGCGAAGAAGGAGTCGATGCACTCGCCGTATCCGATCCTCAGGAAGGTCCAGGTCGGGTCCCGCGGAGGCGGCGGCGTCTCGAAGGGCCGGACCGGGATGTCGTACCGGCGTACGAGGAGCTGGATGATGGCAGCGTGCCGACCCTCCTCGTAGCCTTGGAGCGCAATGGCCTCAGAGAGGACCGGGTCCCGTTCGGCCCGGCCGAGGGCCTGGACTTTCACGGCGGTCTCGGCTTCGGTCCGGGCTGCCTCGTTCCAGACCGGGAGTCCCTTCAGCCGCGCCAGGGCGGCGGCGTCGAGGTCGGGCCAGATGAGCGATTCGGGCTCGAAGGGCCGGTGGGACTCGACGAAAGCCCGGCAGAACAGCTCTTTATGAGCCTCGGACCCGATCCTGAACCGCCCCGTCGAACTCACCGACCCCACTCTACTTGACATACATGGCAATCGGGTCGCTTATTTCGTTCCGGGAGAACCTTCGCTGCTTTCCTGCGTTTTACCGGAGTGGAGGAAGGTCCATGAAACGAGGGTTGTCGCGCGTGCTCCTTCTCTCTCTGGCGCTGCCGGGGGCGGTAGCCCTGGCGGAATCCCGGATGGAAAAGACCCTGAAACTCGACCCGGGCAACGAGTTCATCATCGACACGGACCTGGGCCGGGTGACGGTGACGGGGGCGTCGGCTTCCGGCGTCCGGCTCGTCGTGACGTCCCGCCGCGAGCTCGACGATCTGCTTCACTTCGAGTACGAGGAAGGCTCCGGTCGCGCCATGGTCCGCGCCCGCAAGAAGCATTCGGACTGGGGCTTCTTCTCCGACGGCGGAAGCAACGTCCGCTTCGAGATCGAGGTGCCGGCCCAGACGACGGTCCGGGTCCACACTTCCGGCGGGGCGATCTCGCTGTCGGGAACTCGCGCCCCGGCAAACCTGCACACCTCCGGCGGCGGCATCGAGGTCCGCGGCCTCCAGGGAGACCTCGAGGCGAACACCTCGGGTGGCTCGATCAGCATCAGGGACATCCGCGGCAAGGCGCGCGTCGAGACCTCCGGCGGCGGAATCGACGCATTCAACGTCGAGGGCACCCTTCAGGCCGAGACGAGCGGAGGCTCGATCCACACCGACCGGATCACCGGGGACATGCGCGTGCACAGCTCGGGCGGCGGCATCCACATCCGCGAGGCGGGCGGGAAGGTCGAAGCCGACACCTCCGGAGGCTCGATCGACGCGGAGTTCTCGCGCGGCAACTCGAGGGGCGGAAGCCTGGAGTCCTCCGGCGGCGGGATCACGGTCGCGGTCGATCCCTCCGTCGGCCTGGCGATCGACGCCCGCGGCAACTCGGTCTCGAGCGACGTGCCGCTGACTGTCCAGGGAGAGTTCTCCCGTGGATCGCTCCGCGGAAACCTCGGATCGGGCGGGGAGAGACTCCACCTGCGGACGAGCGGCGGCTCGGTGAAGATCCGCTCGCTCTGAACCAGGTCCCCAGGGGACCGGTCTCCCTCGCTCCCTGCCCTCCAGGTCACACGTTCAGCAGCCGGTCGAAGAACGAGCGGTAGCGGCGGAGGTTCACCCGCAGGTCCTCTGTCGAGACGTTTTCGCCCCGACCCCAGAGGCCTTCGAGGCGGCTCTTCTCCTCCGCGAAGCTCGAGGCAAGACGCTGGACCGGCCGGTTCCGCGAGGACCGGCTGCTCTTCGTACTCGCGGCGCTTATGCTCGCGGGATTCCTGCTTCTCCAGCGGGCGCGCCGCGGCCGTCAGGTCCGCCGTCGTCAATGGTCTGCCCTTCTCCACATCGCTCATTTCGCCACCCCCACGACTCCAGGCGTCGCCAGACGAGCGCGCCGGCGCGCCCAGCGCCGATAGAATCCGCGCGTGCCCGAGCACTCTTCCCACGTTGTCATCGTCGGAGCGGGACCGACCGGGATCGCCTGCGCGATCGAACTGTCGCGGCGCGGCATCGCGGCGGTCTGCTACGACCGGGGATTCCTGCTCGACACGCTCTTCCACTTTCCCGAGGAGATGCGGTGGTTCTCCACCCGCGACCTCCTCGACATCGCGGGCGTGCCGTTCGCCGTTCCCGACGCGCATCCCGATCGGCTGCAGTCACTCGCCTATTACCGTGGCGTCGCGGAGAAGTTCGACGTCCGGGTCGTTCCCGAAACCGAGATCCTGGAAATCTCCCCGCGCGCGGGCGGAGGGCTTACGGTCGTGGCGGCGTCGGGCTCGGGCGCCTCGCGCCCCCGCCGCGAGATCGCGGCGCCGGCCGCGATCCTCGCGACCGGCTTCTTCCACAACCCCAGGCGCCTCGGCGTCCCCGGTGAGGAGTTGCCGAGCGTCCACCGCCGGTACGTCTCCGGGTATCCGTTCCATGGCCGGGACGTGGTCGTCGTCGGATCGAAGAACTCGGCCTCAGAGGCCGCGCTCGACCTCTACCGCCACGGAGCGCGGGTGACGCTCGTCGCGCGCGGGCCCGCGATCTCCGAGCGCGTGAAGTACTGGATCAAGCCCGACCTGGAGAACCGCATCCGGGCGGGCAAGATCCGCGCGTTCTTCCGGACGCGGATCCTGGAGATCCAGAGCGACTCGGTCCTGGTCGAGGGGCCCGGCGGCGCGCAGACGCTCCGCGCCGACGCGGTCTTCCCCCTGATCGGCTACGAGCCGGACTTCGCCCTCTTCGAGCGATGCGGGGTCCGCCTCGAGGGCCCAAACCGGATCCCGTCGCACGACCTGGAGACGCTGGAGTCCAACGTCCCGAACCTCTACCTCGCCGGCGCGATCATCGGCGGCACGGAGATCGGGCGGATCTTCATCGAGAACAGCCGTCACCACGCCTCCGTCATCGCCGACGCGATCGCCCGGCGGCCGCTCGTCCCCGCCTAGGCCGCGCGGCTGCTCGATCCTCCAACCTTCCGCCGCCTTCCGGCGTCTGAAAGCCAGGAGGAAGGTTTATGCGCGCACGGTCGCTCGTCCGGGAGTTGGCCCTGCCGGTCCTGCTGGCCGCGGCGGCCACGGCGGCCGCACAGGATGCGGCGGAGGAACGCCTCTTCGCCGAAACCCTGCAGGCGAACCGCTACGGTCTGAGTCTCGAGGCGGGCAAGCTCGCCGGATCCGGCGCGGCATTCCTCGTCGCCGAGGGCGGGAAGGCCCAGTTCGTCGCGATTGGCGAAGAGCACAACGTCGCCGAGATCCCGCGGCTGACGGCGGCGCTCTTCGTCGAGCTCCATGCGAACTCCGGCTACGACTACTTCGCCGACGAGCAGGACGTCTGGATGTGCTCGGAAATCTCGAAGCCGCCTTTCCTCGGCCGAGAGCAGGAGATCCGGCGCCTGCGCGCGAGGTACCGCAACGCGTTCACCTTCGAGGGGGACGAGGAGGTCGCGATGCTGGCCGACGTAGGCCGGACTTCGTCCGGGAAGGCGGAGCGGATCTGGGGGCTCGACCAGGTCTTCGGCGCGCTGCACGTCCTCGAGCGCCTCGACGCGATCGCCGCGGACGAAGCGGTACGGCGGAGGATTCACGCGCTGATCGACTTCGCCCGGCCCTATGAATCCGGCCGCTTCCTTCCCGGCAAGCGGCTCATGAGCGAGGTGCCGGAGCTTCCAGAGGACCTGACCTCGATTTCGAAGTGGTACCGCTCACGCGCCGCCGATTCCACGGAAGGGGCGTTCCTGGCCGGGCAGCTCGACAAGTCGCTCCGCATCTACGCCAACTGGCGCCACGCCGCGATCGAGAAGCAGCCGACCGGCTACGAGTCCAACCGGGAGAGGGAGGAGAACATGAAGGACCTGTTCCTCCGGCGGTATCGGGAAGCCGAGCGGCTCGACGCCCGCAAGCCGAAGGTCGTGCTGAAGTTCGGCCACTGGCACCTCTACCGCGGCCAGAGCCCCGGCAGCGTCTTCACCCTCGGCAACTTCGTCTCGGATTTCGCGAAGGCCAACGGCTCGTCCTCTTTCGCGGTCGCGATCTACCTCGACGATGGACCGGGCTCAAAGCGCGACCTGGGCAAGTGGGCCCCCTGGGCCAAGCCCCTGATCGAGGCCGAGCTCCCCGACGGCTCGACGGTCTTCGACCTGCGCCCCCTCCGCCCCGATGCCCACGCCAAACGCCTCGGAGCGGTCCCGCCCGAGCTCTGGCGCCTCCTCTTCGGTTTCGACGCCCTCATCATCCTGAAAGGCGCCCACCCTGCCGACGGCATGGGGTCAGGTCTACATCTTACATTATGCGATTTTCGCCAATGCCACAGCGGCCCGGCGAATTTTCGCATAGTGTATAACATAGACCTGACCCCAAGACGTCACCCGGGCCCCAGGAGCTCGCGGGCGGCGCGGTCGCCGGAGGCGAGGGCGCCGGCGACGGTGCCGCTCTGGTCGGGGTCGGTCGCCTCGCCGGCGAAGAAGAGGGTTCCGGCGATCGGGCGGGACAGGGCGCGGTGGGCGGAGACGCCGCCGACTCCGGTGAAACTGTAGGCGCCTCGGGAGAAGGGGTCCGTCCTCCAGTTGTGGGTGTGGCACTCCTCGAGGAGGGACCGCAGGGGGCGAAGGGGAATTCCCAGGAGACGGGCGAGGGATTCCAGGGCGACGCGGGCGATGGTCGCGTCGCTTTCCGCGAGGAGCTTCTCCGCAGAAGGGCCGCCGGTCCAGCCGGTGAGCATCGGCACCTCGGCGGGCGCGGCGGTCCACCACGTCGGGAACGGAGGCCGGCGCGAGTGGAGGAAGTTGAAGTCGAAACGGTCCTCGCAACCGGCGAGGAGGCCCTCCTCCTCCCAGAAACGCTCGCGAAAGAGGAAGACCACCTTGGCGGCGTCGCCCGTCTCGAGCTTCGAAACCGCGAGGGATTTCTCCGGGATCTCCGGATCGAACCGGACGCCGCCCGGCGCTCCCCGCGGCGCCTTCAGCGCGGACAGGGGCACGGCGACGATCGCCTTCTTCGCCTCGACTCTCTCCGTCGGACCTCCGGAAGCCCGGCGGACTTCGACCGAGACCCTCCCCCGCTTCCACTCGATCCTCTCGACGACGCGGGAAAGGCGAAGCGTTACCTCCTTGCCGGCCTTCGCGAGCAGCCATTCCGCCAGACGGTCGTACCCATCGACAATCCGGAACTGGTCGTTCTCGCCGGGCTCGGGCGGCCCCTCGCCGGCGGTCGAGAGCGCTCGCTCGCTCGCCTTCTCCAGCGGCGCGGCGTGGTAACCCTCGACGAAGGACCGGAAGTAAGCGCGCAGGTCTGAGCCGAGCTTCTTCTGCCCCGCCAGGAAATCCGCCACCGACCGGTCCGGGCCTCTCGACCTCATCCGCGACGTGACCCGCATCATCCGATCGAAGAACTCGCCGCTTTCCCGAACGTGCCCGCGGACGAGCAGGGCGTGGGAATCGGGCAGCCGGTCCATCAGCAACCCCGCCTCCCGGACGATCCGGAAGGTCTCGGGCGGCCGGCCGTGGACGAACTCCGCGCCGAGCTCGATCGGGACCGGCCATCCCTCGCGCCGCCGAGTGTGGATCCGGCCTCCGATCCGGTCACGCGCCTCGAGCAGGTCCACACGCGCGCCCGCCTCGGCGAGGCGCCTCGCCGCAGCCAGCCCCGCGGCTCCGGCGCCGATCACGATCGCATCCGGTTGTCGCTTTCTCACGGTGCCAGAAGCCGCAATTCTCGTTCCATTTCGCCGCCCGACGCGGACCAGAGCCCTGCAACCTTTCGCCCCGCGGGGGTGTTCTGGAGAGGCATGTGCGAGGTTTCCATGTCCGCGAGATCCGCCGCGAAACCGCCTCGAAAGCCCGGAGGAGGCGCCTCCCGGAGGCCCTTCCCGGGTAACCTCTCCGTTCCGATCTCCGAGAATCCGGCGCCGCCCGGGGCGGGGCCCGACCTTCGCCTGATCCGGGGATCGTCGAGGGAGAACGCCATGCCGCACGAAGACGCACTCGAGTCCGCCCTGGCGCGCGACCTCGACGGTTCCTTCGAGCGGCTGGTGCGCGAGTACGAGGACCGCCTCTACTCCTTCGCCCTGCGCCTCTCCGGCAACCGCGCGGACGCCGAGGAGATCGCCCAGGACGCCTTCGTTCGCGCGTACCGCGCGATGAAGACCTACCCGCCGGAGCGGGTCCGCTCGCTGTCGCTCAAGGCGTGGCTCTACCGCATCACTCTGAACGTCGCGCGCAACCGGATGCGCGGTCGGCGCCACGAGCACGTCTCCCTCGACGAGCGCGACGCCGACGGCCGCGCGCGGTACGATCCGGAAGACGACGCCGCGTCGCGCCCCGACTCGATTCTCGAGGAGGGGCGCCGGCGCGCCTCGATCGCCTCGCTCGTGGCAGGGCTCCCCCCGCGCTACCGCTCGGCCCTCATCCTCCGGTACATGGAGGGCCTCCGCCTCGAAGAAGTCGCCCGCGTTCTCGAGCAGCCGCTCGGGACCGTCAAGTCCAACGTCCATCGCGCGGTCAACGCTCTGCGGGAGGCGCTCCTCGCGTCCCGCCGCGTCCATTCGCGCTCCGAGGTGATCTCATGAAGAGCTCGAATCGAGGCGGGGCCGACGCCCTGGAAGTCGTGCGAGAGCTGCGCGCCGCCCCGAGCCACCGCGCTCCGTCCACGCTGCTGCCGGCGATCCTGCGGCGCGTCGGGCTGGCCGACCTCTACTGGAAGCTCGACTCCCCGGTCGGCCCGGTCTACGTCGCCGCCAGCCGCGCGGGAATCTCGATGGTGACGCGGGCGAAGTCGGCGGAGGAATTCGAGCGCCGCTTCGAGAGCCTGCGCGGCCGGCCCGTCTCGCCGAGCGCCTCGCGTCCGCCGGCGGCCGTGCGGAGCCTGATGCGGAATCTCAAGTCGCGCGACCGCGAGAAGCTCCAGTTCGACCTGCGGGGCCTCTCGGAGTTCGAGCGGGCGGTCCTGCTGAAGGCGTTGGAGATCCCGTGCGGAGAGGTCCGGCCCTACAGCTGGATCGCGCGCGAGATCGGGCACCCCGAGGCGGTGCGGGCGGTCGGGACGGCGCTCGGGAAGAACCCCGTTCCGCTGCTGATCCCCTGCCACCGGGTCGTGCGGGCCGACGGCTCGATCGGGAAGTACTCGATGGGCGGCAGCCGGATCAAGCGAGCGCTCCTCGAGGTCGAGGACGTGGAGCCGGGAATCATCGAGCGGCTCGGCGCGAGCGGGATCCGCTACCTCGGCAACGAGAAGAAGCGGTACTACTGCTATCCGACGTGCGGCGGGACGCGCTCGCTGGTCCTCGCGAACAAGGTCCCGTTCCACGACGAGAAGGAAGCGCTGGCTGCGGGGTATCACCCCTGCAAGTCTTGCCGGCCGGCCGCATAGAACCGCGACACGTTGATATCCTCGGCGTGCCCATGGCGGATCAGGAAATCCCCTCTCCGGGGGAGCACGAGGCGCGGGTCCACGAGGCGTTCGACGCGTTCCACGAGAAGGTCGGCGCGAGGCTCGACGGGGACGCTCGCGAATCGCTCGACCGGATCCGCGAGGCGGCGGCCGACAGGGACCCCGAGAGGATGCGCGAACACATGACGCAGGTTCAGGAAGAGCACGGTTGGCTCTACCGCGAGCTCGCGCAGCACCCCGCGATTGCAAATCTCTTGGACGAGCTCGCCCTCTGGGGCTTCTAAACCTGCTCGATCAAACAAGAAACCCGCCCGTCGTCCGGGCGGGTTCTCTGCAAAACCAATCCGTGGGCCGCGGGGACTCTCTCAGCAGTCAATCGATTGGGTGGTGCAGGGGCACGGGACGTACCTGGTCTCTCCGTCCAGCGTCGGCCCGGTCGGGCAAGCGGGACCGAAGGTCGCGTCGAACTCCGACGGCCGGCTGACCGCGTCGTAGTACAGGCGCAGGCCCGTCGCGTTCGCATGCCCGGTGCACGTGGCGCCCGTTCCGATCCGAGCCGAGATCTTCACGGACAGCGGCGGTGTCCCCGAGAAAACGATCCCACTAAATGGTGAAAAGTTGATGGAGACATGCTCGGCGCTGTCCGGGTTCCTCACCAGACCCGAGACGCACAGCACCTCTCCCGTCGAAAAGGGCGTGGCCGAAGCCCCGAAGAAAACTTCCGCCTTCACATCGAACTTCGTGCCCTGGTCATCGGAGTTTCTCAGTCCGAGCCAGACGTTGAGAGCGCTCAAGCTGTTCAGGCTGCAATTCGAGCCCCCGCCGCCGGTTTCGTAGTACCAGGTGCCGAGGGGCTTGTAGAGGTTCCCGCCCGTTTTTGTCAGCGAAGGAGAATCGATCGAGGTCGGAGTCGAGGACGATGGAGCGGTGGTCTCGAGATCGAGGTCGGGAGCAACGCCCGTCAAATAGAAGGTCTCGGATGGTGGCAGGGAGCAGCCGCCGGTTGGAGAAGACATGGCGGGAACGGCGAGGAGCAGGAGAAAGAGACCGAGTGACAGGACACCTATCCGGGTCTGTTTCACGATTGCCTCCTTCGTTTGTTTGCCGGAGCAGGATTCCTGTTCCGGAATTCGATCACGCCCGGCGCAGGGAGTCAAACGGGCCACTGGGCGGGTCCCGCACCGACGCTTAGACTCCTCTGGCGGGAGGCGATATGGCGCGTTACACGGTCGAGGAGTACGTCCGCTGGGAGGACATCGACGCCGCCGGCATTATCAACTACCAGGCGTACCTGAGGTTCTTCGGCCTCGCGGAGGCGGAGCTGCTCCGCTCGGCCGGCCTGAGCTACAAGTACCTCTTCGAGTCGCTCGGGATCTGGCTTCCCCGAGTCCGGGTCGAGTGTGATTTCCGCGCGCCCGTCAAGCTCGACGAGCTGCTCACGGTCGAGGCGTACTTCAGCAGGGTCGGGAACTCTTCCGTGCACCTGGATTTCGAGGTCCACCCCAAGAACGAGCCCGGCCGCGTCGTCGCGACCGGCCGGTACGTCCTCGTCTGCGTGACGCAGAAGGACTTCCGGCCCGTCCCCGTCCCCGAGGAGTTTCGCCGGCGCATCTCCCGCTTCGTCGAGGCGCCCGAGCGCCGCAACTAGCGCCTCGAAAAGTCGTATCTTCCGAAAGACATGCCCCGCGGAAAAGACTGGATGGACCTCGTCCGCTCGACCTTCCATTCGGTCGGCCGGGACGAGATGTCGGGCCTCTACGTCCGGGAGTGGCGGCAGGCCCGCGAGAAGCTGACCGCCGAGGAACAGCGGGAGATCAACCGCGAGCCCAAACGCTGGAAGCGCTTCCTCAAGTCCGCCAACGCCGTCTTGTTCGGGCTCTCGACGCGCCTCGCGCCGGCCCGCCGGGTCATCTTCGGCGCGGCGCTGCTCTTCATCTTTCTCTCGTTCAACTGGAGCTGGTCCACTAACTCGGAGCACAGAGGAACCCGCCGCGTCTCGGAATACAAGGTCAACCTCGACAGCGGGTTCCTGCTCGCCTCGATCACGCTGCTCACGCTGCTGCTCGCGATGGAGCTGGTGGACAAGATCAATTACCGCGACGAGCTGGAACTCGCTCGCGAGCTGCAGTCGAGCCTCATCCCGAAGACCCTTCCGACGCTGCCGGACCTCGACCTCGGCGCCTACACGCGCATCGCCAACATGGTCGGCGGCGACATCTACGACTTCGTGGTCCTCCCCGACGGCCGGCTCGCGGTGCTCTTCGGCGACGCCTCCGGGCACGGGATGACCGCGGGCCTCGTCATGGCCGTCGCGCACGCGGCGTTCCGGACCCAGCTCGATACAGACCCGGCCCCCGCGGCGATGTTCGCCACGTTGAACCGGATCCTCTGCCGGACCGGTGGCCCGAGGGCCTTCTTCGGCTGCGTGTACCTGCTTCTCTCGCCGGACGGCTCCTTCGCCGGGTCCGTGGCCGGGCACCCTCCTCTTCTCCGGCTCGACGCGACGGGCTCGATCCTGGAGCGGATCGGCAAGGGCGCCTACCCTCTCGGGATCAAGGCGCCGCTCGAATGGGAGACCGTCACCGGCCGGATCGAGCCCGGCCAGACATTGCTTCTCCACTCCGACGGCCTCTCGGAAGCGCGCGACGCCGCCGGCACGGAGTTCGGCGCGGCCCGGCTGGAGCTGTCGCTTCGCCGGGGCGGCTCGCTCGACGCCTCCGCCCTCGTCAACACTCTCGTCGCCGACGTCATGGCCTTCCTCGGCCGGGAAGTTCCCGAGGACGACGTCTCCATTGCCGCCATCCGGCGCGTCGCCGCGGCCTGATCACGGAGGCGAGGCCGGCGGGCTCGCAATGGCCGGGAATACGGGTTTGTTCTACCCTGTGAAACCTGCTCCAACCAAAGGGCGATCCGCGGGGCCGCGCCCGAGAGGGGAGGCGCCTCCGTGAACCCGGAGGGGCACAAGGCCCGTATTTTGCGTTGGAGTTGTCGGCGCGGAACGGCGCAACGAGGCGCCCGGCCCGCGCGAGAGGAAAGGGAATGAACGACACACTGACTCTTCCGGTCGTTCCCATGAGGAACGCCGTCCTGCTTCCGGGCGTGAGCTTCCCGATCACGGCGGGCCGCCCGGGCACTCTGCGCGCCATCGAGGTCGCCTTAAACGACAAGGAGCGGCGTGTCTTCGCGGTCGCGCAGCGCCAGGTCAACGACGGGGAGACCGTCACCGCGGACTCCCTGTTCACGATCGGCACCATCGCGACCGTCGGCTCCATCCAGCGGAGCCTCGGAAGCGTCCTGCTGCTTCTGGAAGGCAAGTCGCGCGGAATCGCGACGCGCTTCGTCTCCCGCGAGGGGCGGCTCGAGGCTACCGTCCAGCCGGCCCAGGAGATGCTCGCGCTCGACCCGCGGGATCCCGCGTTCATCGCGCTCCACCACGAGGTGCGCGAGCGCGCGGCGGAACTCGGCCGCAAGATGGGCCTGCCCGAGGAGGCCGTCAACCAGTTCCTCGAGGGAGTCCAGGAGCCGGGCAAGCTCGCGGACCTCGTCGCGGGCTACCTCGACCTTCCGGTCGGGGAGAAGCAGGCGATCCTCGAAACGCTCTCCGTCGAGGACCGGCTGCGCCGCGTCCTCCTTCACGTCCAGCGGCAGATCGAGGTCCTCTCGGCCCAGGAGGACATTCAGTCCAAGGTCAAGGAAGAGCTGGGCGGCCGCCAGCGCGAGATGTACCTGCGCGAGCAGATGAAGGCGATCCAGAAGGAGCTCGGCGAGGGCGAAGGCTCCGAGGACGAAAGCCTGAAGGAGCTTCGCGCCAAGCTCGACGCACTGAACCTGCCCGAAGAGGTCCGCAAGGAAGTGGACCGCGAGTGGAGCCGGCTGACCCGGATCGGCCGCGAGTCCATGGAGTCGCAGGTCATCCGCACGTACCTCGAGACGATCGCCGAGCTGCCGTGGAACACGCGCAGCGAAGACCATCTCGACGTCAAGGAAGCCGCGCGGATCCTGGACGAAGACCACTACGCCCTGGGAGACGTCAAGGACCGGATCCTCGAGTTCCTCGCGGTGAGGCAGCTCTGGCAGGCGCGCGGAAAAGAGGAGCGCGAGAAACCGTCCGACCCGGCGAAGGTCCCGGAGGCGGGAAAGCCCGACGCCGTGAAGGAGTCGCGCGAGGAATCGCACGCCAAGGGCAAGATCCTGCTCTTCGCCGGCCCCCCGGGAGTCGGCAAGACCTCGATCGCCCGCTCGATCGCGCGGGCGATGGGGCGCAAGTACGTCCGCATCTCGCTGGGCGGCGCCCGCGACGAGGCCGACATTCGAGGTCACCGGCGCACCTACATCGGCGCGATGCCCGGACGAATCATCCAGGGGATGAAGCAGGCGGGGACCAAGAACCCGGTCTTCCTGCTCGACGAGGTGGACAAGCTCGGCGTCTCCTTTCAAGGGGACCCGGCGGCGGCGCTCCTGGAAGTGCTCGACCCGGCGCAGAACGACAGCTTCACCGACCACTACATGGGAGTCCCTTTCGACCTGTCGGAGGTGCTCTTCATCGCGACCGCCAACTTCCTCCAGAACATCCCGGCGCCGCTGCTCGACCGGATGGAGACGGTCAACTTCGCCGGCTACACGGAGTCCGAGAAGCTCCAGATCGCGAAGAACTACCTGGTGCCCCGGCAGGTCCGCGAGAACGGCCTGTCGCCCGAGCAGATCGCCATGCAGGACGCCGCGATCCTCGAGGTCATCTCGAGCTACACGCGGGAGTCGGGCGTACGGCAGCTCGAGCGGGAGCTCGGCCGCCTAGCCCGCAAGGTCGCGCGCCGGATCGCCGCTTCGGAGATCGACCAGCAGACGATCGAGCAGGCCGACGTGCGCGCGCTGCTCGGCCGCCCGAAGGTCCACCCCGAGAAGATGGCCCGCGAGGACCAGGTCGGGATCGCGACCGGCATGTACTACACGCCGGCGGGCGGCGACATCATGTTCGTCGAGGCCTCGCTGATGAGAGGCAAGGGCGAGCTGATCCTGACGGGGCAGCTCGGCGACGTCATGAAGGAGTCCGCGAGGGCGGCCTGGACGTACGCCAGGTCCCACGCCGCGTGGCTCGGCATCGAGGAGAAGGACTTCGAGCGCGACGTCCACATCCACGTCCCCGCGGGCGCGATCCCCAAGGACGGTCCCTCGGCCGGAATCGCGATGGCGACCGCGCTGGTCTCGGCGCTCTCGCGCCGCGCCGCTCGAAACGACACCGCGATGACCGGCGAGATCACGATCTCGGGCCGCGTCCTTCCCATCGGCGGGTTGAAGGAGAAGATCCTCGGCGCGGTCCGGGCGGGAATCACCCGGGTCGTCATCCCGAAGGACAACGAGGCGGACCTGGAGGACCTCCCGAAGGAAGTCCGCGACAAGATCGAGGTTTCCCCCGTGGAGGACCTCGCCCAGGCCCTTGCCGGCACCCTGCGCGACACTTCGCTCCAGGAAGGCCGGCTCTTCTTCGGCGCCGGTCCCGGCGCCGAAACCGGCCGGGCTCACTGACGGCCTTTCCCGCAGGCTGAGCTAAGCTTGCACCCGGTGGCACTCCGGTCTCGAGGCCGCCGGGCAGCGGCCGCCTGTTTTGCCTTCGCCGCCGCCGCGATGGGCGGTGGCGCGGGCGCGCTTCTCGGGGCCTGCGGGCCGTTTACCGACGTCACCGACGCCGTCTTTTGCCCGTTCGTCCTGGAGATCTTCTACCTTGGGATCACCACCGGGACGACCGCGACGACCTACGACCCGGCGGGGAACGTCTCGCGGCTCCAGATGGCCGCCTTCCTCTCGCGCACCGTGGACGGAGTCCTGAAGCGCGGAAGCCGGAGGGCGGCGCTCGACCAGTTCTGGACGACTCAGAACGCCTCGGTCCTCGGCACCGTTTCGCTTGGAGGATCTCCGAATACTCTCCAGTCCGACGGCGCCGACATCTGGGTCAGCAATTCCGGATCAGTCTCGAGGGTCCGCGCGAGCGACGGCAAGATCCTCGACACCTGGACCGGCGCGACGAACGCGTTCTGCGTGCTCACCGCGATGGGGCGGGTGGTCGTGACCGGCAACACCAACCTGGGCCTGTTGTACGTGCTCGACCCGACCCAGCCGGCCGGGGCCGTCTCCGTGGCCGGGAGCGGATTGACGCCGTTTACGTCCGGAATCGCCTTCGACGGCGCGCGCGTGTGGACCGCGAACCAGGGGGGTGGGGGATTCGGCGGCGCGGTCCTGATCTTCACGCCCGGACCGATGCTGCCCTGGACGGTGACCACGGTGACGACCGGCTTCTCGAAACCGTTCGGCGCGCTCTACGACGGAGCGAACGTCTGGGTCACGGACTCCACGGCGAACAGACTCTTCGAGCTCGACGCCGGCGGCGCCATTCTTCAGACGGTCACGGTCGGCCTTACTCCGCAGCTTCCGGTTTTCGACGGCGCCAACATCTGGGTCCCAAACGGAAACAGCGCCTCGGTCACGGTCGTCCGGGCCTCCAACGGCGTGGTCCTGGCGACGCTGACCGGCAACGGGCTGAGCGTCCCCGGCCAGGCCGCGTTCGACGGGCAGCGCGTCCTTGTGGCGAACGAGGCCGGCGGCGTGTCGCTCTGGAAGGCCGCGGACCTCTCGCCGCTAGGCGGTTTCTCGACGGGAGCGGCGAGTCCCGTCGGCGCCTGCAGCGACGGCGTGAGTTTCTGGATCACCCTGCCGTCCGCGGGCCAGATCGCCCGCTTCTGAAGCCCCGGATCAGGTGTAGGGTAGCGGGTCAGGTAGAAGAAGATCGGGGCGGCGAAGCAGAGCGAGTCGATCCGGTCCAGCATCCTCGGGTCACGATCGAGCCCGCGTCCGGCTCGCCCTCCCCGGCCGGCCCGGTCGTGGTTTCCTCCTCGCCGTAAAACCGTTCCCGTCGGCTCTTCGCGGTCGGACGTGGTTTGTCCGGCCGCGCCCCGCATAGTCGGCGATGTGGAAGCGGGAAGAGTGATGGATACCGGGACGGGAGCGGTCACCGACATCGCCGACATCGCGGCCTGGCGGGCTCGCCGCGCGGCGCGGGACGACGTGCCGATGGGCTCGCCGCCGTTCGTCCTGGAAGAGCCATGCCCGGGCTGCGGAGCGCGCCGCGTGAGCACGATGGTCTGGAGGAAGGACGCTTCGCGGGACCGGCGGGTCCCCTTCCCGAAGATCGAGCCGCACTTTCTCTGCCGCGACGGCAGGGTCGTCTGGCAGGAGATCACGGAATCGCCCATCCCCGCTTCGGCGTGGTCCGGAATCCTCGGCCACTTCGAGGACGAGGGGCTGAAGACGAGCGGCTGAATCAGCGGGGGACCTTGCGGTCCCCCGAGCCCCCTTGCGCCCCTCCGGATGGCCCGGATCTTGCGACTCCCGGGGGTGGAGGTGAGCTATGCGCAAAGCTATCGGCATCGTGGCCGCGGTGTTCGCCGTGTTCCTGGTGGCCTCGGCGGCTTCGGCGGAAAAGCGGCCGCACGAAGGCAAGATCGTCAAGATCGAGACCGTCGAGAAATCGGCCGACGTCGGAGGCCAGAGCGTCTCGAACGTCGAGAAGCGAATGATCGTGCAGGGCGAGAAGGGCGACGAGTGGACGCTCTACTGGGACGCCACCACGAAGTTCAAGAACGGGCTCGCGGCCTCGGAGCTGCGTGAGGGCGACAGCATCCATTTCGACTTCGTCCAGAAGGACGGGAAGATGTGGGTGACGGAACTTCGCCGGACCCACAAGGCCGACCGCGACTGACGACGTTTCTCGCGGAAAACAGGACCGGGGCGCTTCGGCGCCCCTTTTCTTTTGCCCGGAGAACTTCTAGCTGCGCCGACGGCGCGCCGCGCCTTCGAGGAGGCGGCTGTGCTGGACGATCGCCCGCTGGTGAGTGCCCTTCCCCACCTCACCCGCGTCGTCGCTCGCCGATACCTCGAACCCGTAGAACTTCCCTTCCATCCCGACGAACCGCGCCGTGGCGGTGACGGTCGCTCCGACAGGGGTCGCCGCGGTGTGGGTCACATTGACCAAAACGCCCGCCGTCAACTCCCCCTCTTCGAGGACCGCTTTCATCGCGCGGGCCGCGGCCATCTCCATCAGGGCGACCATCCGGGCGGTGGCGAAGACCTTCGGGAAGGAGTCCAGGTGAGCGGGCGACAGCGCGCAGGCGAGGTCCGATTCTTCGACGACCATCGATGCCGTCCCCGTCGAGCCGATGGGCAATTCCCGTCTCAACATGTCTCGCTCCTCGTTCCATTATCCCGGACGGAAATCCGGCGAAGAGGTCTCGGGTCATAGACAAATATTGCCGTTTTCCGGCGCATGTCTCATTCGGAAGCTCTGAAAAGCCAGTGGGTTGCCGAATTGGCCCCGGGCTTGCCTTGATCCGCGGGGAGGGATTCACGAAAGAAACAACGGAGGGCAAGAAATTGCAAACCTCTGCACTGGATCTGGCCGGCACCGTTCCTTACGACGTCGGAGTTCCCGAGTCCGGCCTAGGCTGGGAGAAGGTCGGACCTCTGTTCGAGCGCTATTCGGTGACCCTCGTCGGCCGCATCGACGAGACGTGGTCGGAGGCCTATCGCCGGGTGGCCGAAATCGAGCCCAACCTGAGCCGCTTCCGGCTCGACACGTTTTCGGGGACCGTCTCCTTCACGTGCCGCGCGAGCGACGGCCCCGTGCAGGTCATGGGCGTCCTGAAGATCCTCGGGCAGATGCTGGAGAGGGTCAACCGGGAGGCGTCCTTCGCGGCCGCGGGCCCGAGCCTGCCCGGCCAGCCCCCCGCCGTACCAGAGCGGACTCTGAAGGCCATTCCCCAGAAGTGACAGCAGCAGAGCCCCCGGCTCCGCTGCTGTCATCCCGAGCAAAGCGAAACGGGCGAAGGAT
Source organism: Thermoanaerobaculia bacterium (assembly GCA_035263845.1). GTDB lineage: Bacteria > Acidobacteriota > Thermoanaerobaculia > UBA5066 > Gp7-AA6 > JAWOLE01. Next base: position 35,627 of record DATFQY010000049.1, on the reverse strand, counting down.
CTACTCGCCGGCGCCCGCTACTCATTTCCTGTCCCAATCTCGCGGCGGTTGATAGGATTCCGCTCCTCGACCGCAACGAATTCGCGAGGAGCAAGAACATGACTTCCCGAATCTTCACGGCGATCTTCCGTCACCGCATCGCCTCGGCTTCCCTGGCGCTGGTCCTGGCGGGGTCGCTGACGGCCTCCCTGGCCCAGACCGCCAACCACGCCTCCGCGAAACCGGCAGCCGCGGCCGCCGCGACCGCCCCGACGATCCACGGTCTCGACCCCGCCGACATGGACACGTCGGCGAAGGCGTGCATGAGCTACTACCAGTTCGCCAACGGAGGGTGGCTCAAGAAGAACCAGATCCCTCCCGAGTACCCGTCGTGGGGAACCTTCACGGAGCTCGCCGAGCGCAATCGCGCCGCGATGCACGAGATCCTCGAGAAGCTGGCGAAGGAAAAGGCGGCCCCGGGCACCGACGAGCAGAAGCTCGGCGACTACTACGCCAGCTGCATGGACGAGGCGGCGATCGAGGCGCAGGGAGCCAAGCCGCTCGCCGCCGAGCTCGAGCGGATCGACAAGATCAAGGACCTCGCGGAACTGCGCTCCGAGATTGCGCGGCTGCAGACTCGCGGGGTGGGCGTTCTCTTCGGCTTCCAGTCCACGCAGGACCGCAAGAACTCCAGTGAGGTCATCGCGTCCGCCCAGCAGGGCGGCATCGCGCTGCCGGACCGCGACTACTACACGAAGACGGACGAGAAGTCGAAGGACCTGAAGGCGAAGTACGCCGACCACGTCGCGAAGATGTTCGTCCTGCTCGGGGACGACCCGGCCAGGGCCGCGGCCGAGGCGAAGACGGTCCTGGACATCGAGACGAAGCTCGCCGAAGCGTCCATGACGCGCGTCGAACGGCGCGACCCCGACGCCACGTATCACCGGATGAGCGTCGAGGAGGTCAAGGCGCTGACGCCGAACTTCTCCTGGACGGCGTACTTCAAGGAGCTCGACGCTCCGGCGATCGCGGCGGTCAACATCGGCCAGCCGAAGTTCTTCGAGGCCCTCGACAAGCAGCTCACGGCCGTCCCGCTGGCCGACTGGAAGACCTACCTGCGGTGGCACCTCGTCCACGCGGCGGCGCCGGGCCTGTCCTCGAAGTTCGTCGACGAGAACTTCAACTTCTACCAGAAGACTCTCGAGGGGACGAAGGAGATCCAGCCGCGCTGGAGGCGCTGCACGCAGTCCACGGACCGGCAGCTCGGCTTCGCCCTCGGAAAGCTCTACGTCGCCGAGCACTTCCCCCCCGAGGCGAAGGCCCGCGCCGACCAGATGGTCAAGAACCTGATCGCCGCGCTGCGCGACGACCTCGCGACGCTGGCCTGGATGAGCCCGGAGACCCGCAAGGCCGCTCTCGCCAAGCTCGACGCTTTCACGCCGAAGATCGGGTACCCGGACAAGTGGCGCGACTACTCCTCTTACAAGGTGGACCGCGCCTCCTACGCCGTCAACGTGATGAACGGCGCGCTTTACGAGCACCACCGCGACATGGACAAGATCGGCAAGCCCGTGGACCGCACCGAGTGGGGCATGACGCCGCCGACCGTCAACGCCTACTACAGCGCGCCGCGCAACGAGATCGTCTTCCCGGCCGGGATCCTCGAGCCTCCCTTCTTCGACGCGAAGGCGGACGACGCCGTCAACTACGGCGGGATCGGCGCCGTCATCGGGCACGAGATGACCCACGGGTTCGACGACCAGGGCCGGAAGTTCGACGCTCAGGGGAACCTGAAGAACTGGTGGACGGACCAGGACTTGAAGAACTACCTGGAGCGAGCCAACTGCGTCGAGAAGCAGTTCGACGGCTACGTCGTCGAAGGAGACCTCCACCAGAACGGCAAGCTCGTCCTGGGCGAGTCGATCGCGGACCTGGGCGGCCTGACGATCGCATACAAGGCGTTCCAGAAGAGCCTCGAGGGCAAGTCCCGCCCGGCCCCGATCGACGGGCTCACCGCCGAGCAGCGGCTGTTTCTCAACTGGGCGCGCGTCTGGGCGACCAACGCGCGGCCCGAGTTCGAGCGTCTCCAGACGAACACGAACCCGCACCCGCTCGGGCGTTTCCGCGCGATCGGCGCGCCGTCGAACATCCCGGAATTCGCCGCCGCCTTCGGCTGCAAGCCCGGCGACCCGATGGTCCGCGAGAAGCGCTGTCTGATCTGGTAAGAAGAAGTCGATAGTCCGTAGTCAATAGTCGATAGTCAGAAGGGCCGCTTCCGGGCGGCCCCCATGGCACATGGCTTGCGGGTATTCCGGGGCATGGCCGGAAAGCTCGCCCTCTGGAAGACGGTCTTCGGAGAGACGCTCTCGTCGTGGGACGACCACGACGCGTACACCCAGAGCGCGGCGCTGGCGTTCTATACGCTCTTCTCGCTCGCGCCGGTTCTCTTAGTCGTCGTCTCCCTCTCCGGGGCGGTCTTCGGCCGGCAGAGGGTCCGCGGCGAGATCGTGGGCCAGTTCCAGGCGCTGATGGGGCGGGAGGCGGGAGTCACCGTCGAGGGCCTCCTGGAGAAAGCGCAGGAGTCGGTCCACGGCGGCCTCTCCGGGATCCTCGGAATCGCCGCCCTCCTCTTCGGCACGACGGCGGTCTTCATGCAGCTCCAGACGGCGCTCAACGTCGTCTGGGAGGTCAGGCCCCGCCGTGGCCAGGTCCTGCGCACGTTGCTGAAGAAAAGGCTGCTCTCCTTCGCGGTGGTGCTCGCGGTCGGGTTCCTGCTGCTCGTCTCGCTGGCCCTCTCGGCGGCGCTGACGGCGGTCGGCGCCTACGCCCGCAGCCGCCTGTCTGCCCCCCCGGCGGTGCTCGAAGCGATCAACTCGGCTTTCACCTTCGTGGTCTTCACGGCGCTTTTCGCGATGATCTATCGGATCCTCCCGGACGTGGAGATCCCGTGGCGGGACGTGATGCTGGGAGCGGTGGTCACTTCCGCTCTCTTTTCGATCGGGAAGTGGCTGATCGGGCTCTACATCGGCCACACAGCGCTCGCCTCCTCCTACGGCACGGCCGGCTCGATCGTTGTCATCGTCCTCTGGGTGTACTTCACGGCGCTCATCGTGCTTCTCGGAGCGGAGTTTTCGCGCGTCCACTCCCGCCACTTCTATGGCGCGCACCACGCCGCCTCCGAGGGGGCGAAGCGGGTCCACTCCGTGGAGGTCCCGGGAACGACGCGGTCTTAGGATGCCGGGGTCGGCGTCGGCGTCGGCGTCATCGCGGGCGCGGGCGGCGCGCCGGACGGAGGCGCTCCGGAAGAGGGCGTCACGGCATTGGCTGCGGCCACGGACTCCGCCTGGATCTGCAGGTTGTTGTTGACCCCGCTGACCCCTTTGACGGAGCGGACGGTCTCCTCGATCTTCGCCTTCTCATCCTCGTTGTGAACGGGGCCCGCCAGAGTCACGACTCCGTTGGTCACGTCCACGGCGACGGCGGTGAGCGTCGAGAAGCGGACGTCCGACGCGAGCTTGGCCTTGATCGACGTCTTGATGCCGGCGTCGTCGGTCTGCCGCTCGATTGTCTGGTTGGGGCGGCAGGCGGCGGCGCAGAGCAGAAGAAAGGCGCCGGCGACGGACGCGGCGAAGTGAAAACGCTTCTTCATACGCAATTCCTTTCCACCCTCAAAACAGCAATCGACGTGCCACGAAAGCTCGTGCCGCGGACTAGAATCGCCGCAGCCTATGGCCCTTTCCTCCGGCACGCGCCTCGGTCCCTACGAGATCTCCGCGCTCCTGGGAGCGGGAGGAATGGGCGAGGTCTATCGCGCCCGCGACACGAAGCTGGGGCGCGACGTCGCGCTGAAGGTGTTGCTCGGAGAAGTTTCGGCTGACCCGGACAGGCGGCGGCGCTTCGAAGCCGAAGCACGGTCGGCGTCGGCCTTGAACCATCCCAACATCGTCACCGTCTACGACATCGACGCCGCGGACTCGACGATTTACATCGCGATGGAGCTCGTCGAGGGCCGGATGCTTCGCGAGCTGATCCTCGACGGATCGCTTCCGGTCCGCAAGGCTCTCGACATCGCCGTTCAAACATCCGAGGGCCTCGCCAAGGCGCACGCCGCCGGGATCGTCCACCGCGACCTGAAGCCCGAGAACCTGATGATTTCCCGGGACGGGTACGTGAAGATCCTCGACTTCGGGCTGGCCAAGCTCGTCGAGCCTGCGCGCGAGCGCGAGGGGCTCTCCGCTCTCCAGACGATGGCGGCGCCCGCGACGCAGCCGGGAACCGTCCTCGGGACCGCCGGGTACATGTCGCCCGAGCAGGCAAGCGGCGGCAGCGTCGATTTCCGCTCGGACCAGTTCGCCCTGGGCGCGATCCTCTATGAAATGACCACCCACCGCCGCGCCTTCCAGCGAAAGACCGGCGCGGAAACGCTCGTCGCAATCATCCGCGAAGAGCCCGAGCCGATCGGGCAGATCAATCCCGGAGTTCCGGCGCCTCTTCGCTGGATCGTCGAGCGCTGCCTGGCCAAGGACCCGGAGGACCGCTACGCCTCCACGAAAGACCTGGCACGAGACCTCAAGAGCGTCCGGGACCATCTCTCCGAGGCCTCCGGCTCGGCGGCCGTCCAGGCGATCCCGGCGACCCGGCGCCGACCGGGATGGCTTCTTCCCGCCGCCGCGACGCTCCTCGCCGGCGCCGCCGCCGGGGTCTTTCTCGCACGCGCCACCGGGCCCGCCGGAACACAAGTGTCAATCTCCTTTCAGAGGCTGACCTTCCAGCGCGGGGCAATCTTCTCGGCGCGGTTCGCTCCGGACAGCCAGACCATCGCGTATGGGGCTTCGTGGGAAGGCCGGCCGGTGGAAGTCTTCACGACCCGGCCCGACAGTTTCGAGTCCCGGCCCCTCGGCGTCCCCGCGGATGTCCTCTCCATCTCGGCCGCCGGCGAGATCGCCATATCGCTGGGAAGGCACTACGTTCTGGGATTCGAAACAGTCGGGACCCTGGGCCGGGTCGGCCTGGGCGGCGGGACCCCGCGAGAGGTTCTCGAAAACGTCCAGGACGCCGACTGGGCGCCGGACGGGTCGGCCCTCGCGGTTGCACACTGGGTCGGTGACATCCGGCAACTCGAGTTCCCGCCGGGAAAGGCGATCTACCGGCCTTCGGGGTGGGTCAGTCACATCCGCTTCTCCCCCGACGGAAAATGGATCGCCTTTTTCGACCATCCCCAGAGGGGCGACGACTCGGCCGTCGTCAAGGTCGTCGGCCGGGACGGAACGGTCCGGCTGACAGGCCCTCCGGCCTCGACAGGCCTGACCTGGTCGCCGAAGGGAGACGAAGTCTGGTTCACGGGAAAGCGGCTCCAGGCGATCTCCCTGTCGGGAAAGACGCGCGACCTGCTCGCTTATCCCGGCGACGGCGGCATCCAGGACATCGCGCGCGACGGGCGAGCGCTCTTCCTGCGCGAGACCAGGCGGCGCGAGCTGGTCGGGCTTGCGCCCGGCGAGACGGCCGAGCGCAACCTGAGCTGGCTCGACTGGTCCAATCCTCGGGACCTCTCCGCCGACGGGACGACGGTGCTCTTCGACGAGGAGTCGAGCTCCGCGACCGGCCGGTATCTCATTTATCTCCGAAAGACCAACGGGTCGCCCGCGGTGATGATCGGCCGCGGCCGATCTTTCGCCCTGTCGCCGGACGGTCAATGGGCGGTCGCGGAGGAGGAGCTCGCCTCGACGAACCTCTCGCTTCTCCCGACGGGCACCGGCGAGCCCAGGCCGCTTCCGCCTTCGAACGTCCGGTGTCAGTTCGCGGACTTCTTCCCGGACGGCCGCCGGCTTCTCATCTCGGGAAGCGAGCCCCGCCACGGGGCCCGCCTCTACGTCCGCGAGCTCCCCGCCGGCCCCCCTAGAGCGATCACGCCGGAAGGCGTCGTCACGGTCCGGCATACCATCTCGCCCGACGGCAAATGGATCGCGGCCGTGGGCGCGGACGGGAACCTGGCTCTTTACCCCGCCGAACCGGGGCCGCCGCGCCCGATCACCGGCGTCGAGCGGCAGGAACTTCCGATTCGCTGGGCCGGCGACGGCCGTCATCTCTACGTGCTTCGGCAGCAGGCCGTGACCGCCACCGTGTTCCGGGTCGATGTCGCGACAGGAGAGAGGACGGCCTGGAAAGAGTTTCGGCCCGCCGACCCGGCGGGCGTCGGCCAGATCGGTCCGATGCTTCTGACGGCGGACGGGAAGTCCTACGTCTACGGGTATCGCCGGAGCCTCCAGGACCTCTACCTCGTCACGGGTCTCCGCTAGTCCCGTCCGCGGATCTTCGAGAAAGGATCTTTCATGCCGCAGACGCAGCACGTCGAGAAACATTTCACGGCCTCGGAGAGGATCCGGGACATCGTCATCGGGATGTCCGACGGCCTGACTGTCCCCTTCGCGCTGGCGGCGGGGCTCTCCGGGGCGGTCGAGTCCACGCGCGTCGTCATCACGGCCGGGCTCGCCGAGATCGCGGCGGGCTCGATCGCGATGGGCCTCGGCGGGTACCTGGCGGCGCGGACCGATGCGGAGCACTACGTCTCGGAGCGCGCCCGGGAGACGCGGGAGACCGTCGAGATCCCCGAGGAGGAGCGGCGCGAAGTCGCGGAGGTCTTCCAGCATTACGGCATCTCCCACGCGCTCTCCAACGAGGCCGCGAGGGAGATGAGCAAGGACCGCAAGCGCTGGATCGATTTCATGATGCGCTTCGAGCTGGGCCTGGAGGAGCCGGACCCGAAGCGCGCCCGAACGAGCGCGCTGACCATCGGGCTGTCCTACGTCGCGGGAGGGCTCGTTCCCCTTCTCCCCTACTTCCTGATGCCGACGATGCGGTCCGCTCTTCTCGGTTCCGTCGGCCTGACGCTGCTGGCCCTTCTCGTCTTCGGGTACGTCAAGGGCCGCTTCACAGTGAAGAAGCCGCTGCGGAGCGCCTGGCAGACGGCCATCGTGGGCGGCCTCGCCGCCGCGGCGGCGTTCGCCATCGCGAAGTTCATCGCATAGAGTCGCACCTGTGCACAGGATCGAGCCCGCGCGGCTGAAGCCCGGAGTCTCCGCCGAGTCGCTGCCGGCGGGCGGCGAGTCCGGAGGCGGCGTCTCCGAACCGACGATCCTCCGCGGGAAGGCCCTGATCCTGTGGGATCCGAAGGTCCCCGGAAAGAAACGCGACGCCATCGACACCGACCAGATCACGCCCTCGGCCGACTGCGTTTCGGAAAGCCTGGAGACGCTCGACGAGCGGTGGAAGGCGGGCTCGTTCCGGTTCCTGATGCCGGAGTTTCGCGAGAGGGTCCACCGCGGCGAGACGTTCCTGATCGCCGGCGACCGGTTCGCGATCGGGTCTTCCCGCGAGATGAGCCCGGCGGGGCTCAAGGGCGTCGCGGAGGAAGCGGGCCTGGAGCTCGTCGTCGTCTGCGGCGCCGGAATGGGCGACATCTTCCGGCGAAACGCCCTGAACCTGGGGCTACACGTCGTCCAGAGCCCGAAGGCGGTGGCCGACGCGCAGGACGGCGATTCGTTCACTTTCGACGTCGGCTCTCGCCGCCTGACCAACGAGACGCGCGGGAAGACCTACGAGCCCGTTCCTCTCTCCGCCAAGGAAGAGGAGATCCGGGAGAGCGGCGGTATCTTTGCGGTGGGCCGGCGGGAGTTTCGACGCTCCATCGAAAGAAAGCCCGAGGTCGTCTGGCCGGACGCGGGAGAAGCGCGCCGCATGACGACGACCGAGCAGATCGTCTGGGCGCACCGCGTGGACAAGGAAGCCGCGGTCGTCGCGGGCACGACGCTCCGAGTCTTCGCCGACCTGCTGCCGGCGTCCGACGGCACCGCGCCCTTCGCCATCCACACGTTCAACCAGATCACCGGCGGCTCGGCGATTTTTCCGAGGCAGGCGGCGATCGCCAACGACCACTTCGTCTTCACCGGCAAGGACGCCGACGAGAAGCAGACTTCCATCGGGCGGGAGTTCGCGAAGCGCCACGGCATCGAGAAGCCGTATTACGCGACCCCCGGCGACGGCATCTTTCACTTCTATTTCCCGGAGCAGGGGCTCGTCCTGCCGGGCCAGTTCATCCCGGGGGCGGACTCGCACAGCCGAGCCTACGGAGCGTACGGAGCCGTCGGGTACGGAGTGGGCTCGACGACTTTGGGTTTCGGCTGGGCGACCGGGTACGTCTACTTCACGCTGGCGAAGCAGCGGCGGGTTGTCTTTCGCGGGAAGCTCCGCCCGTGGGTTTCGGGGAAGGACATCGTGCTGGAGCTCCTGCGCCGGTGGGGCGCGAAGCAGTCGCAGGGAATGTCGGTCGAGTTCGTGGATTCGGACAGGCAGCTCCCGATCGCCTACCGCAACACAATCGCCAACATGATGGCGGAGGCCGAGGCGCAGAACGGCATCTTCGCGCAGGACGAGATCACCGAGGCGTGGTACCGGCAGAAAGGGATCGTAGACCTTCCGTACCCGCGCCTTTCGCCGGGTGAAGATGCCGTTTACGAGATCGGCGAGGAGTTTGCCCTTGCCGACGTCGAGCCCATGATCGCCAAACCGTTCGCGCCCGGCAATGCGTTTCCAGCCGACGAGGTCGCTCGCGAGCACCTGACGTTCGACAAGGCGCTGATAGGATCCTGCACCAACGGAGGTTACGACGACCTCCTCCAGGCCGCGCTCGTCCTGAACGCCGCGCGCGGCAGAGGGTTCTCGAAGGTCGCGAAGGACTTCGCGATCTTCCCGGGTTCCGGCGGCGTTGGGCGGCAGATCGAGAACCCCGACCCGCGGCTGGGCGGCGAATCCATAGCCGAGGTCTTCCGCTCGGTGGGAGGCCAGATCCGCCGCTCCTGGTGCGGCCCCTGCTTCGGCCAGGGACCCGATGCGCTCGCCCCGGGGCAGCGCGCGATCACCTCCTTCAACCGGAACTGGCAAAACCGGATGGGAGTCGGCGGAGAGGGCTACCTCGCCTCCCCCGCCGTCGTCGCCGCCTCCGCCCTCGTCGGCTACATGGCCCCTCCCTCCGAGCTCGGCCTGGAGTGGAGCCCGGAAAGATTCGGCGTGTAGGGGAGGGCCTTGCGCCCTCCCGTTCACGGAACAGTCACAAACCACGCCTAAACTCTCCGGCATGAGCCACGCCGGCGCTCCGGCCGGCGCCCGCCGCCGGCGAATCCTGATCGTCGAAGACGACCCCAAAACTGCCGCCACGCTTTGCCTGTACCTCGAGCACGCCGGCTTCGAAGTCGCGATCGCCTCCGACGGCGCGGCGGCGCTAAGGAAGCAGCGAGCCGATCCCGCCGACTTAGTCCTCCTCGACGTGATGCTCCCGGAGGTGGACGGCCTGGCGGTCTGCCGGGCTCTTCGCGCGGAATCGGATGTCGCGACGATCCTCGTCACGGCCCGGACGACGGAATCCGACAAGCTCGAGGGGCTGGGCGCCGGCGCGGACGACTACGTCAGCAAACCGTTCTCTCCCCGGGAAGTCGTCGCTCGGGTCCGCGCGGTCCTGCGCCGCACGCTGCCAGGGCGCGACGCCGGCTCGCGCGAGCGGATCGAGTCGCGGAACATCCGGCTGCACCTCGGTTCGCGCGAGGCCATCGTGCGCGGCAAGCCGGTCGGCCTCACGCGGGCGGAGTTCGACCTCCTCGCTGCTTTTCTCCGCTCCCCCGGCCGCGCCTTCACGCGGCAGGAGCTCGCGCGCCGCGCCTTCGGCCCCGACTACGAGGCGCTGGACCGGACCGTGGACGCGCACGTCATGCGCCTGCGCCGCAAGATCGAATCCTCCTCGGAGCCTCCCCTGATCGTCACGGTCCACGGGATCGGCTACAAGCTCGCCGACCGAGCGGCGCGGTCCGATGGGTAGCCTGAGGGCCCGGCTCCTCCTGACGGTCGGGGCGGTCGTTTTGCTCTCTCTGACCGCAGTCGCATTCATCTCGAGCCGCGCGACGCGGCATGCGTTCCTGAAGCTCGAGGACATCCGGGCGACGCGCCACCTCGACCCCGCGCCGATCGGAAGCTCCGTCGAGGAACAGTATCGACGCGACGGCTGGAAGAGGATTGGTCCCCTCCTGACCACGCTCGCGAAGGAGAGGCAGGAAGAGCTCGTCCTGCTCGACGGCAACGACCGGGTCGTCGCGACGTCGGCGGGCCTCGCCGGCGCGCGCATCGCGCCGGATCCGGCCGGCGGCCTGCGGATCGAGCGCCAGGCGGCGAACGGTCGCGAGCTGGTCCTCGCGAAGGTCCCCGCGGTGCCGGTCCGCGACGCCTTCGGGCAAACGGTCGGCCGCCTCTACCCGGTCGGCCTCCTGGGGAGCGCCCGCAGCCGCGAGGAGCGCGAATTCTTCGGCTCCGTGGACCGCTGGATCTTCGGCGCCCTCGCCGCCGCGGGGGTCCTGGCGCTCCTGGCCACGGCGGCGCTCTCCCGGCGGATTCTGAAGCCCGTCGAGGAGCTCACGGCGGCCGCGCGCCAGATGGAGCGGGGCGACCTCGCGGCGCAGGTGGACGTCCGCACCAGCGACGAGATCGGCGAGCTCGGCAGGGCGTTCAACTCGATGGCGCAGGCGCGGGCGAACGCGGAAGAGGTGCGCCGGCGGATGGTGGGTGACATCGCGCACGAGCTCCGGACTCCGCTGACGAACCTGAAGGCGCAGCTCGAAGCGATCGAGGACGGCCTTCTTCCCCCGAACGCCGAGACCCAGGCCTCGCTGCGCGAGGAAACGGCGCTCCTCGAGCATCTCGTGGACGACCTGCAGGAGCTGGCGCTCGCGGAAGCCGGCCAGCTGAAGCTGGAGCTTGCCGAGATCTCCATCGAGGAGGCAGCGCGCGCGGCGATCGCCGCGTTGAAGTCCACCGCGGAGGCGGCGGGAGTGCGCCTGGAATCCTCCGTCAATGGGGCGGTGCCGCCGGTCCGCGCCGACTGGAAGCGCGTCGGCCAGATCCTGCGCAACCTCCTGACCAACGCGATCACGCACAGCCCGCGGGACGGAGTCGTCCGGATCGCGGCCCGCGAAGAAGGGAAAGCGGTCGAAATCGAGATCCGCGACGAAGGCTCCGGCATCGCCCCGGACCACCTCGCGCGAATCTTCGACCGCTTCTACCGGGCGGATGCTTCCCGGTCCCGCCGAACCGGCGGAGCGGGCCTCGGTCTCGCGATCGTCCGCCAGCTCGCCCGCGCCCAGGGCGGCGACGCCCGCGCCGAGAGTGTTCCCGGGAAGGGCGCTACTCTCTTCTTCACTCTTCCGAAGGTATAGAGCTCGTCACCAAATTTTCACGGATGCTTTCTAGAGTTCTTTCCATGCAGAGGAGAGAACGCATGCATCCCCTTACCAGGGCGCCTTTCTTCGCGGCCTCGCTCGTTGCGGTCGCCTCGCTCGCCGGCCTCTCCGCAGAGAGCTTCGACCGCCAGGCGGTCGTCTCGCGAGTCGCGGACCTGCTCGACGAGATGTACGTGGACCCGAAGATCGGCAAGGACGTCGCCGACCACCTGCGCCGCCGCCAGAAGGAGGGGGCGTTCGACAAGTGCGGAGCTCCATCCGCCCTCGCCGACGCCGTCACGAAGGCGATGCGCGAGGTCGCCGACGACAAGCATCTCTACCTGCGTTACGGACAGGAGCCGGGCTTTCCCACCGGAGGCATGCGCGTCGTCCATTCCGCTCCGGGGACCGCCGCCGCGGAGGCTCCCGCCGAAGGCGTGCGCCGCGTCGTCGTGGCTCCGCCGGACGGGGCGCCCTCCCCGATGGCCGGAACCGGACCGGCCCGCTCCGGTGTCGCCCGCGTCGAGCGGCTCGAAGGAAACGTGGGCTACCTCGCCCTCTCCGGATTCTTCCCGGGGGACCGCCAGCGCGATTCCGTCGCCTCCGCGATGAACGTCCTCGAGGACACCGACGCGCTCGTCATCGACGTCACGAAATGCCCGGGCGGAACACCGGGCGCGGTGCTGTTTCTCGAGAGCTACCTCTTCGCTCCCGACGGGAGAGAAATGATCTCGCGCTACGACCGGCCGATGGACCGGACCGACCACGAGTTCGTCTTGAAAGACGTTCCGGGGAAACGGCGGCCGGACGTTCCGGTCTACGTCGTCACGAGCGCAGCGACCGGTTCGGGCTGCGAGGCTTTCGCGTACACGCTCCAGAAGCACGGGCGCGCGGCGGTCGTCGGAGAACGCACGGCGGGCGCCGGGTACAACAACGTCCTCATGCCGGCGGGCGACGGGTTCACCGCCTCCGTGTCCGTCGCCCGGCCGGTCCACCCGAAGACCGGGAAAGGTTGGGAGAAGACTGGCGTCGAGCCGGACGTCGCGGCCGCCGCGGAGAAGGGAGTCGCGGCGGCGCACCGGGAGGCGCTGCAGGCGCTCCTCGCGAACGCGCCGAAGGAGCGCCGCCGCGCGATCGAGTGGGCGCTCGAAGGCGTCCGCGCCCGCGAGAATCCGGTCCGGGAAACCGCGGCAACGCTGGAAGCCGCGGCGGGACATTACGGCGCGCGCGAATTGATCGTCTCGGGGGGGTCCCTCTACTACAAGAGCGCCGGCGGACGCCCTTATGGGCCGCTCCTGCCGGTCGGAAACGGGCGCTTCCTCGCCGCGGAGGACCTGCGCGTGACTCTCGAGCGGGGAGGCGGCGGCGCCGTCACGGCGCTCGCGGTCGAGCGCCCCGACGGAATCGTCGAGCGTTTCGCCCGCCGGGATTCGGAACCGTCGCCGGCGGCGCCCTGCGCCGCCGAAAAAGGAGACCGGTCATGAATCTCTTTTCCAGTCTTTTCCTGGCTCTCGCGATCCTCGCTCCCGGGGAGTCGGCGGCGGAAGCTCCGCCTCGCGCCGCCGCGTTCCTCGAAGCGATCCGCGCCGGCGACCCTGATGTGACGCTCCAGTTCGTGCGGAAGGAATTCGACGCGGAGGACCTGAAGAGAATGCCGGCCGAGCCTCGCGCCCGCCGGCTCGCCGGTGTCGGCAGGGAGCATCCCGGACTCGCCTTCATCCGCGTCATCCAGGAATCGCCCCGGCAGCTGCGCTTCCTGGCCCGCGACGCGAACAACCGGTACGTCGAGATCGCCCTCGAGCTCTCTCCGGAATCCCACGGGATCCTGGGTGTGGACCTGGCGCCCGCCGACGAATCCACCGGGAAGCCGGTCGATGCGAAGGCCAGCGACGCGGAGGCGGCCGCCGCGGCGAGGGCGTGGATCGACGAGCTCGCGGGCAAGGACCAGTTCTCCGGCTCGGTCCTCGTCGCCCGGGACGGCAAGCCTTTCTTCGAGGGGGCCTGGGGGATGGCGGACCGGGAGAAGAAGATCGCCAACCGGCCGGACACGTCCTACAACCTCGCCTCGATCGGCAAGATCTTCACTCAGGTCGCGATCGCTCAGCTCGCCGCGAAGGGAAAGCTCGCGCTGACCGACACGATCTCGAAGCACTTGCCGGACCTCCCGGTTCCTTCCTCCGACAAGATCACGATCCAGCAGCTCGTCACGCACTCCTCGGGAATGGGAGACATCTTCGGGGAGAAGTACTTCCAGGCCCCCGCGTCGAGCCTGAAGCGCCTCTCCGACTACGTCCCTTTCTTCGCGAACGTACCCCTGCAGTTCGAGCCGGGGTCGGGCAACTCCTACTCCAACGCCGGCTACGTCGTCCTCGGACTGATCGTCGAGAAGGTCTCTGGAAAGGAGTTCCACGAGTACGTACGCGAAAACATCTTCGTTCCCGCCGGGATGAAGGACTCCGGCCCCTACGAGCCGCAGGTCGCCGTGGCCAACCGCGCGATCGGGTACACGCTCCGCGGCCCCGGAGGTCCCGGCGCTCCCCAGCCGGTCACCGCGAATCTACCCGCTCGCAACAGCTCGGCCGGCGGGTCCCGCTCCACAGCTCCCGACCTGCTTCGATTCGACCAGGCCCTCCGCGCGGACCGGCTCCTGCCGAGGGCCTGGACCGACTGGATCTTTTCCAACAGGCCCGGCGCTCGCGCGAAGAATCCCGGCGAGGCGGCGGGCCGCAGCGGCGCCCTCGCCATCGCCGGCGGCTCCCCCGGCGTCTCCACCGCCATGGACATGAACCTCGACACCGGCACCACGATCATCGTCCTGACCAACATGGACCCCCAGGTCTCCGAACGGGTCCTCTCCCGAATCCGCCAGTGGCTTCCGAAAGGACAGTCGATCGTCGGTAGTCGATAGTCGATAGTTCAGGGCCGGGCTTGTTCTACTTGAAGTGGCGGGCAATAAGGGCCGAGGGGGTCGCGGCGCCACCAGGCGCCGGTCTGGCGGCGGGTGGCGAAGTCGGTGAAACGGTAGGAGTAGGTCGTGGTGCGGAGGTAGCGGGGCGGGGAGTCGGGGAAAGGGTTGTGCCCGAGAAGCCGCAGGACCGGCGGGGAGCCTTCCAGGAGCCGGCGCTGGAAAGAGTAGAACCACGGGTTGTCCTCGCAGCGGCCCAGTGCCGCGAACCACATCTGCCAGTCCAGGCGAGGCTGGTGGGGCGCGACGAAAGCGGGCCGGCGCTTGGCGTCGCCCGGCTTCCAGCGGAATTCGTAGGCCTTCCACGTCTCGCCGTCGGCGCTTCCTTCCACCGCGATCTCCGGGCGGGTCGTCGTCATCACCATGAAGAGGCCGTACGAGCCGACCGAGCGAAACGGGATCGCGGCCCGCACGATCGAGATGGCGAAGCCGGGCCACGGCATTCGCCACCGGAGCGTTCCCGAGACGAAGTGGACGCAGCTCAACAGGAACAGCACCGCGGCCGCCGGCCACAGGAGCCACCGCGGCCAGCCTCGACGCGGTGAGCGCTCGCCGGCCGGACCGGCAGGCCGGAACCGCCGCGGGAACGAAGCGTCGTCCACCAGCAGGACGCAGAGCGCGATCGTCAGCAGGTTGAAGAACGCGTAGTTGCCCGTCAGCGCGATGAGCGCTTCGAGACTCACCATCGCGGCCGCGGCGATCAGGCGCAGACGTCGCGGGGCGAGGATGAAGAACGGCGCCGCGAGCTCGACGGCGAACATGAACAGGCAAGACGCCTTCTGGAACGAGAGCGGAAGCTTGTCCATGAACCAGGCCGTCCAGGGAGGGAGAGGCTGCGACCAGTAGTGGTACGTCAGCGCCGTCAGGTTCCTCCAGTTGGGATCGCCGCTGGCGAGCTTGACGAGGCCCGACGAGAACATCAGCCGGAAGAGAAGCCACAGCAGCAGCGCCCGGGCGACGCGCGAGCCCGGAAGGAACCTCCCGAACCTCGCCGCCCTCCACGGCGCGAGGAAGATCGCGAGGAAGCCCGTCTCCAGAAGCAGCAGGTCCCACTGGAACTCCAGGAAGTCCTGGCCGACGACCGAGAGCGACAGGTAGAACAGCCAGCTGACGAAGATCGCCGGCGCCGGAACGAACCCCGCGAGCACCAGCGCCGAGGCGAGCGTTCCGCCGGCGCAGAGGAGATGGAGGAAGCCGTCGGAGGAGCTGATCCATGCGAGCGTCGGGAAGAGCGTCCAGCGCGCTCCGCCGAGCTGCGACCGGACGCTCTCGAGGAACTCTCCGGCCGGCAGGATTCCGCGCGATCCGATCAACCCGTCTACCTGGATCCACAACGAGAGGAACGCCGCCAGGAAGCACAGCCCGACGAGCCGGACGAAGAGTCCGTTGGCCAGCGCGTAGGTCGGTGCCTCGACGGACTTGCCCCAGAGAAGAGTCGTCGCGGCGGAAGCCGCCGTCCGGTGCCGCGCGATCAGGCGATACCCCAGCTCCGTGACCGGGGCGAACCCGGGCACCGACCGGTAGAGGGCGAGCATCCATCCTCCCCCCGGCGCGAAGGCGAGCGACCGGAACACCGCCTCCGCGGCCTCGAACCAGTCGCCGTCGGGGGTCACGAGAACCACCGAGTCGTGGAACGCCTCGGCCGGGATCTCGGGAAACCGCGCCGCCGCCTCCTGCGACGGGGCGTAGTCCACGCGCCCGGCAGTCCAGGACTTCCATCGGAGAATCCAGCGCCGGCAGAAGCCGCAATCGCCGTCGAAGATCAGCAGCGGCTTTTCGGGGGCGGCGGCCACTCGCCGCGGATCGCCCATCACGCCGTGAGTCTATTGCGCCCGATGTTCTGACCGGCGATTGCCCGCGTCCGGGGACAGAGCGGTCCTCGCCCGGTGACAAAATGTTGGAGAATCAGGCCCTTCCAGGACGTTTGTCGCCGGGAACGGGAGTTGCACCGGGACTGGCAATGGAACGGAGGACTTCGATGAAACGCACTCTGCCCGGCATTCTCTCGACCGCCACGGTGGCCCTCGCCGCGCTTCTGACCGCCGTCCCGGCGCAGGCGCAGGCGCAGGGGCGCGACGAGTACGGCGACATCCAGCAGACCGTCGCCCGGATCTCCTACTTCGACGGCCAGGTCTCCTTCGCGCGAGGCGACGACCCGGACGATTGGCAGCCGGCCGACCGCAACGTCCCGATGACGCTGGGCGACCGCGTGTACACCGGAAACCGCAGCCGCATCGAGCTCCAGGTGCACGGCGGCGACGTCATCCGGCTGGGCGCGCAGTCGGACCTCGCGGCGCTGAACTTAACCGACGACACCCGGCAGTTTTCGATGCGCGCCGGCGTCGCCTCCTTCCATGTCCGGGACGTCTCGGACAACCAGGTCTGGGAGGTGGACACGCCAAACGCCGCCGTGACGTTCGAGGCTCGCGGCGATTACCGGATCGACGTGGACGGCAACGGCGATACGCGCGTTTTCGTCCGCCGCGGCAGCGCGAACGTCGCCGCCGGCGGCGGCCAGATCCCGGTGGACCAGGGCCAGGGGATCCAGATCTACGGAACCGACCAGCCCCAGTACGACTACGTGAGGGTCGCCGCGGGCGACGGCTGGGACCAGTGGGTCGATCAGCGCGAGTCGCGCTTCGCCAACGCGAAGTCCTACCGCTACATCAGCGCGGACATCGTCGGCGCCGACGACCTGGACGAGAACGGCCGCTGGGAGCAGGTGCCCCAGTACGGTTGGGCCTGGACGCCGACGGTGGTCGCCGCCGATTGGGCCCCGTACCGCGTCGGGCACTGGATCTGGCAGGACCCGTGGGGATGGACGTGGGTCTCCGCCGAGCCCTGGGGCTGGGCGCCGTACCACTACGGGCGCTGGGTCGTGGTCTCCTCCCGCTGGTTCTGGATCCCGGTAGCCCCGGCGGTCCGCTACGTGAGGTACTCGCCCGCCCTGGTCGCCTTCACCGGCGGCGGCCCCGGCTTCTCGGTTTCGATTACGTCCGGCGGCGGCGGCTTCGTCGGCTGGTTCCCGCTCGGGCCCCGGGATCCGTTCAACCCGTGGTGGGGCTCCCGCGTCGTGCACACGACGACGGTCACTAACGTGACCTACGTCAACCGCACGTACGTTACCGTGGTCAACCAGAGCGCCTTCGTCTCGGGCACTCCCGTCTCGAGCGCCTGGGTGCGCGACCGCGCGGTCGTAACCCAGGTTGAGTCCGCGCCGGTCATCCGCGGCACGATTCCCGTGATGCCTACCGCCGGGGCGCTGCGCGTCGCGGTCAACACGGAAGCGCGAACCGCTCCGCGCCCGCCCGCGGCCATCGTCTCGCGCCCGGTCGTGGTGCGGGCGGCTCCGCCTCCGGCGCCTCCGACGTTCCAGGCCAAGATCGGTGTCATCACCCGGAACGGTGGGGCGCCGGTCGAGCCGGCCGCGGCGGCGAGGATCTCGGTGGAGAACCGCGGGCGTCCGCAGACCGTGACCGAAGTCCGGCCGGTCGCCGCGGAGCCCGGACGCGTCACCCTGGCCCCCAAGAACGCCGAAGCCGGCGACAGAAGGCGGCCCGAGCCGGTGACCGCCGCCCCCGCCCGGGGTCGTCCGATCGCCACGCAGCAGCAGCCCGTCGCGGCCCAACCGGTAACGGGTGGCGAGAATCCCTCCGGACCGCCGTCGCGCGAGGTCGTCCCCCGGCAGCCGGCGCAGACCCAGGAAGAGCAACCACCGCAACCACAACCTCGGGGCAACGAGCGCCGGCGAGTCGAGCCCGCGCAGCCTCAGCAGGAGCCGCAGGTGGCTCCCCAGGTGACCCCGCGCGGCTTCGAACGCCGACGTGTCGAGCCGCCCTCGGCTCAGCCGCAGCAGCCGCAGGAGATTCAGCAGCAGCAGCCGAGGGGCCAGGAGAGGCGCCGCGTCGAGCCCGCCCCGACTCCCCAGCAGCAGCCGCAGCAGCCGGAAGTTCAACAGCAGCCGCGGGGGCAGGAGCGCCGCCGTGTCGAGCCGGCTCCGCAGCAGCAGGTTCCTCCGCCGCAGCCGCCGCAGGGCTACGAGCGGCAGAGGAGGCAGGAGCCGACACCCAAGCCGGACAACCCTCAGGGTCAGCAGCGCGGGCGGCAGGCGGGCCCGCCTCCGCAGCAGCAACAGCAGCAGCCCACTCCCCAGCAACAGCGGCAGCAGCCTCCTCCCCAGCAACAGCAACAGCCGCAGGGCGAGAACCGCCAGCAGGTCCAGCGAGGACGGCAGGCCAATCCGCCCGAGGGACAGCAGAACAAGGAAAAGGGCAACGAGAAGAAGGACGAGAAGAAGCAGGAGCGGGGGCGGCCCACTCCGAAACCCGACTAACAGGCAAAAGCATCCGATCGGAGGCGCCCGGCGAGAGCCGGGCGTTTTCGTTTTGTAAGCTACTGGCATGGCTTGGCTTAGCCGATACTTAAAGTTGACAATTTTGTATAGATTCGAATATGCTGGCCTGTCCCTGGAGGAAGAATGAGCACCGAAAAGGACTCCCTGCTGGAGCTGGCCAACCGCGAGTACAAGGCCGGCTTCGTCACGGACATCGAGTCCGAGAGCGTTCCCCCGGGCCTGTCCGAAGAAATCATCCGCACGATCTCGCAGAAGAAAATCGAGCCGGAGTGGCTGCTCGAGTGGCGGCTCAAGGCGTACCGCCACTGGCTGACGATGACCGAGCCGACGTGGCCCAACGTCCACTACCCCGCCATCGATTACCAGGCGATCGTCTACTACGCCGCTCCCAAGACGAAGAAGGACGCGCCCAAGAGCCTCGAGGAAGTGGACCCGAAGCTCCTGGAGACGTACGAGAAGCTCGGCATCCCGCTTCGGGAGCGCGGCAAACTCGCCGGCGTCGCCGTGGACGCCGTCTTCGACTCGGTCTCGGTCGCGACGACCTTCCGGGAGCAGCTCGCGAAGGTCGGCGTCATCTTCTGCTCCTTCTCCGAGGCGGTGCAGAACCACCCGGAACTGGTCAAGAAGTACCTCGGCTCCGTCGTCCCGTACTCGGACAACTTCTTCGCGACCTTGAACTCCGCCGTCTTCTCCGACGGCTCTTTCTGCTACATCCCGAAGGGCGTGCGCTGCCCGATGGAGCTCTCGACGTACTTCCGGATCAACTCCGCGAAGACGGGCCAGTTCGAACGGACGCTGATCATCGCTGACGAAGGCGCCTACGTCTCTTACCTCGAAGGCTGCACAGCGCCCATCCGCGACGAGAACCAGCTCCACGCGGCCGTCGTCGAGCTGGTCGCCCTGGACAACGCGGAGATCAAGTACTCGACGGTCCAGAACTGGTACCCGGGCGACATCAACGGCAAGGGGGGCATCTACAACTTCGTCACCAAGCGCGGAAAGTGCCTGGGGAAGAACTCCAAGATCTCCTGGACGCAGGTCGAGACCGGCTCGGCGATCACGTGGAAGTACCCGAGCTGCATCCTGCAGGGCGAGAACTCCGTCGGCGAGTTTTACTCTGTGGCCGTCACGAACAACCTCCAGCAGGCGGACACGGGCACGAAGATGATCCACATCGGGAAGAACACGCGCTCGACGATCGTGTCCAAGGGAATCTCGGCCGGGCGCGGGCAGAACACCTACCGCGGGATGGTCAAGATCCTGGGCAAGGCGGACAACGCCCGCAACTACTCACAGTGCGATTCGCTGCTGATCGGGGACAAGTGCGGGGCCCACACGTTCCCCTATATCGAGGTCAACAACTCGACGGCGCAGATGGAGCACGAGGCCTCGACGTCGAAGATCGGCGAGGACCAGATCTTCTACTTCCAGCAGCGCGGGGTTTCGCCGGAGGAGGCCGTCAACATGATCGTCTCGGGGTTCTGCAAGTCGGTGTTCAAGGAGCTTCCGATGGAGTTCGCCGTGGAGGCGCAGAAGCTCCTCGGCGTTTCGCTGGAGGGGTCGGTCGGATAAGAGGGCGCGACCGGGCGGGAGGGGCAAGCCCCTCCCCTACGGCACCGAAAGGCACGACGAGAGAAGCACGAAGGCGCGACGAGAGAAAAACGACGAAAGAGAGAGGAATGCTTCTAGAGATTCGGGAACTGTACGCCTCGGTGGGAGGCAACGAGATCTTGAAGGGAGTGGACCTGAAGGTGGACTACGGCGAGGTCCACGCCATCATGGGGCCCAACGGATCGGGGAAGAGCACGCTCGCCCACGTCCTGGCCGGGCGGCCGGGCTACGAGGTCACCCGGGGAGAGGTCCTCTACAAGGGGATGGACCTGCTCGCGATGAACCCTGAGACCCGCGCCCGCGAGGGGATCTTCCTCGCCTTCCAGTATCCGGTCGAGATCCCGGGAGTCTCCAACGTCTACTTTCTGAAGAACGCCCTCAACGCGATCCGCAAGCACCGCGGCGAGCCGGAACTCGACGCGATGGACTTCCTGAAGCTCACCCGCGAGAAGGCGAAGCTCGTCGAGATCGACGAGGATCTCGTCAAGCGGCCGGTCAACGAGGGCTTCTCCGGCGGCGAGAAGAAGCGAAATGAGATCTTCCAGATGGCCGTCCTCGATCCAACGCTTGCGGTGCTGGACGAGACCGACTCGGGCCTGGACATCGACGCCCTGAGGACGGTCGCCTCCGGCGTCAACCAGCTCCGCAACCCGAAGCGCTCGATGATCGTCGTCACGCACTACCAGAGGCTCCTCAACTACATCGTCCCGGACTTCCTGCACGTCCTGGTCGAGGGTCGCATCGCCCTCTCGGGCGGTAAGGAGCTGGCGCTGGAGCTCGAGGAGAAAGGCTACGCGTGGCTCGAGAAGGAGCCTCCCTCGGCCCGCTCGGCGGTCCCGGGGGCTCGGGGGACCGAAAGGTCCCCCGCTGAGATTTAGCTATGGAAGCCGTCGCCCATCCCGACGACCTCTTCTCGGCGGCAATGGCCGACTTCGAGGAGACGCGCTTCAAGGGAGAGCGGGCCTGGGTCGGCGGCATGCGGCGCGCGGGGATGACGAGCTTTTCGAAGATCGGTTTCCCGACCGCGAAGGACGAGGCCTGGAGATATACGAACCCGGCCTCGATCGTCCGCACGCCGTTCCGGCTGTTCCAGGAGAGCGAGCCGGGGCGGATCGAATCGGGCGCGATCCCGGGGGGAGAAGCGCCGCGGCTCGTCTTCGTCAACGGCTGGTACGCGCCCGGCCTTTCTCGCGGGACGTTCGGACCGGCCGTCGCCTTCAACCTCAGACAGGCGATGGCCGCCGAGGAAGGCGCCGTGCAAGCCAGCCTCGGGAGAATCGCGGTCCCTCTCCGCCACTCCTTCACGGCTTTGAACGCCGCGTTCCTCGGGGACGGCGCCTTCGTCCGGATCCCGCGCGGAGCGATCGTGGAGGAGCCGATCCACCTGGTCTTCGTCACGTCGCCCGGCGCGCAGCCGGCCGCCTCCCATCCGCGCAACCTCATCCTGGCCGAGCCCGAGAGCCAGGCGAAAATCATCGAGACCTACATCGGGGCCGATGCCGATGGAAGCTCGGCGGGACCGACGCTGACCAACGCGGTGACGGAGATCGCCTGCGGCGAGGGGGCCATTCTCGAGCACACCAAGCTCCAGCGCGAAGGCTCCGCGGCGCTCCACCTTCACCGCATCGCCGCGGCGCAGGGGCGGGCCAGCCGGTTCGATTCGCACAACCTCTGCTTCGGCGGAAGGCTCGCCCGCACCGACATCGACGTCGTCTTCCAGGCCGAGGGAGGCGAGTGCTCCTTGAACGGCCTCTTCGTCACGCACGGCTCCCAGCACGTGGACAACCACACGCTGATCGACCACGCGAAGCCGCACTGCGTCAGCCGCGAGCTCTACAAGGGCATCCTCTCGGGCCGGTCTCGCGGCGTCTTCCACGGGAAGGTGATCGTCCGGCCCGACGCCCAGAAGACCGACGCAATCCAGACGAACAAGAACCTGCTCCTTTCCCGCGAGGCGCTGGTCAACTCGACGCCGGCGCTGGAGATCCTGGCCGACGATGTCAAGTGCAAGCACGGCTCGACGATCGGGCAGCTCGACGCCAACGCGCTCTTCTACCTGCGGGCGCGGGGGATCGGTGAGGAGGACGCCCGCGCGATGCTGACCTACGGCTTCGCCGCCGACCTCGCCTCGCGCATTCGCGTTCCCTGGGTCCGCGAGGAGGTCGAGAGGCTCCTCGGCGGCAGGCTCGCGGGAGCACTGGAGGCCGCATGAGCACCGCGACTCGGCCGGCGCCGCCGGCCCGGCCGGCCTACGACGTCGAGCGGCTGCGCCGCGATTTCCCGATCCTGTCGCGCCGCGTTCACGGCAAGCCGCTCGTCTACCTCGACAACGCCGCGACGACCCACAAGCCGTCCGCGGTGCTGGGGACGGTCCGAACGTTCTACGAGCACTCCTACGCCAACATCCACCGCGGCGTGCATGAGCTCTCGGTGGAGGCGAGCGAGATCTACGAGAAGGCGCGGGAGCGCGCGAGGGCCTTCGTCAACGCCGCCGAAGCCCGCGAGATCGTCTTCGTGCGTGGGACGACCGAGGGGATCAACCTCGTCGCGCAGACTTACGGCCGCGCCAACGTCGGCCGCGGCGACGAGGTGCTCATCACGGCGCTCGAGCACCACTCCAACATCGTCCCGTGGCAGATCCTCTGCGAGGAGAAGGGCGCACGTCTCAAGATCGTCCCCATCGACGAGCGCGGCCAGGTCCGAATCGACGAGCTCGAGAAGCTCCTCTCGGAGAAGACCCGGATCCTCGCCGTCTCGCACGTCTCCAACGCGCTCGGCACGGCCAACCCGGTCGGCCGGATCGTTGCCCTGGCCCACGCGCGCGGCGTGCCGGTGATCGTGGACGGCGCGCAGGCGGCCCCTCGGATCCCGGTTGACGTGCGGGAGCTGGACTGCGACTTCTACACGTTCTCCGGCCACAAGATGTATGC
This sequence comes from Thermoanaerobaculia bacterium, assembly GCA_035263845.1. Lineage (GTDB taxonomy): Bacteria > Acidobacteriota > Thermoanaerobaculia > UBA5066 > Gp7-AA6 > JAWOLE01. The sequence goes on along the minus strand of DATFQY010000049.1, from coordinate 12,533 downwards.
CCCGACCGGCATTGGCGTGCTCTACGCGAAGGCGAAGCTCCTCGAGGCGATGCCGCCGTACCAGGGAGGCGGCGACATGATCAGCTCCGTCACCTTCGAGAAGACGACGTATAACATCCTCCCCTTCAAGTTCGAGGCGGGCACGCCCAACATCGCCGGCGCGGTCGGCCTGGCCGCGGCGATGGACTACCTCGGGGCGATCGGCATGGACGCCGTCGAGGCGCACGAGGACGACCTGCTCTCCTATGCCACGGCGCGGTTGTCCGCGATCGAAGGTCTGACGATCCTCGGCACGGCCGAGCACAAGGCTGCGGTCGTCTCCTTTACGCTCGAAGGGGTGCATCCCCACGACATCGGGACCGTTCTGGACCGCGAGGGGATCGCGGTCCGCACCGGCCACCACTGCGCGCAGCCCGTGATGGACTTCTTCAAGGTCCCCGCCACGGCGCGCGCCTCTTTCGGGCTCTACAACACGCGCGAGGAAGTGGACGCGCTCGCGCGCGGGATCGAGAAGGTCCAGGAGATGTTCCGCCCATGAGCACCGACCTGCGGGACCTCTACCAGGAGGTCATCCTCGACCACTCCAAGCGGCCGAGGAACTTCAAGCCGATGCCGGACGCCAACCGCTCCGCGGAGGGATACAACCCGCTCTGCGGCGACCGGGAGACGGTCTACCTGAAGCTCGACGGCGACCGTGTCCAGGACGTCGCGTTCCAGGGCGCGGGCTGCGCGATCTCGACGGCGTCCGCCTCGATGATGACGGAGCGGGTCAAGGGAATGACGAGGAAAGAGGCCGAGGAGCTCTTCGAGCGGTTCCGCGCGCTCATCACGGGCGCGAAGCCCCCGGTGGGCGGCGGGCCGGAGCTCGAGAAGCTCGAGGTCTTCTCGGGTGTCCGCGAGTACCCCGTTCGGATCAAGTGCGCCACGCTGCCGTGGCACACGCTGAAGGCCGCCCTGAACGGCCAGGGCCAGACCGTTTCCACGGAGCTTTCCGAGGGGCCTCCCGCGGAGAGCGGAGGAGCGTAAGGAGCAACGATGCCCCCCAAGGAAGTCACGACGACGCGCGAGGTCGAGGCCCGCGAGATCCCGAGCGGGATGAAGCTGACGATCCCGGAAGGCACCCCGGTCGCGATCACGCAGTCTCTCGGCGGCAGCTACACCGTCGTCACGCCGTACGGCTCGTTAGCGCGCATCGACGGCAAGGACGGCGACGCCATCGGCCAGGACATCCTGGCCTCGCCCGAGGCCGCGGCCGCCGGCAAGTCCACCGAGGGGCTGGCGTGGGACCAGCTGAAGACCTGCTACGACCCGGAGATCCCCGTCAACATCGTGGACCTCGGCCTTGTGTACAAGTGCGAGGTCTCGGATCTGCCCGAGGGCGGCAAGAAGATCGACGTGCGCTTCACCCTGACGGCGCCGGGCTGCGGGATGGGCGACGTCCTTCGCGAGGACATCAAGGGCAAGCTCCTGGCGCTGCCTGACGTGCGCGAGGCGGACGTCACGGTCCTCTTCGACCCGCCGTGGAACATGAGCATGATGTCGGAAGCCGCCAAGCTGCAGTTGGGACTAATGTGAAACTATCTTCCCAAGAAGAGTACGGGCTGCGGTGCCTGCTCCGCGTCGGGCGCGCGGGAATGGAGGGGAGCGTCACCATCGCCGAGCTCTCGAAGTCCGAGGGGATCAGCGAGCCCAACGTCGCCAAGATGATGCGGGTCCTGCGCACCGCCGGTTTCGTCCAGTCCACGCGGGGCCAGTCCGGCGGCTACTCGCTCGCCCGGCCGGCCGGAGAGATTAGCGTCGGCGAAGCCCTCGCGGCGCTCGGCGGCCGCCTCTACGAGGCGACCTTCTGCGAGACGCACGCCGGCATGGAGCGGCTCTGCACGAATCTCCCGGACTGCTCGATCCGCTCGGTCTGGCGGATGGTCCAGAGCGCCGTGGACCAGGTCCTCGAAAAGATCACGCTGAAGGACCTGCTCGTGCCCGAGCGGGACATGGCGTGGCCCCGTCCCGGATCCCCGACGCTTCCAAGCCTGACTGGCCCCCAGGCGTGACGGATCGTCCCCGCGGAGGGACACGTCGAGGCCTCCCATCCCGGGTTTCGGGCGGGAACGGATCTCGCACTGAACAACGGTGGAGGTCTTATGAAAGTCTTGAGAATCGCCATCGCGCTGGCCGCGGTCTCGCTGGCGGAGGGCTGCGCATCGAGCTACGGACGCGGCCCCTCGGCCGCCTCCCCCAACCCGATGGCCAACTTCTCCTCGATGGTCTCGGGGACGTTCCGCGGCTCGACTCCGGGCAACGAGCTGACGCTGGACATCGCCAACGCCGGGTTCGTCTCGACGACGGAGGCGTTCGACCTGTTCCTGACGGCGTCGGGCCGCTACCAGGGCACCAACGTCCGTGACACGGGCCTGATTCACGCCGAGAACCAGGGCCGAAACGTCGGCATCACCTACATCCCGCACTTCGATCCGACCGTGAGCGGCCTTTCCCGAGACGCGACCCGCTTCACGCCGGAGGAGCTCCGCTCCGCCTGCAACCTGGTGCTCGAGCCGAGCGGCGACGGCTACGCCGGGGAGACGCAGGGCTCGACGTCCTGCGCCTTCGCCATCCACGGCGCGACCGGCAAGTGGACCATCGAGGTGGACGCGGGCCAGATCCGCCTGCGCAATGCCCAGTCCGGCGAGACCCTGCGGTTCCAGCGCGCCTCGCGCTGAGAGGGGAACGGTGAGCCGCCCGCGATCAGTTACGACGCGAGCAGCCGCGCTCGCGTCGAGCCGCGCCGCAGGTCCATCGCCATCCCGAGATAGGCGTTCAGGGTATCGAGCGCGAGGCGGTCCGCCGGCGTCGTCAGGATCCGGATGCCTGCCCGCCGGAGCTTGACGGCGAGCCGGCGGTTCGCGAGAAGGATCTCGAGCGCCGAGACCTTCGCGAAGACCTCGCGGGTCGACGCCGGCTCGCCAAGCGCCAGGCGCGCGAGGTCCGCGTCCTCCAGGTTGACGAGCAGGACGCGGTGGCGGATGGAGAGCTCCAGCAGCGCGACCCGGAGGACCTCGGCGCTGACCAGGTCCACGAGCGAGGTGAAGAGGACGACGTTGGCGCGCCGGGGCTCCAGCCGGGCGGCTTCCGAAGCGGCGATGTCGTAGGCCGGCTCGACCATGTGCGCCTCGACGTCAAAGAGCCGCTCGTAGAGGATGCTCGACCCCCGCGCTCCCGCGGGCGTGCGGACGAGCCGCTCGATCCGATTGGAGAAGGCGAGCGTCGTGACCCGGTCGCCGCGAGCCGCCGCGACCCGGGCCAGCGCCAGCGCGGCCGAGAGCGCCGCGTCGAGCTTGCTCGTCTTTTCTTCGGCTTCCCGCGAGGCCATCCCGCGGGCGCAGTCGAGAAGCACGAGCAGCCGCGCCCCGCGCTCCCACGTCTCCTCCCTCGTGATGAGCTTGCCGTGCCGCGCGGTCGCCCTCCAATGGATCTTGCCGGGCGGATCGCCCGGCAGGTACGCGCGCACGCCGTAGGGCTCGGTCCCGATGCCGCGAGTCGAGAGCGGCGCGAGCCCCAGCTCCCGCCGCTGCGCGAGAGCCAGGAGCCGGCCGGCCGCCCCGCTCCAGCGGACCTGCGGATAGACACGCGCCGGCTCGGCGGGCAGCAGGTCCCTCTGGGCCCACGCCAGGCGCCACGGCCCGAGCACCCTGGCGGAGAAGGGCGCGAACGCGTGGTCTCCCCGGCGGCGGGGAACCACCTGGTATCGCCAGATCGTCTCGCGCCCGGGAACGAGGTCGGCGCGGACGCGGATCGGCTCACCGGCGATCGCAGGATCGAGGCCTTCCCGCAGGACGGCCGTGGCGGCCCGCGGACCGGGATTGAAGACTCGGACGGCGATCTCGGAGGCCACTCCCTGGACGAGGAGGGGCGGGCGCGCCCGCGACGCGGAGAGGACCACGCGGCGAGCCCTCGCGTAATCCACGAGCAAGAGCGCGACGAGGATCCCGTCGAGCGGAAGGACGAGCCGGGCGAGCCCCGGCGTAATGACCGCCGCCGCGATGACGAGGGCGACGAGGCCGAGCGCGCCGAAGAAGCGGCGTGCGGGGATCACGAAATCACCGCGGGACTTCGACGGCCGCCGCCGCGTCCTGGAGAACCCTCGCCGCCGAGCGCCCCTCGATCTCGGACTCCGCCGTCAGGAGCAGCCGGTGCGACCACGCGGCCTCCATGTGGCGTTTGACGTCGTCGGGCGTGATGTAGTCGCGGCCGTAGACGAGCGCTGATGCCCGCGCCATCTCCAGCAGCGCCAGGCACCCTCGAGGGGAGATCGCGAGCTCGACGTCGGGCGACGAGCGGACCTTCGCGGCAAGCTTCGCCAGGTAATCGAGCAGCTCCGGCGCGACGTGTACCCGGGCGGAGGCGCCTCGGAGCGCCGCCGCCTCCGCCGGCTCCATGACGGGAGCGACGGCGGCCGGCCGTGTGCCCCACCCGAAGAGCTCGCCGGCGACGGCGCGGCGGAAGATCTCGACCTCGACGTCGCGCTCCGGCAGACCCATCGACACCCGCGCCAGGAACCGGTCGAGCTGCGCCTCGGGAAGCGGGTACGTGCCCTCGAAGTCCACCGGGTTCTGCGTGGCGACGACGAAGAACTCGGAGGCGAGCGGATGGGACACGCCGTCGATCGTCACCTGCCGCTCCTGCATCGCTTCGAGGAGCGCCGACTGGGTCTTCGGCGGGGTCCGGTTGATCTCGTCCGCCATGAGGATCTGCGTGAAGACCGGGCCGCGGACGAGGCGGAAGGCGGCGGAGCCCTGGTCGAAGACGTTCCCGCCGATCACGTCCGCCGGCATCAGGTCCGGCGTGAACTGGACGCGGGAGAACTTCAGGCCGAGGCATCCGGCGAAGGCGCGGGCGAGCAGCGTCTTGCCGATGCCGGGAACCCCCTCGAGCAGGACGTGGCCGCCCGCGATGTAGGCGGACAGCAGCGACTCGACGGCGGCTTTCTGGCCGAGGACCGCGTCGCCCGCCTTCTCCACGACTGCGGCGCAGGCGGCAGCGAGCCTGTCGGACGAAACCGGCGTGGGTGGCCCCGGAGCGTTCATCGTGCGGCTCCCCTTTTCCCGGCCTGGATCCGGCCGATCTCTTTTCCGAGCGCGAGAAGGGATTCTTCGCTCCCCTGCTCGGCCAGGGCGAGCGACTCTTCCGGAACGGCGAGCGCGGGATCGTAGGAGCGCGCCCGTTCCAGCAGGAGCTCGCCCGCCTCGCGATAATGCCCGAATCGCCGGTGGCGCGTCGCGAGCCCGAGCAGGAACGTCGCGGTCGATCCGGTGCGTACCGGCGTCTCCTTCCACGCGGGACCGAACCGGCGCGAGAGCGCGAGGACCGCCAGGGCGTAGAGCAGGAGCAGCTGCCCGGCCAGCAGATCGAACGGAAAGGAAGCGCTCCCCGTTTCCAGATCCGGCGAGGACAGGCCATGGAAGTGCTCCTCGAAGAGGAGCGTCGGGCCCATCCATTCGCGCACCCACTCGGCGAGGTCCGCGTTTCCTTCCGCGGAGATGCGCCCGTTGGAGAGGGCGTCGGCCGGCAGGACCAGCACCGTCCCGCGCAGGTACGGCGAGGTAAAGACCATCGGGTCGCCGCCCTGGGCCCGGTAGAGGATCCGCGCGTCCTTCCCCGGTACCGGGATCCGCCGGGGCGCGTGAACATGAATTTCGGCGACTTCACGGGCGGACCCGCCCGCCGCGGGCTGCGCGTCGAGACGCCAGACCTCCGACTGAAAGCGGTACCAGGCCACCGGGTTGACCGGCAGCTCTCCGCGCACGCTCTTGCCCGACATCCCGAAGGCGTGGAAGACGCGGGACTCTTCCCGGACGCGCGGCTCTCCGGAGAAGGCCAGCACCAGCCGGTTCCCCCTCCCGACCCAGGAACGCAGCGCCTCGAGCTCCTCGTCGGTGCGGAATCCCTTCTCGGGAAACGCGATCAGGACCCCGCCCTCCCGCCCGCGCGAAACGGGGCGGTCGAGGAGCTCGACCTTTGATCCCCGGATTTCCGCGTAGCGCCGCAACGTCGACCATCCCTGCGACGAAGCCGAGAGCGCGCTCGGACCGGCGGAAGGCCGACGCGCCGCCAGCGCCGCGACGATCACGGCGAGCAGCAGTCCGGCCGCCGCGAGGAGCACGCCGCGCCTCTCCGTCACGAGAGCGTCTCCGCGAGCCGCGCGTAGAGCTGCTGCGCCTGTCCGGCGGCCGGCGCGCGGGAGCCGTAGATCATGGAGTCCAGCTCGCGGGCCTCCGGCGCGAGGTCGCCACGGCGCCTCGCGGCCAGAAGCTCCCGGCTCGTCCAGGCCGGATCGACGGGCGCTTCTCCAAGCGACCGGGCGAACCACCACCAGAGGGCACGCAGCGCGCCGGAGAGGTCGCCCGCCTCGAGAAGCCGCTCGAACTCGCGGGCGAGCTCCTCGCGGGTCGCCTGGGCGGCGGGCGGGACGGCGCGGGTCTCGAGCTCCAGGCGCGGAAGCACCGTCGTCTTCCGGTCGAGCGAGCGGACGAGGAGGCGAATCCCGGCCACGACGAGCGCGATCAACCCGGCGGCGATGACGGCCAGGACGAAGTACATCAGCGCCTCGCCGAAGGACGACCAGAACCTCTCGTTTCCGCCGACGAGACGCTCGAGAAAGCGCATCACCGCGTCGTTGATCGCCTCGCCGTAGGAGGTCCAGCTCGGCGAGGCGGGAACGCGACTGGCCCCCGTCTCGGTGAAGGCGCGCTCGAGAGCGCCCCGATCCGGGCGCCCCGAACCGGAGGCGGAAGCGGCGGCCGCGGCGGCCAGAACGACGAGCGGGATCACCTGGGCGCGACCGGCGGCGGCGTCTCGGGAGGGCCCCCCGACATCCGGTCGATCTCCGCCTCCAGGTCCATCCCCTCCTTGCGACGGCGGATGTCGAAGTAGAGCAGCGCGAGCCCGAAGCTCGTGTACACCCCGACCGCGGTCGTTACGAGCGAGGAGAGGATCGAGGACGGCACCTGCGTCCACATCATTCTCGACATCCACGCGGCGGAGTCCACCTGCCCTCTCCCGGCGACCTCGCGCGCCGCCGAGTACCCCTGGAACACCGCGAAAGGAAGCTCCACGACGATCCGGACGACGTAGGAGATCACCATCGCGATGACGAAGAGGGCGAAGATCTTGACCTTCGGGTTGGCGAGAAAACGCCGCTGCGGGTTGTATCGGACGAGCTGGCTCGACCGCCGCATCGCCGCGAACCCGAAGACCTTCTCCGCCGCCATGACCTGCGTGACGAGCGACAGGATCAGGCCGACGTAGATCGCGGGAAAGAAGAAGAAGAGGAAGGAGACTCCCAGCGCGATCCAGACGAGGACGAGGGTGCCCATCACGCGAAGCTGGAGGACGAACCGCCAGCTCTCTTTCATGCCGACTCGTCCCCTCTCGACCGCGCCGGTGCAGGCGAAGGCGAGCGCGGTGTACGCCAGGCTCTGCGCGACGACGAGCACGAAGAACGCCAGCAGAACTCCCCCACAGCCGCCGGCCATGGCGAGGACCGACCGCGTGGTCAGGGCCGACTGGATGCCGCGCATCCAGGCGAGCTGCACGACCGTGAGCGCGGCGAAGAGGAGGCTGACGGGGATCGCCACCGGGAAGTAGATCCACCGGAAGTGGCGGCGGGTCAGCTTCATCGCCTCGTCCACGAGGATGCGGAAGGGCATCGTCGAGGCGAGGCCTTGCCCGGTGTCCTCCGTCGCGGGGGTCACGCCTCGCTCCTTCGCAGAAACGGGTTCCAGGCGACGAACAGGAAGAGCGCCTCCAGCGTCAGCCCCGCGGCGAGCTTGACGGCGAAGGGCAGGGCCGGAGAGGGAGACACGAGGCTCTCGACGATCGCGAGCGGCACGAACCAGGGCGCGCATCCCCCGAGCACCGTCAGCGACTCCCGCGCGGCGTCGCGCATCGCCTCGCGGCGCGGGCGGTCGCCTCCCTCGACCAGGGCCTGACCCATCTTCAATCCCGCCGCCGCCGTGACGAGGATCAGGGTGATCTCGAGGATCCCGTGGGCGGCGACGAACTCCAGAAGGCGCGGAGCGAGAGAGTAGTGCGCCGTCACGCCGACGAGAGCTCCCAGGAGAAACCCGTTCATCAGGACGATGTAGAGCGACCCGAGCCCCGCCAGGGCGCCGCCGGCCCAACCCACGATCGCCACTGAGATGTTGTTGGTCGCGATGCCCGAAGAGGAGACCGAGGGCGGGACCGTCCGAACGAGCGACTCGGTCCATAGGTGGCCGCGCTCCAGGTCTTCGATGGCGCCTCTCGGGAGGAGCGACGTCGCCAGCGCCGTCTGCTCCAGCGCCAGGAAGAGGCCGAAGACCGCGGCCAGCCCGAAGAGGGACACCGTCACGAAGAGATTCGGCGCCAGCCGCCGGAAGGCCTCCGGGAACCGGCGCGTCCAGAAGTCGCGGAAGCGATGCGGGGTCTCGTCCCGGGTCTCGTAGAGCCAGCGGGTCCCCTCGAGGACCAGGCGCGACAGCCGCTGCGCCGCCGCCGTCGCGGGGAACCGCGAGGAGACGAGGGCGTGGTCCTGAAGGATCTGCCGGTACGCAAGGGCCAGGTCTTCCAGCTCGCGGTACTCGAGGCGGTGGCTCCGCCGGCGCGCCTCCAAGAGGCGCGCGTCGAACTCTCGCCACGCCGGCTCGCGAAGCTCGAGCAGGGCGGCATAGTTCACGAGCTCACCCGCTCCTCCCGGCGGCGAACGCCCGCCGAAGGACCTCGACGGAAGGCCCGCCGCGGTCGATCCCGGAAAGGAACTCCGGGTGCCGCGCGGCGAGAACGCCGACGAGCCGCGAGGCCATCCGCTCCACCCGCTCGGGCTCCATCTCGGAGGAGCGCTCGAGAAGCATCTCGACTGCGGCGATGTCGCGGCTCGTCCACCCCTCCGGGACCCGTCGGAGCATCGAGCCTCCCGGTTTCTCCTCGTGGACGACGAGGGTTCCCGCGAGGCGGTCCCCGAGACGGCGTCCGAGCGGATCGAGCGCGATCATCGGGATTCCCGCCAGCAGGTCCACCGGCCGCGTCAGGTTGCGGACCAGCAGGCTGCCGACGGTCGGCGTTCCCCCTTCCCGGGTCACGACGCGCAGGCGGACGATCCGCTTCCCCAGCGTCTGCTGCCGGAAGAGGATCTCCGACCCAGAGAAGTAGCCCCAGTCGATGACGAAGATCCCGACGACGTAGACCGCCGCTCCCCAGCCCGGACGGTCTCCCGCCATCCGCATCGAGCCGAAGGCCGTGAACACCCACACGATCTGCAGGACGGCCTGGGCGGCGTAGTCGAAGACCGCGGCGAGCACCCGGCTTCCCACGCCCGCGACCGGAAGCGTGACCGCGACGTTGTCGAGGCCCAGGACCGTCGCCTCGCCCCCGGAGCTCGGAAGGGCCGTGGGATCGTCCAGCACTGAATGTCTCTTGCCCGTAATCTAGCAGGAACGGAGCGGGGCGGAGGCGAATTAGAATTCCGCCCTTCCGATGGGCGTTTCCGCCCCTTTTGAAAGGAGTCCGAAGATGCGCTCGACCAGCCTTTCGAGGGCCCTTCTCGCCGCGGCGGCGACCGCGCTGGTCGTCGGCGTTGTGGCCGGCGCGGCGCCGGGGACCGACCGGCCGCCCAAAACGAAGACGGACGACGTCAAGGACGCGTACGGTTCCGTCCAGGTCGCCGATCCCTACCGGTGGCTCGAGGACCAGAAAGCGCCGGAGACCCGCGCGTGGATCGACGAGCAGAACAAGTACTCGGAGTCGTTTCTCCACTCGTACCCGGGACGTAACGCGCTCAAGCAGCGCGTGACGGAGCTCCTGAAGATCGACACGATCGGCGTGCCGAGCGAGCACGGCGGCCGCTACTTCTTCACCCGGCGCCTGGCCGACCAGGACCTTCCGGTCGTCTTCGTCCGCAACGGGGCGGCGGGCAAGGACGAAGTCCTGATCGATCCGCACCCGCTGAGCGCCGACCACACGACGTCGGTCGACCTGCTCGGCGTCATCGCGGACGGGACCCTCGCGGCCTACGGAGTCCGCCTCGGCGGCGAGGACGAAGTCACCGTCCACTTCCTCGACGTGGACAGCCGCAAGGAGCTGCCCGAGGTCCTCCCGCGGGCCCGCTACCAGGGCGTCCGGGTCCGCAACGACCGCAGCGGCGTGTTCTTCTCGCGGCAGGAGAAGGAAGGGCCCCGCGTGTACTGGCACGCGTTCGGGACCGACTTCTCGAAGGACGTGAAGATCTTCGGCGACGGCTACGGGCCCGAGAAGGGTTTGGGCGTCGGCCTTTCCGAGGACAACCATTGGCTCACCCTGACCGTCTCGCACGGCTCGGCCGCCACCAAGACGGAGATCTACGTCCGGGACCTCTCGACGGAACCAAAGGGCGCGGGGTCCGCGCCTCTGCAGATCGTTCCGATCGTCAACGACGTCGAGGCGCGCTTCTCCGCCGAAGTCGCCGGCGACACGATGTACCTCGAGACGGCCTGGGATGCGCCCAACGGCCGGGTCTTCGCCGTGGACCTGAAGAACCCGGCGCGAGACAAGTGGAAAGAGGTGATTCCGGCCGGCAAGTCGGCCATCCAGAGCGTCTCGACGATCGGCGGGCGGCTCTTCGTGCGCTACCTCGAGGACGTCCAGTCCCGGATCCGCATCTTCGACCCACAGGGCAAGCCGATGGGAGAGATCTCTTTCCCGCAGATCGGGTCCGCCGGCGCTCCGCGCGGCCGGTGGACCAGGAACGAGGCGTTCTACACTTTCACCTCCTTCGTCACGCCGATGACGATCTACCGCTACGACGTCGCGAAGGGGACCCGCGAGGTGTGGGCGCAGGAGACCGTCCCGTTCGACGGCGATCGCTACGAGATCAAGCAGGTCAAATACGCGTCCAAGGACGGGACGCAGATCCCGATGTTCCTGGCTCACCGGAAGGGAATCCAGCTCGACGGCTCGAACCCGGCCCTGCTGACGGGATACGGCGGCTTCAACCTCTCCCAGACGCCGAACTTCTCCGCCCAGGCGGCGCTGTGGGTCGAAAGCGGCGGCGTCTACGCCCTTCCCAACCTGAGGGGCGGCGGCGAGTTCGGCGAGGAGTGGCACCGGGCCGGGATGCTCGCCAAGAAGCAGAACGTCTTCGACGACTTCGTGGGCGCTGCGGAGTGGCTGATCAAGAACGGCTACACGTCGGCGTCGAAGCTCGCGATCACCGGCGGCTCCAACGGCGGGCTCCTCGTCGGCGCGGCGCTGACGCAGCGCCCGGACCTCTTCGCCGCGGTCGTCTGCTCCTATCCGCTGCTGGACATGGTCCGGTACCACAAGTTCCTCGTGGCGGGTTACTGGGTGCCCGAGTACGGCTCGGCCGACAAGCCGGACCAGTTCCCGTTCCTTTACGCCTACTCTCCGTACCACCACGTCAAGGCGGGAACGAAGTACCCGGCCGTGCTCTTCATCACGGGAGACTCCGACACTCGGGTGGCGCCGCTCCACGCGCGGAAGATGACGGCGCTTCTCCAGGCCTCCACCGGCTCGGATAAGCCCGTGATCCTCCACTACGACACGAAGGCCGGCCACTCCCGCGCCGCGACTCCTATCACCAAGCGCATCGACGAGCTGACCGATGAGTTCTCGTTCCTCTTCGTGGAGACCGGCGCGAGGATGGCGGTGAAGAAAGCGGCGTAAATGGCTCGCCCGACCCTCTTCCTCGTGTACCGCAAGCCGGGGCCGGCGTGGGTCGCCGGCCTTCCGACACGCGAGCAGCCGCTCTGGAACGAGCACGCCGCCTTCATGGACGGGATCTTCGAGGAAGGGCGGATCGTCCTCGCCGGGCCCTACGGGAAGGACGGACGCGCCCTCGTCGTCATGGACGTTCGCGACGAAGCGCATGCCAGCTCGCTCTTCGACGAGGACCCCTGGGTGAAGGCGGGAATCCTGCTGACGGAAGAGGTCGTCCCCTGGACGATCTTCCTCGATTCCCGGCGGGCGCCCGCGCCGAGCGTGGACCTGGATCTCTGAGCGCAAGAGCTCCACGGCCGTGAGGATCCTGTTTCTCGCCGCGGAAGCGGAGCCGTTCGTCAAGGTCGGCGGACTGGCCGACGTCGCCGGGTCGCTTCCGGGGGCGCTGCGCGCACTGGGCCACGACGTGCGGCTGATCATGCCGGGCTACGGCGCGCTTCTCTGGGACCGCTACGAGCCGCGGCAGGTCGCGGCCTTCGACGTTCCGTACGCGAGGGGAGCGCAGAGGGCCGAGATCTGGGAGACGCGAAACGGCGACGTCCCCGTCTTCCTCGTCACGGGGCCGCCGATCCCGAAAGACTCCCGCATCTACGGCGCGGGGATCCAGGAGGACGCGCCGAAGTTCACCTTCTTCTCGCTGGCCGCCCTCTTCTCGACGCAGGCGCTGTCCTGGCAGCCCGACGTGGTCCACACCAACGACTGGCACACCGGGGCCGCGGCCTGGTGGCTGGCCACGGCCGGCCGGGTCAACGACTACTTCCGCTCCGTCGCCTCGGTCTTCACGATCC
>DATFQY010000048.1:0-27725 GCA_035263845.1 Thermoanaerobaculia bacterium | reverse complement strand
GGACCTCTTCCTTTACCCGGTCGAGGAGGCGCGGCCGCTGGCCCTCCGGCGGCTCGAATCGATCGCCCTGCGGCGAGGCCTCGCGGCCGGAAGTCCGAAGTTGACCGCCGGCTGGGCGGCTCGGGCCCTCCAGGCGCGGCGGGAGCGATTCGCGCTGCTTCCCGCCTCCGCGTGGGGCTACGAGCGGGGAACGGAGATGAAGGAGGGATTGGCCCGGTATGTCCAGTGGCTCGCGGGTGGAACGGAGCCCCTCTTTCCCGCCGCGGAGTTTCCCGCGTCCGCCGTCCGCGACCGGGCCTACTCCTCGGGAGCCGCGATGGCCCTTCTCCTCGACATCCTCGATCCCGCGTGGAAGGCGAGGCTCGAGGAGAAGGACTCCGCTTTCCTCGAGGATCTCCTCGCCTCCGCCGCGGCCGCCGCCGAACCGGAGACCTTCGAGCGGGCCGAGGTCGATCGGGAGGAGCGGCGCGCGGCCTCCGAGGTCGCTTCGGCCGCCGCCGACCGAAGCCGCAGGCGCCGCGAGTTCCTGGAGAGTCCCGGCTGGAAGCTGGTCCTCGAGCCGGCGGAGCCCCTCCAGGCCCAGGGCTTCGATCCTCTGAACGTCGAGCGGCTCACCCCGACGGAAGTCCTTCACGGGCGGTTCGTCAAGCTTGCCAACTCGGCCGGCTCGGTCGAGGTTCTCGGCCACCGCTGCTTGACGGAGTCCGCGGGCAGGCACCCGCTCTTCGAGGGCGTGCGCCGCGCGACGATCGAGCTCTCCTCGCCGCCGCGCATCGAGGAGAACGCCGGGACTCTCCGGATCTCCGCCGACGGCCTGACCCTGGAATACCGTGGCGGGTTAACGTCTTGGGGTCAGGTCTACACTATACACTAAGCCCCGACGCCGAACCGGCGGAAGGCATTGGACTTCCGATCATAGTGTATAACATAGACCTGACCCCAAGCGTCACCGGCGGTCTATCAGGGCGTTGAGGGTGGGGCTGGGTCGCATCGCGCGGGAGGCCTTGTCCGGATCGGGCTGGTAGTAGCCGCCGAGGTCCACCGGATGGCCCTGGGCGCCCAGGAGCTCGGCGCTGATCTTCGCCTCGGCGGCGGAGAGGTCCCGGGCGACCCCCCGGAAGCGGGCCTGGAGCTCCGGGTCCTTCGACTGGTCGGCGAGGGCCTCGGCCCAGTAGAGAGCCAGGTAGAAGTGGCTGCCGCGGTTGTCGATCTCGCCGACCTTGCGGGATGGGGACTTGTTGTTGTCGAGGAACTTGCCGATTGCCTGGTCCAGCGTTTCGGCCAGCACGGAGGCTCGCGGGTTCCCCGCAGAGCTCCCGATGTGCTCGAGCGCCGCAGCCAGGGCCGAGAACTCGCCGAGCGAGTCCCAGCGCAGGTAGCCCTCGCGGACGAACTGCTGGACGTGCTTGGGCGCGGAGCCGCCGGCCCCCGTCTCGAAGAGGCCGCCTCCCGCGAGGAGCGGCACGATCGAGAGCATCTTGGCCGACGTTCCGATCTCGAGGATCGGGAAGAGGTCCGTCAGGTAGTCGCGCAGGACGTTGCCCGTCACCGAGATGGTGTCGAGGCCCCTGCGGATCCGCTCGAGCGAGTACTTCATGGCCTCGACCGGCGGCAGGATCCGGATCTCGAGCCCGGCGGTGTCCTGGTCGCGAAGATACCTCTCGACCTTCGCGATCACCTGGGCGTCGTGGGCGCGGTTGGCGTCGAGCCAGAAGACCGCGGGGGCGCCGGTGGCCCGGGCGCGCCGGACCGCCAGCTTGACCCAGTCGCGGATCGCGACGTCCCTGGTCTGGCAACACCGGAAGATGTCGCCCGCCTCCACGCGCTCTGCCAGGAGCGTCTCGCCCGAGGACTCGGCGACCACGCGGATCGTTCCCGCTCCCGGCGCGAGGAACGTCTTGTCGTGCGACCCGTACTCCTCCGCCTTCTGAGCCATCAGCCCGACGTTGGGAACGCTCCCCATCGTCGCCGGATCGAGCGCGCCGTTTTTCCGGCAGTCCTCGAGGATGGCCTGGTAGATCGTCGCGTAGCAGCGGTCCGGGATCATGGCCTCGGTGTCGTGCAGCTTGCCGTCCGGGCCCCACATCTTTCCGCCGTCGCGGACGACGACGGGCATGGAGGCGTCCACGATGACGTCGTTGGGGACGTGCAGGTTGGTGATCCCCTTCTCCGAGTCCACCATCGCGAGCGCCGGGCCCCTCTCGTAGACGGCCCGGATGTCCTTCTCGATCTCCGCCTGTTCTTCTGCCGAAAGGCCCTTGATCTTCGAGTAAACGTCGCCCAGCCCGTTGTTGGGGTTGACGCCGAGCCTGCGGAACGTCGCGGCGTGCTTCGTGAACACCGGCTCGAAGAACACCGTGACGGCGTGACCGAACATCACCGGGTCGGAGACCTTCATCATCGTCGCCTTCAGGTGCAGCGAGAGCAGCAGGCCCTTCGCCCTGGCGTCCTCGACCTGGGCCGCGAAGAACGCCCGCAGCGCCTTCATGCTCATCGCCGCGGCGTCGAGGATCTCGCCCTCGAGGAGCGAGAGCTTTTTCTTCAGCGCCGTGACCGCTCCGTCCGCGCCGGCGAACTCGATGCGGACGTCCATGGATTCCCCGGCGGTCAAGGAGACCTCGCTGCCGTAGAAGTCGCCGGAGCTCATATGGGCCACGTGCGACCTGGAACCCGGATCCCATGCCGCCAGCTTGTGCGGGTGCTTGCGCGAGAACGCCTTGACCGACGAAGGGGACCGTCGGTCCGAGTTGCCCTCGCGCAGCACGGGGTTCACCGCGCTCCCGAGGACTTTCGCGAAGCGCTCCTGGACCTTCCGCTCGTCCTCGCTCGAAGCGCTCGAAGGGTTCCCCGGGTATTCGGGAACGTCGTAGCCGTGGGCCCGCAGCTCCCCGATCGCCTCCTGGATCTGCGGAACCGACGCCGAGATGTTGGGCAGCTTGATGATGATGGCATCGGGGCTCTGGGTCATTTCCCCGAGGAGGGCGAGGGAGTCCGGGATCCTCTGCCGCTCCTCCAGCCGGTCGGGGAAACTCGCGAGGATGCGGCCGGCCAGCGAGATATCCCGGGACTCGACCCGGATCCCGGAGCCCTCGAGGAAGGCCCGGACGATCGGCAGCAGAGAGTAGGTGGCCAGCGCCGGGGCCTCATCCGTGAAGGTCCATTGAATCGGGGAGGTTCCGCGCGTCATGTTCTCAACCTCTTGAAAGAGCCGTGATTATGGTCCGGCGCCGAGTCCGCTTCCGGGGGCGGGCCGCGCCCGATTAAGGCGGGCCGCGCGCCCGATTAAGGTGTTCTGTCGCGACCGGGTCTTCTAGATGCAAAGGCACCGGCGATTGCACGCTCCGGCCCTGTTGTCTCATGGAACAACCCCTTGACTGAGAAAGACCCGCATTTCCGCGAGGTTGGCCCTATAATCCCCGACAGTAAAGAACTCCCATGAGCTCGATTCGGTATCAGGAGACGACTCCGCCGGCGCTTGCCGGCTCGGCGGACTATGACGCCCTCGCCGTGCGGATCGATCCGTCCCGCCGCGTCACGCTTCGCTTCTGCCTGCTGCTCGAAGACGCGGGCGACCTCGAGGCGCTGCGCTACGCGCGCCGGGCCATGATCCGCGAGGAGCGCACGCGCGGCCTCGAGTGGGACGAGCCCTCGATGGAGCAACCCGTCTTCACCGCCAAGGAGATCCGCTGGTTCGTCCTGGTTTCTCAGGTCGCCTGGTGCCGGGAGAAGATCTCCGAGCTGATCTCCCGCGCCAACCGAGCACGCGAGGAGCTGCGCCGGCTCTCGCGCTAGGAGGTACCCCATGAGGCTCCGCGGCCTCGTCATCCTGGTTCTCGCGGGCGGCGTTGGTTACTGGATATACAAGACCCGGCCCACCATGGCCGGATTCGTGGACAGTGTGACCCGGCCGGTGATGGGGTCCAAGAGCGCCGTCAAGGAGTCGGAGACCAAGCGGGTCCTGTCCGAGGCAGTCCCCGCCGCAACCGACGGCGAGCAGGTCTCGACCACGATGATCAAGGAAGGGATGAAGAAGTCCGAGGTCGAGGAGTTGATCGGAAAGCCGGACAGCGTAGAAGAGATCACCGAGGACGGGCACGTCCGGTTCCGCTGCGTCTACGTCGCAGCCAGGCGGATCCTCACTTACGAGGAGGGCCGGGTCGTTTCGATCGCAGTCTCCGTCCAGTAAGCCGCCGCCGCCGCCCCGAAGAGGGGCAGCTTGAGCTCCAGGACGACACGGACGGGAATCCGCGACAGCAGGTCCTCCAGCGGCGGCTTGGACCGGAAAGACTCGAGGAAGACCGGGTCCTCGAGCGCCGGCAGGATCTTTGGCGCAATCCCTCCCGAGAGGAACACTCCTCCCGTGGCCCGGTACTGCAGCGCGAGGTTGCCCGCCTCGGAACCGTAGATCGAGACGAAAAGGCGCAGCGCCGACTTCGAGAGCCTCTCGCCGGCAAGGCCGAACCGGCTGATGACCGCGGCGCGGTCGGCGCCCGGCTCGGCGAACGCGCGGGCGACGCGCGGGCTTTCGCGGGTCCTCTTCTCGGACTTGAGGAAATCGTAGATGTGGGTCAGGCCCTCTCCCGAGAGAAGCCGGTCCCGGTCCACGCGGCCGAATCGTCTCCGGACGAAGCGGACGAGTCCATCCTCCACGTCGTTTCGCGGGCCGAAGTCCGCGTGCCCCCCTTCCGAGGAAATGGATTGCCAGCCGCGGCCCTCGCGAAGGAGGACCGCCTGCCCGAGCCCGGTCCCGGCGCCGATCAAGCCGATCGGCCCGTCCGGTTCCGCGTGTCCTCTCTGGAGAACCCTCAACCGGGGAGAGCCGACGTAAGGCACTCCGAGCGCCGCCGCGACGAAGTCGTTGATCACGCGGACTCTCGGGATGCCGGTGCTCTTGGAGACCGCGTGCTCCTCGACGATCCACGGCAGCTTGGTGATGCGCGCCCGCCCCGCGACCACCGGCCCGGCGACCCCGAAGCCCGCGGCCGCCGGCGGCCACTTCGCGCCCGCCAGGAAGTCGGCCAGGATCGCCTCGAGGCTCTCGAAATCCCGGCTGTGGTAGATCCGGAGCCCGCGGACGACGGCCTTTCGATCGGAGATCTCGACGGACGCAAGGGCAGTCTTCGTCCCTCCGATGTCGCCGGCGAGGACTTTCATGGGAGAAAGTTACATCGGTTTATCGGGGCAAAAAAAAACCCCGGGTCGGGGTGGGGCCGCCCGGGGGGCGAAAGGAGGAGATTGAGGTTTTGGTTTCCTCGGCGGTGAGGTATTGCAACCGGCTCGCCAATCGCACCCATCCGGCAAGTCGTTTGTCATCAGAGTTTGTGCTAGCGAACCCAGGGAAGTGTGACAGCGATTGTCACCTTCCAGTCACTGCTTGTTACGAGTTACGAGCTTTTGTCTCGCGAGCGCTCTGCTCCGATCAAAGTTCGGGCCGGAAGGGGAGGGCCAGGAGCTCGGTCAAGCGCTCCTTGATCGGGCGGTGCCTCCACTGCTCCAGGGTGTACGGCTTCGAGAGGGCCAGGTCCCGGACGAACATCTCCTCGAGCCGCCGCCCGATTTCCCGGTCGTAGATAGCGAGGTTGATCTCGTCGTTCAACCGGAAGGACCGGTTGTCGAAGTTGGTCGAGCCGATGGTCACGAAGAGGCCGTCCACGACCATCGTCTTGGGGTGAAACATCGTGGGCTGGTACTCGGAGATCTTCACGCCCCCTACGAGCAGGCCGCCGAAGCTCGACCGTCCGCCCGCCTTCGTCGCCGGCACGTCGTTGACCTTGCCGGGGACGAGGACATGGACGTCCACGCCTCTCTTCGCGGCCTCCACGAAGAGCGCTGTGCTGTCCGCGTCGGGAAGGAAGTAGGAGTTGGAGAGCCAGAGGCGCTTCGTCGCCGCCGAGATGGCGGTCGCGTAGAGGAGCTTCGTCGCCGAGCTCGGCGACTCCGGTGAGGAGAGGATGACCTGCGCCCGCGCCGCGCCGGTGCGCTCGAGCTTCGGGAAAAAGGCTTCGCCTCGCAGCGCCTCGCCGCTTGCGGCGCCCCAGTTCTCCTGGAACGCGGCCTGGAGCTGCGCCACGACGGGCCCCGAGACTTCGACCTGGGTGTCGCGCCAGTGTTCCTTCGAGTCCGCGTCGCCCAGCCAGACGTCGGCGATCCCGGCGCCGCCCGTGAACGCGACCTTTCCGTCCGCCACGAGGATCCGCCGGTGCGAACGGTGGTTGATCGTGTCGAGCATCCAGGGCCGGATCGGGTGGAAGAACTCGACCCGGCATCCTCCCTGGCGCAGGAACTCCAGGTCCTTGTCCCGGAGCTTGGAGCTCGGCGAGCCGATGGCGTCGAGGAGGATCCGCACCTCGACGCCGTGCTGCGCCCGCTCGACGAGGGCGTCGCGGAAGCGCGAGGCGGCCTCGCCGGACCAGAAGATGTAGCTCTCGAGGTTGATCGAGCGCCCCGCCCGCGCGATCGCGGAGAGCATCGCGGGGTAGATCTCGTCGCCGTTGGCGAGGAGGCGGACGTGGTTTCCCTCCGACGGTTGAGGGTTGGCCAGGGCGAGGGCGGAGGGAAGAAACGTGTCGTCCTCGACCGAGAACCGGTGCGGCTGGCGGTAAGAGACCTCCTTGGGGAGGGACAGCAGCGAGAAGGCGATCGCCAGCGCGAAAGCCAGGGCCAGGGCGACGAGGTAGGTTTCAACCGGGATTCGGTAGACTCTCGGGCTCCGTGGACCGCGCCGCCGCGTCCGAAACATCAGCCGGAATTATGAGCGCGGCATGTAGCGCCATGCGGGGAGGAGCCGGGGGGCAGAGGGGCAGAGGAGAAAAGCGAATTCGAAATCTCCTCCGCACTTGCGCTCCTCTGCTGCTTTGCTGCCTTTTCTTCTCGGCGGGCTGCTCCTACATCTTCTCGGAGAAGCGGACTGTCTACCAGTACGAGCCGACCTACGGCGTGGACAGCCCGGACTTCCGCCGCTCGCTCGAGGTGCTGGGCACGGAGCTCGCCCCGTCCAACCGGGCGACGCTGCTGAAGAACGGAGATGAGACCTTCGCGTCGCTGCTGACCGCGTTCCGCGAGGCGCGGCGGTCGATCAACATCGAGCTCTACATCTTCAACGACGGAAAGGTCGGCACCGAGTTCGCTCGCGTGCTGGCCGAGCGCGCGCGGCAGGGGGTCGAGGTGCGGCTCCTCGTGGACGGTTTCGGGTCGAGCCTGGGGAAGCTCGAAGAGGAGATGGAAGCGGCGGGGGCGCGGGTCGAGATCTACAAGCCGCTGCGGATCTACTCGCTCGACCGCATCGGCAACCGGACGCACCGGCGCATCGTCACGGTGGACGGGCAGGTCGGGTTCTGCGGCGGATTCGCGGTGGACGACCGGTGGCTCGGCAACGCGCGCGACCCCTCCGAGTGGAGGGACACGAACATCCGGGTCGAGGGGCCGGTCGTGGCGCAGCTCCAGCACGTCTTCCTCGAGGACTGGGTCCACACGACGGGCGAGGTCCTGCACGGGCCCAACCAGTTCCCGCCGATCGAGCCAGCCGGGCACATCCTCGCCCAGGCGGTCTCGAGCGCCCGGAGCGACCAGAGCTCCATGGCCAAGCTCCAGTACTACATGGGCATCCAGGCCGCCAGAAAGACGATCTGGATCGAGAACGCCTACTTCGTCCCCGACCGCCAGATCCGCCAGGGGCTCGTCGCGGCCGCGGGACGGGGCGTGGACGTGCGGGTCATCGTGCCGGGCAAGTACATCGACAGCCCCAACGTGCGCCTGGCGTCGCGGTTCCACTACGGCGAGCTGCTCGACGGCGGGGTTCAGATCTACGAGTACCTGCCCACGATGATGCACAACAAGGTCATGGTGGTGGACGGGATCTGGACATCGATCGGGTCGATCAACTTCGTCAACCGCTCGATGACGAAGAACGGCGAGGCCAACCTGTCCGTCTACGACCGCGGCTTCGCCGCCGAGGTCGAGAAGATGATCGAAGAGGACCTGACGAACTGCGAGGTCTTCACCAAGGAGAAGTGGAACAAGCGTGGGTTCTGGGCCCGTTTCGGCGAGACCTTCTTCTGGCTCTTCTCGGAGAACTATTGAGGTCTTCTCAACGGGAGAGCGAATAGCGGCGCGGGGAGCCGGACACGCCGGCCGCAACGGCGCGGCCGAGCTCGAACTCGAGCCGGGCCGCGTACTCTTCGAATTCCCCCGGTCGACAGACGTAGGTCACGGTTCCCCCGGCCGCCCGGAATTTCGACGTGGCTTCCATCACGCGGGCCTCTTCCGAAGAGAGGGGCCGCGTCAGGTGAGCGACGCAGCGCACGCGCATGCCCGGAATCTGCCAGGATTCCTCGATTCGAACCGCTTTGACTCTGGGTACCACCCTCATTCGTCCCTCGACTGTCCTGAAGCAAATGGCGGGCCACATGCGTCGCTCCGGCTCCACGAGGAGCCTGCGCCCTGCGGGCGCACCGGCGAGCGACTTGGCCGGATGGGGCCTCGATCGCTCGCCTGGCCCCTCGCTCCGCCTCCGCTCCCGCGGCGCGAGGCTCCTCCCTGCGGTTACTCGGGAGACTCCTCGCGCCGCGACCGGGGCGGAGCACGGGGTTACTCGGACACGCTCCCGGGGGGTCGGCCATCTGCTGTCCGGGCGGCCTGCTAGGATCGTTTCGAGCATGCTGGAAGGACTCCTCCCCCTCGAAAGGCCGCTGGTCATTTTCGACACGGAAACGACGGGCACCAACCCCCGCGCGGACCGGATCGTCGAGATCGCCTGCGTCAAGATCCATCCCGACGGCCGCCGCGAGACCTGGCAGGCGCGGTTGAATCCGGGCATTCCGATCCCGCCCGTGTCCACGGCGATCCACCGGATTTCGGACCGCGACGTTGCCGGCTGCCCGCGGTTCCAGGACGTCGCCGCGAAACTGGCGGCGTTCCTGGAGGGGTGCGATCTCGGCGGCTACAACATCACAGGCTTCGATCTGCCGGTGCTGCGCATCGAGTTCCTGCGCGCGGGAGTCGCCTTCGACATCAGCGAGCGCCGGCTCGTGGATGCGCAGCGGATCTTCTTCGCGCGCGAGCCGCGCCACCTGACCGCCGCCGCGAGGTTCTACTGCGACGTCGAGCACAACGGCGCTCACGGCGCCCTCGCCGACGCGGAGATGACGCTGCGTGTGCTGGCCGGGGAGCTGAAGCGTTACGGGGACCTGCCGCGTTCCGTCGCTGACCTGCACGAGCTCTTCTGCGCGGGCCTCGACCAGGACCTCGATCCGGAGGGCCGGTTCCGGCTGGTCAACGGCGAGCCGACGGTCAACTTCGGCAAGAACCGCGGACGGACGCTGAAGGACATGAGCCGCAACGAGCCGGGCTTCCTGAAATGGATCCTGAAGGGAGACTTCTCGAAGCCCGTCAAGGAAATCGCGAGAAAGTTCGTCCCCCCGGACCTCCAGCAGAGCCTCGGCTCCCTGGGCGACGTCCTCCCGCGCCCCGACGTTCCCCAGTCGAATGATCCCTTGCACGCCCCCTCGGCGGCCACGCCCTCGGGTGCCGTAGGGGAGGGGCTTGCCCCTCCCGCACCGCCGGAACCGGCGGAGGCTATGCCTGTGGTGGCGCCTCCAACGGCTCCGGAACCGGAGGCTTCGGTGGGCATGACGATGGATCTTTTCCCGACCGCGCGATAACGCGGCGTAACGACGAAGATCCTTCGCTCGCTTTCGCTCTGCTCAGGATGACAGCGGGGGCTTCGCTCCCGCTGAAGATCCTTCGCTCGCTTTCGCTTTGCTCAGGATGACAGCGGGGGCTTCGCTCCCGCTGTCACTTACCGACGCGCCTGAAGCGCAGCGTCTCGCCCGACTTGACGTCGCGCAATCGAAGCGACCCCGGCTCCATCTCGATCGTCCACTTGCCGACGACGCCGCGCAGCGCCATCGCGCATCCCGACGCGGGCGTCTCGCCCGCGAACCCGTCGCCGCGCGCCGCGAGCGAGATCCCGCAGGCCGCGTTGGCCTCGCTCTCCGTGAATCGCGTCGCCTGAGGGGAAAGCGCCGTCACCGTCGCGTCGAAGTGGGGGATGTAACCGAGGTAGACGCCGGAGCCCTGCGTCTCGAGCCGAACGAGCCCCTGCCGGCGGACGATCTGACCCTGGTACTTGCCCGTGCACTCCAGGAACATGTCGTAGGGGTGCTCGGAGTCCGTCGGGACCGGCTGCAGGTCCAGCCGCAGCTCATTGCCCGGCGTGGATCCCTGGAAGGTGCCCGACAGGATCGTGGCGATGGCGACCACCGGGCTGTCGGCCGCGGCGGCCCTACCGGCGGCGGCGAGCAGTCCCGTCAGGGCGATGGCGGCGATCATCGAACGTTTCATTCACTACCTCCGTCGGGCCGGGCTGCGAGCCGCGTTCCAGGACCGCGGCCTGCCCGACCCTTCTCAACCTCTTGATTCTCAACGGGGATTCGCCCGCGAATCTTCCGCTCTCCGTCTCCTTCGGGGCGGATTCGTCCCTTTCCGGGGACGGTCTTGCTTTTCCGCGGGACCGGCCTAGGGAACCTCCGGGAGATTGCGCAAGCCGACCGCTGTCTTCTTGAGCGCCGCTTCGAACGCTTGCCTCAGCGACTCCCGCTCGTTGTTGGAGCTCCGGTAGTTCGGCCTCGACACGCTCGATTCCGCCTCGAATTGCGTGAGCGTCTTGCCGGAGGCAGTCTGCGCCGACACTTGCCACTGCGCCTGCGCTTCGAACATCTCGTCGATGAAATCCGAAGCCAGCCGGTGGACCTCGATCGAGATCGTCGGCGTGCCCGGGTCCTCCTTGCTCCACTGGCAGCCGGGAAACGACTTGGAGAGCGACTCGCGGATGAGAGTCACGACGCGCTCGGTGTCTTTCCGCTCCGCGCGAAGGTCGGTGATCGAGAGGTTCCAGGCCCGTCTCCCTCCCGGGCAGGCCTCCTGCGCCTCGGACGCGCCGACGGGCTTCAACCCGCTGCTGGCCGGCGCGCAGGAAATCGCGGACGCGAGAAGGAAGAGCGCGAGCTTCCTCATCCCTTCTTCCCGTACTCCTTTCGCATCCGCTCGAGCTGCCTGCGCACGTCCTCGACGAGCTCCGGAGGCGACAACACGGTGGCGCCCGCCCCGTATTGCAGGACGAAACGCCTGGCCTCCTCGATCGAGCGGACCGGCAGCTCCAGGACGATCCCGCCGTCCGGGCCCGGCTCGATCTTCTGGTCCTGGTGCCACTGACGCTCGCGGATCTCGTCGGCGAGCTCCCTGGAGAACCGGACGCGAAACCGGAAGGACGGCCCGCCGCCCACGTACAAGCCGAAGGTGTCGCGGTAGTAGGAGTTCGGGTCGAAGCCCTTCGGGATCGCGTACCGCCTCTCCGTCAGCGCGGCGTCCTCGATCCGCGCGACGTAGAAGGTCTTGACGATCCCCGCGGCCTCGTCCTCGGCGAGCATGATCCAGTCGCGGCCGGAGAGGACGAGGGAGTAGGGTCGGACGAAGCGGGGCTCCTCGGGAGGCCCGCCGGGGTGATGGTAGCGCATCGAGAGCGCGACGCCGCGCTGCATCGCCTCGGAGACCGCCTGCCAGATCTCCTCGCGCACCGGCCGGAACGCGGAGCGAAGCGCGATCTTCTCCATGACGATTTCCGGCCGAAGCCGCACGGCCGGCGGCATCAACCGCGCCAGCCGCTCGTAGCAGGACTTCAGGGCGCGGGCCAGGGGCGTGCCGCCGAACAGGGCGAAGACCTGGGCGGCCACGCCGATCGCGAAGAGGTCGTTGCCGTCCACGGGGAGGAAGGGCAGGACGTAGTCGGAGCGGGAGTAGCGGTAGCCGTTGGCGTCGCGGTCGAACTCGATGGGCGCCTCGAGCTCGTCGCGGAGGTAGTCGATGTCGCGCTGGACCGTCTTGGAGGAGACGGCCAGCTTCTTGGAGAGGGACGAGGTGTTGGGGCGGCGGCCCTCCTTGATCTCGTGGTGGATCGTCTGGAGGCGCCGCCAGAGAGGTCGGTCCTTGAACGCGCCCGCACGGCCCACGGGGGCGATTCTATTGAATCGGGCGTTCCAGGCCTGCCCATGTCATTCTGGGAAGCGCAGCGACCGAAGAACCTAGGAGGTGAAGCCGCGAGAAAGGAATAACGCGGCTCGGTCGAGAAGATCCTTCGCTCGCTTTGCTTTGCTCACTTCAGCAGCGGGAGGAGCTCCTTCACCGTGCTGGCCTCTTTCCCATTGGGGTCGAGCTGGAGGTACTTCTCGAAGTGCTCCTTGGCGGGGGCCTTCTTGTTCTGGTTGAAATAGACCATGCCGAGCAGGTAGTGCCCCATCGCGTGGTCCGGCTTGGCCTCGAGCGCCTTGGACAGGGCGGCCTCGGCGTCCTTCATCTTTCCCTTGTTGTACGCCTCGACTCCCTTGTTGTAGAGGATGTCGGGCGAGTCCGCGTTGACTTCCTCGTACTTCTTGCGCCACTCCGCGGCGGCCTTCTTGTCGCCCCCCTTCTCGGCGGCGTCCGTAAGCATCCCGTAGAGCTGTGTCATCGAGGGATCGAGGTCCACGGCCTTCTGGCCGTACTCGAGCGCGTGGGCCCAGTCCTTGTTTTCGTACGCCACGACGGCCAGGGCGTTCCACGCCTGCGGCAGGTCGGGGTTCTTGGCGACCGCCTCCTTCAGCTTCGCTTCGCCGACCGACTTGTTGCCGGCGTTCAACGCATCCACGGCCTCGTTGTAGGCGATCGTCGCCTGCTCGGAGCTCGAGGGAGGCGGAGGGGCCGCCTGTCCGCCGCCAGCCTTCGCGGCGGGCGCCTCGGATGTCTTGAGCATCGTCTGCGTCGGCAGGGTCACGATGTCCACCGTGGAGAACTTCTGCTTGGACAGGTTGATCGGCGCGTAACCTTCCTTCTCGAACTTCACGTCGTAGAAGAGGGTCGCGTCGTTGACGATGAAGCCGTAGCTGCCGTCCTTCTTCGTCGTCACGTTCAGCTTGAGGGTGTGGATCGCGGGCGTCGTGATCGTCAGAGTGACCCCTTCAACGGGGGCGCCGGCCGAATCGACCACCTTCCCCGTGCCGCGACCCTGCGTTCCGGCGTGGGCCGGGAGCGCCGCGAACAGGATGGCGAGCGGGGCGAGGATCCGGGTCAGGGTCTTCATGGGAGCTCCTCCAGCGGCAGACTTGAGCAAAGAAACCGTCCGCCGTATTCCCGGGAATTCTATCCTCAGGCCCTCGCCCGCTCCTCGCGCTTCGGGACGGCGTCCAGGATGTCGGACAGCAGGCCGTACTTGCCCATCGGCATGATGTGAAGGCCCCGCGCGACCGCCGCGATCGCGGCCGCGAGCTCCCGGGCAATGGCCAGGCCCTCCGCCTTCTCGTGGTCGGCCCCCCGGTCGGCGGCCTTCCGCATCCGCTCCTGGATCGCCTCGGGCACGACGATGCCGGGAACCTCGTTGGCGAAGAAGAGCGTCTGCTTGAGCGAGCGGAGCGGGATCAACCCGATCAGCATCGGAATCGCCCGCGCCTCCGGCCTTGAGAAAAAGGCCTCCAGCGCCGCGACGTCGTAGACCGGCTGGGTCTGCGCGAAGGTCGCTCCCGCCTCGATCTTCGCCCGGATCTTGGAGAGCTCGACCTCGATGTCGGAGGCGGCGGGGTTGGCCGCGCACCCGACCGCGAACCCGGTCGGCGCCCCGATCGAGTTGCCCGCCAGGTCCGCTCCGCCGTTCAATCCGCGGGCGATCCGCAGAAGGCCCAGGACGTCCACCTCCGAGACCTGCTTGGCCTGGGGATAGTCGCCGATCTTCAGCGGGTCTCCGCCCAGGCAGAGGAGGGCCTTCAGTCCCAGCCCGGAGGCCCCGAGCAGGTCCGACTGCAGGCCCAGGACGTTTCGGTCCCGCGTCGTGATCTGGACGACCGCGTCCTGGCCGGTCTCGCGCTGGACGAGCGCCGCCACCGCGATCGAAGACATCCGGAGCCGCGCCATCGGGTTGTCGGTGACGTTGACGGCGTCCACGCCGCAGGCGCGGGCGGTCCGGGCGCCTTCGATCGCGGCGGAGACATCGACGCCGCGGGGAGGCTCGATCTCGGCGGTGACGACGAACTCCTCGGCGTCGGCGAGCTTGCGCTTGAATCGCGAGGTCTCGATGGCCGCTTCCGCCACGCGCTGGGCCGGGGCCTCGAGGACCGCCGTGACCCGCGTCGATGCGCCGCCCGGCTTTTGCCCCGCGACCGCGCGGGCCATCGCCCGGATGTGCTCCGGGGTCGTTCCGCAGCAGCCCCCGATGATCGAGGCGCCGGCCTCAGCGAAGGCCTGGGCGTAGTCGCGCAGGTAGTCGGGCGAGGAGAGGTAGACGTTGCGGCCGTGGACGACCGTCGGATACCCGGCGTTGGGCATGACCGACAGCGGAGTGTGGATCGAGGCCGGCAGCCGCGCGAAGACGTCGTGCGTCTCCTGCGGCCCGAGCGTGCAATTCATCCCGACCACGTCCGCGCCGGCCGCCGCGAGCGTCGGCAGCGCGTGGGAAGCGCTCTCACCGAAAGCCGTCCGGCCGTCGGAGAGGAACGTCATCTCGGCGACGATTGGGATCCCGGCCGAGAGCGACCGCGCGGCCCGGACCGCCTCGGCCGCCTCGAGCAGGCTCCCGAAGGTCTCGAGAAGGATCAGGTCTACTCCGCCCTCGATCAGGATGCGCGCCTGCTCCTCGAAGATCTCGCGCACCTGCGCCAGCGTCAGCGTGCCGTAAGGCTTCACCAGCGCTCCGAGCGGCCCGATCGAGCCGGCCACGTAGACGAGGTCGCCGGAGGCGGCCTCCCGGGCGATGCGCACCCCCTCGCGGTTGATCTTCTCCAGCGAGTCGGCCCACTCGTGCGCGGAGAGCTTGACGCGGTTGGCGTCCCAGGTGTTCGTCGTCAGGATGCGCGCGCCGGCGTCGCGGTAGTCCTCGTGGACCTCCCGGACCGACTCCGGGTCGGTCAGGTTCAGGGGGGACTTGGCCTGGTCCGGCGGCGCCCCGCGCGAGACGAGCAGGGTCCCGATCGCCCCGTCGGCGACGAGGATTTCTCCCGCCAGCGCCTTGCGGAAGTCCTTGAGCATCGCGAACGATGATATACGCGGCTTCTGAAGCGGGGGACCTTGCGGTCCCCCGAGCCCCCAGCCGTTACAATGGGCGGCACGTGAAGGTTCTCGTCATCGGAGGAGGAGGGCGGGAGCATGCCCTGTGCTGGGCGCTCCGGCGCAGCCCCTTCGTGGACGAGCTCTTCTGCGCGCCCGGCAACCCGGGCATCGCCGAGCTGGCCGACTGCGTCCCGGTCGGCGCGGGAGACATCGTCGAGCTCGCCGACCTGGCGGAGAAGCTCATGATGGACCTGACCGTCGTCGGCCCGGAGTTGCCGCTGGCGCTGGGGATCGCCGACGAGTTCGCCAAGCGCGACCTGCCGATCTTCGCCCCGTCGCGGCTGGCGGCGCAGATCGAGGCTTCCAAGATCTTCGCCAAGGAGTTCCTGAGGCGGCACGGCATCCCGACCGCGGAAGCGTTCGTCTGCGCCTCGGCGGAGGAGGCGCGCCAGGCGCTCGAGAAGCTCTCGTACCCGGCCGTCCTCAAGGCGGACGGCCTCGCCGCCGGCAAGGGGGTCCTGATCGTCGAAACGAAGGAAGACGCCGACCGGGCGCTGGCCCTCTTCTTCGGCGACCGCGTCTTCGGCTCGGCGGGCGACCGGATCCTGGTCGAAGAGTTCCTGACAGGAAGCGAGGCGACCTTCCTCGCGGTGTGCGACGGGAAGACCGTGGTCCCGCTGCCGACCTCGCGCGACTACAAGAAGGTGTACGAGGGGGACCGCGGGCCCAACACGGGCGGGATGGGCGCGCAATCTCCGTCCGGCAATCTCGACCTGGCAGCCTCGGCGGCCGTCTACAAGGACATCATCCTGCCGGTCGTGACCGGCCTCGCCGCGGAAGGGCGTCCCTTCCGCGGGATTCTCTACGCGGGCCTGATCCTGACCAAGAACGGCCCGAAGGTGCTCGAGTTCAACGCGCGCCTGGGCGATCCCGAGGCGGAAGTCGTCCTGCCGCGGATGCAGTCGGACCTCGCCGCTCTCCTCGTCGCGGCCGGCCGCGGCGAGCTCGACCGGCACCCTCCGCTGGACGTCAAGCCGGAGGCGTGCGTGGGCGTGGTTCTCGCCTCAGGCGGATACCCGGGCGCCTACGAGACCGGCAAGCCGATCCAGGGCTGGCACGAGGCGGCGAAGCTTCCCGGGGTCGAGATCTTTCACGCCGGGACCCGCCGCGACGGCGACCGCCTGGTCACCGCCGGGGGGCGCGTCTTCGTCGTGACCGCCTGCGCCCCGACGATGACCGACGCGGCCGCCCGCGCCTACGATGCCGCCGACCGGATCCAGTTCGACGGCAAGCACCTCCGCCGCGATATCGGGCGGCGTTAGGTCAGTTGCCGCAACCGTTGGCGTCGGCGCAGAGCGCCGTGAACAGGGCCGCGTCCTGCGTGTTCTGCCCCTCGATGAGCGTGACGTAAGCCTCCATCGTCGGAGAGGTGGACGTCGGATTGCGGGCGTCGATGAAAATGATGACGTTGTTCACGGTGGATGCGATCCCCGCTGTCGCCCACAGGTCGCTGACCTGTCGGACCTCCCCGGGTTTCAGGTCCGCGAAGGTGATCGCGTTGCCGACCCTCTGCCCGGTCGCGGTGTTGTAGCAGGTGATGTCCACCGTCATGTTCTGGTTGGTCCCGTTGATGTCGGTGTTGCGGACGCCCACGTTGGTCCGGATCTTCCCGGCGATCGTGGGCGCGCTCTTGGTGTCCCGCCCGTAGGCGATCAGCGTCGTGTCGGCGGAGTCGAAGAAGAGCGACGCGTTGAAAGCGAAGCCGACGGTCCCCTGGTTCGGGTCCGCTTCGACTAACCGGTTGTAGACGCGGGCCACGACATTGGCCTCGTAGCCGTTGCTCGAGGGGAGGTTGTTGAACGTTACCAGGAGCGTCCCGATCGTCCCGGCGTTGGCGCCCGGCTGCAGGAGCCCCTGCGAGTTCAGGTAGTCGATGAAGTCGTCCTGGACGAAGCTGTCGAGAGCCTGCAGCGTGACGGTCTGGACCGCTGTCCGGTAGAAGCCGCCAGCCGGGCTGCAGCCGGCGGACACGCAGGTGTAGGAGAACTGGTAGCTCGCGGTGACCCCGCTCTTGTTGGTGTTGTTGGTGATCGCTATGAAGGTCCGGAAGAACGCCGTGCCCTGAACGCGGGCCAGGACGGGGACCTCGACCGAGTAGCTGGTGGCCGAGATGCCGTGCCGGATGATC
This sequence comes from Thermoanaerobaculia bacterium, assembly GCA_035263845.1. Lineage (GTDB taxonomy): Bacteria > Acidobacteriota > Thermoanaerobaculia > UBA5066 > Gp7-AA6 > JAWOLE01. Next base: position 10,471 of record DATFQY010000048.1, on the reverse strand, counting down.
CCGGTACGCTCGGCGACCTCCTCGCTGGCGGCGAGAAGTGATGGCGCCATGGACAGAAGGGCGCCAACCGTCAAAAGGGCGAAACGGAGTCGATTCATGGGGTTCTCCTTAAACAGGCTCATCGCCGACATGCGAAGACCACGGCCCGCGACTCTAGCAAATCCCGCTCCAAGTGTCCCCTGAGCCTTTTACGGAGTGCGCCGGGAATCCGCCCAGAGGGGCGCTCATTTTCCGGCCAGCCGGAGGATCTCCTTCTCGTACTCCTCATAGCTGTGCTTTCCGGAGAAGGTTTTCGACTTGCGCCCGGCCCGGTCGTAGAGGACGCTGAAGGGCAGCTCGCCGCCCCACTCCTTGTCCACCGCCTCGATGAACACCTGATCGTCCCCGCCGGTCTTCTTGTGATAGTTCGCGAAGAGAGGCTTCTGTTCGGCCAGGAACTTCCGGACGGCCGGCGCCTCTTTTGCGAAGTCCGTCGAGACCCCGATCAAGGCGAATCCCTTAGGGCCAAGGTTCTTCTGGAGGCGGGAGAGGTCCGGGAACTCCTCCCGGCACGGCACGCACCACGTGGCCCAGAAGTTGACCAGGACGACCTTCCCCTTCTCGCGGGCCACCGCCTCGGTCAGTCCCTTGGCGTCCACCTCCCCAACGACCTGGCCGGTGGGAGGCGCGGCCAGGGCCACGGCTGTCAACAGCAAAAGGGCGGCCGCAGCCGCCCCTTTTCTCGCCCTATTCACGAATCACAAATCACAAATCACGTCAGACCCGCTTGATCGTGCACCCGAACGCCTTGGTCTCGGCCTTGGCGATGGCCTTTCCGGCGAGCATCGAGTCGAGCGCGTTCTTCAGGTCCGGAGAGGTGACCCTGGAGGCGTCCTCATAGTTCTCGTCGATCCGCCCGTGGTAGCGGAGCTTTCCGTCCGGGTCGACGACGAAGATCTCCGGCGTGTGCCGGGCGTCGTAGAGGTCGGCGATCTTGTTGTCCGGATCCTTCATGAGCGGAAAGGCGAAGCCGTGCTGCTTGGCGTGCGAGACGACCTCGTCGGCCGGCTCGCTCTTGTTGCTGTTGATTCCGACGAAGGCGATCCCCTGCTTCGCGTAGGCAGCCGCCATGTCGCGCATCCGGTCGTTGTAGGCGTTGGAGTAGGGGCACTTCGTCGCGATGAACATCACGACGACGGCCTTATGGCTCTTCGCCTCCTGGGCCAGGGAGAAGCTCTTTCCGTCGACGGTCGTCAGGGTGAAATCCGGAGCCGCGGCGCCGATCTGGGGCCCGGCAAGAGCCGTCTGTGCCATGACGAGGACACCCGCGGCAACCATCAGGAGTCGGGCTAAACGCATGATTCCTCCTTCTCCGCCCCGCAAGACGTGGCAGCCTTCGAATATTCCCAGACGGAAACAACCCGACGGGCGTTAGCGGCGGTGGGAAAAGGCGGGAATCTGGGACTACACCAGGAAGATCGGCCTGGTGACGACCTGGTCCTCCCTCCAGATGTACTTCTTCCATCCGTTGAAGAACCAGATGGTGATCTCGTAGTGGGCCTCGATGGTGATGGACTCGCTGACCTTCTTGATGACCAGGTTTTCTTCCGTCACCGGGATGTTCAGCTCCTTGGCCTTGAGGAGGATCTCCCGCTGGAGCTGGTTGACCGGGCGGATCGAGGCGAATGCCGCCTCCTCCTGCATGAAGTCGTAGAAGGTGGACGTGGCGATCTTGACGGGGATCACTTTGTAACCGATGTAGCCCGTGATGGCCAGAACTCCCAGCCACAGGAGGCAGCCGATTCTTCCCGAGCCGCGTTCCCCGTTCTTTCGTCGCATTCTTGGCGTCTGGTGGCCCGTATTCTAACCCGAGGGGCGCTCAGCGCACCGACTGGAAGGTCCTCGACCACCGGGTTGCCGCGAAGAACTCCTTGATCCAGCGAAAGGGGCCGCGGCTGCCGACGGATTCCTGCGGGAACGACCAGTACACCATCAGCGGGCGTCCCTTCAGGTTCGAGGCCGGCACCGGGCCCCAGAACCGGCTGTCGTAGGAATTGTCCCGGTTGTCGCCGAGGGCGAAGAAGGACTCGGGCGGGACACGCAGCGACGCCACCTGGTCGCGGCGCCGGAGGCTCTCGGGCAGGTCCGGGTCGTCGCCCCAGAGCCGCCGGTCGGAGTGGGCGGCCAGCGGCTGGTTCTCCGCGCGGTTGTTGACGAAGACGAGCTTGTCCCGGATCTCCAGCGAGTCGCCGGCCAGGGCGACGACCCGCTTCACGAAGTCGCGCCGCGGGTCCTCCGGGAACTTGAAGACGATGACGTCGCCGCGCAGCACCGCCCGCCGCGGAAGGATCGGGTCGAGCGCCGCCGCCGCTCGCGGGCTGAAGACGAACTTGTTGACCACGACGTGGTCGCCGGCGAGCAGCGTCGTCTCCATCGACGGAGAGGGGACCACGAACGCCTGGAAGAGGAACGTCCGGACGAAGAGCGCGAGGACGACCGCGACGAGGGTCGCCTCGAGGAACTCCTCGAAGAGCGCGCGGCGCGTCAGCGGACGAGGCGGAACATCCGGTCCCATCGCGTGCGGGAGAAGAAGTGGACCGCGACGCCGGCGAGCTGCCGGATCTTCGCGACCGGCCCATGCCAGATGTGGGAGTTGGGTTCCGCCTCGTAGGACCAGTAGAGGAGAAAGGGCCGGCCGAAGATGTTGTCGCGGGGAATCGCTCCCCAGAACCGGCTGTCGAGAGAGTTGTCCCGGTTGTCCCCCATCCCGAAGTACGAATTCTTCGGGACGTGGAAGGGCCCGAACTGGTCGCGCTCGATCGCCATCTCCGGGATGTGCGGGTCTCCGGCCCGGTAGACCTCCTTGTCGATGTGCTGGACCCACGGGCCGTCGGCCGGCTTGTCGTTGATGTAGAGCGCCTTGTCCTTGAGCTTGATGGTGTCCTCGGGGCTCCCGACCGCCCGCTTGACAAGGACGTTGCCGGGGTTAACGTCGTCGCCCGGCTTCTTGAAGACGATGATGTCGCCCCGCCGCACCTCGCGGTAGGGAAGGAGCTTCGCCAGGGACGGAAGCCGGGGCGCGTAGGCGAACTTGTTGACCAGGAGGTGGTCGCCGACGAGGATCGTCTTCTCCATCGAGCCCGTCGGTACCTGGTAGGTCTGGACGACGAAGGTTCGGACGAAGAACACGAAGATGCCGGCGACCAGCAGCGACTCGTACCACTCGCGCGAGGCCGAGTGCCGGCCGGAGTCTCCGACCGCTTCGTCTTCCGGGTTGGCCGTCAGGGTTTCGGTCATTCCACTTTGAGAACGGCGAGGAAGGCCTCCTGCGGGATGTCCACCCGCCCGACCCTCTTCATCCGCTTCTTCCCCTCTTTCTGCTTCTCGAGAAGCTTTCTCTTTCGCGTGATGTCCCCACCGTAGCACTTGGCCAGCACGTTCTTCCGCATCGCCGAGACCGTCTCGCGGGCGATGATCTTGGACCCGATCGCGGCCTGGATCGCTACTTCGAACATCTGCCGGGGGATGATTTCTTTCATTTTCGAGGCCAGGAGCCTCCCCTTGGCCGCCGACTCCTCCCGGTGGACGATCAGGGACAGGGCGTCCACCGGCTCTCCGTTGACCAGGATGTCGAGCTTGACGAGGTCCCCCTCCCGGTAGCCGGTGAACTCGTAGTCGAAGGAGGCGTAGCCCCGGGAGATGGACTTTAACTTGTCGTAGAAGTCCAGGATGACCTCGTTCAACGGGAAGTCGTAGATGAGGACGACCCGGTTGGACGAGACGTACTCCAGCGACTTCTGCTTCCCCCGCCGCTCCTCACAGAGCTTCAGGATCCCGCCGAGGACGTCGTCGCGGGTGATGATCGTGGCCGTGATGTAGGGCTCCTCGATCGAGGCGATGTGGTTGGGCTGGGGGAGGAGGTTCGGATTGACGATCTCCAGGACCTCTCCGGCGGTCGTCGTGACGCGGTAGTTGACCCCGGGCGCGGTGGTGATGAGGTCGAGGTCGAACTCCCGTTCCAGCCTTTCCTGGACGATCTCCATGTGGAGGAGGCCGAGGAAGCCGCAGCGAAAGCCGAAGCCGAGCGCCGTCGAATTCTCCGGGATGAAAGTGAAAGAGGCGTCGTTCAGTCGGAGCTTCTCGCAGGCGTCGCGAAGGGCCGCGTAGTCGTCGGCGTTGGTCGGGAAGAGGCCGGCGAAGACCATCGGCTTGGCCTCCGCGAAGCCGGGCAGCGGCTCGGCCGCGGGGCGCCTGGCCTCGGTGACGGTGTCGCCGATGCGGGTCGAGTGGAGGTCCTTGATGTTGGCCCAGAGGAAGCCGACCTCGCCGACGGACAGCTCGGAGACCGGATCCCGCTGCGGCTTGAAGATGCCGACCTCCTCGACCTCGGCCTCGAGCCCCGTGACCATTGCGCGGATCTTCATACGCGAGGCGAGCCGGCCGTCCACGATCCGGACGAGCGAAGTCACGCCGCGGTACGGGTCGTACCAGGAGTCGAAGAGCAGCGCCTTCAAGGGGGCGTCGGGGTCGCCCTTGGGCGGCGGGATGGCGGCGACGATCCGCTCGAGCAGCTCGTCGATGCCGATCCCCTGCTTGGCCGAGGTCAGGACGGCGTCGCCCGCCGGGATGCCGACGACCCGCTCGATCTGCTCGCGCGCCTTCTCGGGCTCCGCCGACGGCAGGTCGATCTTGTTGATGACGGGGACGATCGCGAGGTTGTGGTGGATCGCAAGATAGGCGTTGGCGAGGGTCTGGGCCTCGACTCCCTGCGTCGCGTCCACGACGAGAACCGCTCCCTCGCAGGCGGCGAGCGAGCGGGAGACCTCGTAGGAGAAATCCACGTGGCCGGGCGTGTCGATCAAGTTCAGCGTGTACTCGCGGCCGTCCCTCGCGGCGTAGCGCAGGGTCACCGCCCGGGCCTTGATCGTGATGCCGCGTTCCTGCTCGAGCTCCATGTCGTCGAGCATCTGCTCGTGCATCTCCCGCTGGGTCACCGCCCCGCACCGCTCCAGGATCCGGTCGGAGAGCGTCGTCTTCCCATGGTCGATGTGGGCGACGATGGAAAAGTTCCTGATGAGACTCGGGTCGGTCATTGGAAACCGGCAATAGTAACCGAGGGAGTTTGGACTCCTCCTCAGGTTCCCAACGGCCAACGGGACTTCGCCACGATTTCCTGAAGCGGCCGGGATCCCTCGCGACGATACTTGAGCAGCCCCGCCCAGGCGATCATCGCCGCGTTGTCCGTGGTCAGGGATCGCGCCGGCAGAAGGACTTCGACGTCGTTCTCCTCACCCCACCGCGAGAGCGTGGCCCGCAGCTCCGAGTTGGCGGCGACGCCTCCCGACAGCGCGAGCCGCCGGATCCCCTCCCGCTCGTGGACCGCCTGGACGCGTTGGACGAGCGCCGTGACAATCGCCCGCTGGAACGATGCGAAGAGGTCGGCGAGATCTCCCGGAAGGCTGCCGGCGTCCATCGCCGAGCCGTCCACTCCGCGCTTCTCGAACTCGCGCAGCATCGCCGTCTTCAATCCCGAAAACGAAAAGTCGTCCGAGCCGCCGCCGACGCGGCCGATCGGAAGGGCGTACCGGGCCCCGTCCGCCTTCGCCGCGATCCGGTCCACGACCGGCCCGCCAGGGTAGGGAAGCCCCGCCCGCCTCGCGACCTTGTCGAAGGCTTCGCCGGGGGCGTCGTCGCGGGTCCGTGCCAGCGCCACGACGCGGCCGTCCTCGACGCGGACGAGCTCCGCGTGCCCGCCCGACACCACGAGGCCGTGGAACGGATAGACCATCGGTCGAGCGGGCTCCCGGCCGGCCCGGAGGTGCGCCGAGTAGAGGTGCCCCTCGAGGTGGTTGACTCCGATCGCGGGAATATTGCGCGCAAAGGCCAGCGCCTTCCCCGCGGAGAGCCCGACCAGGAGCGCGCCGATGAGGCCGGGTCCCGCCGTCGCCGCGACGAGGCCGACGTCGCCCACGCCGATCCCCCCCTCTTCCAACGCGCTCTCGAAAACCGTCGGAAGGTTTTCCAGGTGAGCCCGCGCCGCGAGCTCCGGCACGACCCCGCCGTACGCCGCGTGCGCGGCAACCTGCGACGCCACGATATTGGAGAGGACGCGCCCCTCGCCGTCCAGGACGGCCACGGACGTCTCGTCGCAGGACGTCTCGATCCCGAGCACCTTCATGACGCGGAAGCGACAGCGGCAGCCAAACTCTCGAGATAGGGAGGCCGGCAGATTCCCTGGTCCGTCACGATCGCCGTGATGTAGCGGGCGGGCGTGACGTCGAAGGCGGCATATCGCGCGGAGACGCCCGCGGGCCCAATCGAGTGCCCGCCGATGGAGAGGACCTCGGCGCCGGAGCGCTCCTCGATCGGAATCTTCGATCCGTCCGGGCAGTTCAAGTCGATCGTCGTCGTCGGGGCGGCGACGTAGAACGGCACGCCGTTCTCGCGGGCCAGGACGGCGAGCGAGTACGTCCCGATCTTGTTGGCCGTGTCGCCGTTGGCCGCGATCCGGTCGGCGCCGACGACGACCGCGGCGATCCCTCCCCGCGAGAGAAAGTGGCCGCCCATGTTGTCGGTGATGATCTCGACGGGGATCCCGTCGCGGGAAAGCTCCCAGGCCGTCAGCCGCGCTCCCTGGAGAAACGGCCGCGTCTCGCACGCCAGCACCCGCACGGACTTTCCCGCTTCGACGGCGCCGCGAACCACTCCGAGGGCCGTGCCGTAGCCGGCGGTCGCGAGGCCACCCGCGTTGCAATGCGTCATCACCAGGGAATCGCCGTCAAGCAGCTGCGCGCCGTACCGGCCGATCCTCCGGCACGCTTCGAGGTCCTCCGCCGCGACCGCGTCGGCCTCGGCGATCAGCGCCGTCTCGATCTCCTCGGGCGAAGCCCGCGCGACCGCCGCGAAGCGCCGCGCCATCCGCTCCAGCGCCGCGAAGAGGTTGACCGCCGTCGGCCGCGTTGCGGCGAGCAGCCGGCGCGCCGTCTCGAAGCGCTCGGCCGGCGCCGTCGTCGCCCCGCTCCTCATGGAGAACGCCGCGCCATAGGCCGCCGCCACTCCGATGGCGGGCGCGCCCCGCACGGCGAGGTCCCGGATCGCAATCGCGATCTCCGGCGGATGCTCGAGCTCCATCCACGCCTCGCGGGCGGGAAGAAGTCGCTGGTCCAGGAGGCGGAGCACCCGGCCCTCGCGGTAGAGAGGGCGGAAGACTTCGGTCATCGGAGGGTCACTTCGTCGGTACGGGCGCGGCGGTGGGAGTCGCTGCGGGAGGGGGCGTGGCTGCCGGCGCGGGCGCTGGCTGCGGCGGTGGCGGCGGAGCCGGCTCGACAACGAGGCCCGCGCCCCCGCGTCTCGGATCGGCGACGGCGGTCAGGGTTCCACTGTTGGATCGGGCGATGGCGTGAACGCGGCCGATCGGGTTGTCCTTGGGCTCGCGCTCGACGACGGTGTGGCCGAGCTTCTCCAGGGCGCCGACGAACGCGGGATCGAAGCGCTCTCTCTCGAGCTGGATCTTGTCGGGGAAATCCTGCTGGTGGAACCGCGGCGCCGCGACGGCGTCGGCCAGCGACTCGCCGCGAAGGAGGATTCCGAGCATCACCTGGAAGTTCGTCGTGGGGATCGTCGAGCCGCCGGGCGTCCCCCACACGAACGCGTTGCGGCCGTTGAGAACCGCGATGACCGGGCACATCGCGGAGAGCATCCGCTTGCCGGGAGCGACCTCGTTGGTCTCCCCCTGGATCAGGCCGTAGAGGTTGGGCTGGCCGGGCTTGGTCGCGAAGTCATCCATCTCGTTGTTCCAGAGGAACCCCAGGCTGTGCGCCACGCGCGCGTTGCCGAAGGAGTCGTTCAACGTCGTCGTGATCGCCACGGCCCCGCCGGCGTCGTCCATCACGGAGAAGTGCGTCGTCGAGGGCTTCTCCTTCTCGGGAAGCGGCAAAGCGGCGCTGGGCGTCGCCCGAGACGGGTCGATCGTGGCGGCAATCTCCTTCAGGCGCTCCGGGTCGGTCAGGAGATCCTGTCGGACGCGAGCGAACGCCGGGTCGCCCAGGTATTTGTTGCGGTCCCGGAAAGCGCGCTTCTCGATCTCGGCGAGCAGGTGCGCCGACGACGCGTCGCGGGGCTTCAACTTGTCGGCCCCGACGTACTCCGTGAGCATCGCCATCTCCGCGAGCACCGGCCCGCCGGACGGCGCCGGCAGCGTCCACAGTTCGGCGTTGCGGAACGTGAACTTCAGGGCAGTGCGGACCTTTGCTTCGTACCGCGCCAGGTCTCCGCGGGTGATGAGGCCCCCCTCCTGCTCGTGAGCCGCCTCGATTGCGCGGGCGACCCTGCCGCGATAGAAGCCGTCGTCGCGGTGGTCGCGGATCGCCTCGAGCGTCTTCGCGAGGTCCGGCTGCTTGAGGACCGATCCCGGCACTGGCGGCGCGCCGTTTGGGAGGAAGATGTGCGCCGTCTCAGGGGACTTCGCGAGGCGGTCCTTGTTATTCGCGATCGACTCCGAAAAGGTCTCCGTCACGACGAAGCCGTCGCGGGCGAGGCGGACCGCGGGATTGACGAGCGTCTTCCACGGCAAGTGGCCTGCCCGGCGGTGCGCGAGCGACAAGCCGGCGACCGAGCCCGGGACTCCGGAGGCCAGCGGACCCTCGGTCGAGGACGGGACCTTCCCATTGGGCCGGGCCTTGACGAAGAGGTCCTGCCTCGCCGCCCTCGGCGCGACCTCGCGGAAGTCCACGGCGAGCACCTTGCCCTTCGAGTCCCTGGAGATCCAGAAGCCGCCTCCGCCGATGTTGCCGGCTTCCGGCCAGGTCACCGCCATCGCGAAGGCGACCGCGACGGCCGCGTCGGCGGCGTTGCCGCCCTTCTTCAGGATCTCGATCCCGACGCGCGTCGCGATCTCGTCCTCGGCCGCGACGGCGCCTCCCCGGCCCGTCGAAACCTGCTTCTCCGCCGCCGCGGGCCATGCCGCGGCGAGCAGGAGAAGGACCAGCCCCGCCCGAAGAATCCGCCTCACGCGGGCCATTCTACGAGGGATTAGTATCCGCGCCATGAAATCGCTCCGGGACCTGGATCTGCGCGGGAAGCGCCTGTTCCTGCGAGTGGACTTCAACGTCCCTCTCGTGGGAGGCCGCGTGACCGACCGGACCCGGATCGAGGAGACGATCCCGACGGTGCTCCTGGCTTCGCAGGCCGGCGCTCGCGTCGTCTGCGCCTCGCACCTCGGAAAACCCAAGGGGAACGTCAAGGCCGAGCTGTCGCTCGCCCCCGTCGCCGTCGCGTTCGCCGAGACGCTCGGCCGGGCGGTGCGGTTCGTCGACAGCTGCGTGGGCCCGGAAGCGGAGAAGGCCGCGGATGCCCTCGAGCCGGGCGAGGTCCTGCTCCTGGAGAACCTGCGGTTCCACTCCGGCGAGGAGGCCAACGACCCGGAGTTCGCGAAGGGGCTGGCGGCCCTCGGCGACGCCTTCTGCGACGACGCGTTCGGGGCGGCGCACCGGGCGCACGCGTCGGTCGTCGGCGTCCCGGCCCTCGTCGCCGAGAAGGCGGCGGGCCTCCTGCTGGAGAAGGAAGTCCGCGAGCTCTCCAGGCTCCTCCAGCCCGATCGGCCCTTCGCGGCGATCCTCGGCGGAGCGAAGATCTCCGGGAAGATCGAGGCTCTCGAGGCGCTCGCGAAGCGCGCCGACATCCTGCTCATCGGCGGCGGCATGGCCAACCACTTCGTGCGGGCGCTGGGCCTCTCCGTGGGTCAGTCGCTGCTCGAGGAGGACAAGGTCGCGGTCGCGCGCGAGATCCTCGACCTCTGCAAGAAAGAGGGCAAATCGATCGCTCTTCCCTCCGACTTCGTCGTGGCGCGGTCGCCGGACGACGCCGGCGGGGCGAGAACGGTCGGCATCGCGAAGATCCCGCCGGACGCGATGGCGCTCGACGTGGGGCAGAAGACGCTGGAGCAGTTCGAGAGGCTGCTCGGCCCGGCGCGCACGATCTTCTGGAACGGCCCGATGGGAGTCTTCGAGAAGCCTCCGTTCGACCGCGGCACGAAGGCGCTCGCTCTCCTGCTGGCGGAGTCCGACGCGGTCACTGTGGTCGGCGGCGGGGAGAGTGTCGCGGCGGTCAAGGGTTCCGGCGTCGCGGAGAAGTTCACGCACGTCTCGACGGGAGGCGGCGCCTCGCTCGAGTTTATCGTCGCCGGGACGCTGCCGGGGATCGAAGCGCTCCGGTGAATCTCTTCGTCGCGAACTGGAAGATGAACATGACCCGCGGCGAGGCGGCGGCCTACGCGCGCGAGCTGGGCAGTCTCGTGGGAGACCGGAAGCTCGATGTCGAGCTCGTCGTCGCGCCCCCGTTCACCGCGCTCGATGCCGGAAAGGATCCCGAGGGCCGCTGGTCCATGGCAGGCCAGAACGTGGCGAGCGAGACCTCGGGAGCGTTCACGGGCGAGGTCTCGGCGAAAATGCTCGCCGACGCGAGCTGCCGTTACGCGATCGTCGGCCACTCCGAG
>DATFQY010000047.1:0-6581 GCA_035263845.1 Thermoanaerobaculia bacterium | reverse complement strand
TCAGCCAGACATTCTTCCTCGGGAAGCAGGCTATGAGCGCGAGCCTCGCGGCCAAGCCGTACTTTGTCCGGCCTCCGCTGGCGTCCGCTTGGGTCCTCCAGTTCACGATCTCGCTGCTCTTTCCGAAGTGAGGACAGTGTGCCTGGCGGGATAGGAAATTACCGCGATGAGCCTTCGCCGGTGTGTCCGTAGCGTTGACAGTTCGGCGCAACATTTCTGCGACTTTTCCAATCCTCCGAGCTGACACGCCGCCGGGGCCGGATCGGAAGTGGCCGGATTCACTGGCGGTTGACTTGGCAGGGGTTCGAACCGGTTGGAGGGTGTTGTTCTGGCTAGGCGGGGTTTTCGGGATTCGAGTCCCTGCCTTCCTGCCAAATCCCTTGCGAGAGTCCGGGCTTTCCGGGCTTGCGTGTCAGTAGTGTTAAAGGAGCGCTACCGGAACAAGGCGACGTTGACACTCACGGCCGCTCGCGTTGAGGCGTACTCCCGAGCCCGCGACTTACGGCGTCCTCCGATGCAGTCTAGGCGGCCGCTGTCAGACTACGTAGCCGCTGAGTCCTCGAAAAAACCAGTTACCACCCGCGTGGATAAAGTAGACCATGAAGGATAGCTCCAAAGACTCGACTTCGAGGAGGAACTGATTGTCGCCATAGACGAGCTGCTGGTCTTTGAGCAGGCCGGCGTCGGAGTAAACGAGCACACGCCCCCCGGGATTCGAGGTGTAAATGACGTCGAATCCGAAGATCAGCGCGAGCTGCTTATTGGCTGCCGCGAAATTGCCCAGGTCGATCCATGCGGCAAGAAATCGCGTCTTGTTTCGGTTGGCAAATTGCGCATAGTCGAGGCTCGGGTCGGCGGCGGAATTGTCTTCGAAGGCGAAGCGGTTGCTCGCGTAGAGCGAATTGAAATCCCAGGGGGACGGGGGCCCGGCATCGGTGCCGAAACAAGACAGAGAAGCGTAACCCGAAACACCGGAGTACTCGGGGGATCGGGGCGTCAGGGTGAACGTCGCATCGAGGCAGCTCATGAGGGCTGCTCTTCCTTCGGGGCCGCGGCAGCTTCGCGTTTCTTCTGCAAGGCGGCTTCGCGGGCCATGGCCGCCTTCTCGAAGCGCTGCTCCTCGAATCGTCGAAAATTGGCATCCTTCTTCAAAGCGGCTTCGCGGGCCTTGTTGGCTGCCTCGATCTGCTCTTTCGTGACCCGAATGATCGCCATAACTTCACAATACTCCGAGCCGGAGCCGGTTTCCTAATCCTTCCAAGCCGTGAGAGGCTGAGGGGAAGCCGATGATTTCCTCGATCTTGCGGCGTCCCTGGGTGCTGGTCAGCTTCTCGACGATCCTCCTCGTCGGCGCGATCGCCTGGGCGGTCTTCGTGGCCGGCCACGCGATTCCGCCCCGCCGCGTCGTGATGACGACCGGCCCCGAGGGGGGGGCATACCGGGAGCTCGGCGAAAAGTACAAGGAGATCCTGGCGCGGTTCGGCGTGCGGCTGGAGACACGGCCCTCTCTCGGGAACGTGGAGAACCTCCGGCGCCTGAAGGACCCGAAATCGGGCGTTTCGGTCGGCTTCGTCTCCGGCGGGCTCACGACGGCGAAGGATTCTCCGAACCTCGTCTCGCTGGGAACGGTCGCCTACTACCCGCTGTGGATCTTCTGCCGGGGGCTCCCGGAGCCGATCCACATGGTCGACCTGCGAGACAAGCGCGTCTCGGTCGGACCCGAAGGGGGTGGGACGCGGCCGCTCGCGATGGAGCTGCTTCGGGCCAACGGGATCGACACCGCAATCAAGCCGTTCGAGCTTTCACCGGGCCCGGGCGGAGAAGCGCTGCTCCGCGGAGAGCTGGACTGCGCCTGCATGCTGACGACGGCCGAGGCGCCGATCGTGAGAAGGCTCCTGGGCGACAAGACGGTCTCCCTCGTCCACTTCTACCGGGCCGACGCGTACGTCGCCCGCTACCCCTTCCTTCGCAAGGTGATCCTTCCCGAGGGAGTCGGAAGCCTTTCGGAGGACCTTCCCAACGTGGACGTCCCTCTCGTCGCGTCCACGGCGAGCCTCCTGATCCGCGACGACCTGCACCCGGCCATCCAATTCCTGCTTCTCCAGGCGGCCGACGAGATCCATTCCCCGGGCAGCATCCTCGACAGGCCCGGACAGTTTCCCTCGCCCGAGCCGGTGGACGTGCCGCTGTCCTCGGAGGCGAAGCCCTTCTACAAGTCGGGCGGGAGCTACCTCCAGAGGCACCTTCCGTTCTGGCTCTGGGTTTTCACCTCGCGGCTGCTTCTTCTCCTCGTCCCGATCGTGGGCGTCCTCTACCCGCTGACCCAGGTCCTCCCCGCCATCGTGGACCTGTTCGTCAACGTGAGGCTCAATCGCTACTACGCGGAGCTGCGTGACATCGAAATGCACCTCGACCAGGGGCGTCCGACGGGCCCATTGAACGAGCGATTCCGGCGCCTCGAGAAGAGGGTGAACCAGATCCGCGTGCCAAGCCGGAACGCACGAACCCTCTACGGGTTGAAGTTCCACGTCGACTTCGTGCGCATGCGCCTTTCGGCGCGGGATCACCAGGAGCCGCCGAAGACGACGTAGGAGGGTCCACTTCTCGGGTGCGGCGACGTCGATGCCGGACTGGATTCCGCGAGATGATGGGGCTTGCAGAAGGAAGAGGAGGGCGTCATGCCGAAAACGATCACTCGCCGCACACTCGCCGGGGCGCTCGGGGCCGGGTTAGGGGCCGCTCTGCTGGACAGGCCGCTTGCCCGCGCGGCCGCGGCCCACGCGGCGGTCCGCCGCGGCATCCCGGAGGGCACGATTCTCTTGAACGCCAACGAGAACCCCTGGGGTCCGTCCGCCGGCGCGCTCGAAGCGGCGCGGCGCGCTTCGAGCATCGGCAATCGCTATCCCGGCGCGGCCAAGGACGAGATCCGCTCGGTGATCGCGAAGCATCATGGCGTTGACGCGGACCGTGTCACGCTCGGCTGCGGTTCCTCGGAGATCCTCCAGATGGCCGACAGCGCGTTCACCGGACGAGGCAAGAAGGCTCTGGCTGCAGAACCGACTTTCGAGGCGGTCCTCGACTTCGCGCGCGTTCTCTCAGCCGAGCCTGTCAAGGTCCCGCTGACCGCCGATTTTCGCCACGACCTTCCGAAGATGGCCGCGGCCTGCGACGCGACGACCGGACTCGTGTACATCTGCAATCCGAACAACCCGACGGGAACGATCGTGTCCGGAGAAGAGCTGGCCGCCTTCGCCGACAGGGTCCCGCCCTCGGTGACGATCCTGGTGGACGAGGCGTATCACCATTTCGTCGAGGATCCCCGTTACCGCACGTCCTGCGAGCTGATCGACCGGCATTCCAACGTCGTCGTGGCGCGGACCTTCTCGAAAATCTACGGAATGGCCGGGCTCCGCCTGGGCTACGCGGTCGGCTCGAAGGAGTCGATTGCCGCGATGGCGAAGTTCGCCACGTTCAGCAACGCCAACGCGGTCGTCCTCGCCGCCGCCCGGGCGAGCCTGGAGGACCCGGAGCTCGTTGCCCGCATGAAAAAGACCATGAATGACTCGCGGCGGCGGCTCGTGGCTCGATTAGCCGCGCAAGGACGTCGAACAATCCCGTCGGAGACGAACTTCGTGATGATCGACGTCGGCCAGGACGTGATCCCGGTCATCGCCGCCTTCCGCGAGCGGAAGATCCTGGTCGGAAGAAAGTTTCCTTCGCTGCCCAACTGGCTGCGGGTCACGATCGGAAAGCCCGAGGAAATGGAGGCCTTCGCCGCCGTCCTCGACCAGATCGTGCCGCCAAAGGCAGCCACCGGCTAGGCGAATCCGAGCCGGATGAAAAACAGTTTGAAGAGCGTGCGCGAGTCCCGATGCGAGTGCCGTTCGACTACCGTAAGCCAACGGCTCTTTCGAGCCGCGGGCAGATCCGACGAGTCTCCGACCCGCCCGTCGGCGCCGTGCCGCCTAGGGCAGGGTCCAGGTGCCGATTTCGCGGAACGGGTTCCCGAAGTTGAAGTTGACGCCGGTCGAATCCTTGCACTTCGGGCTTGTGTCGGTTGGCGCCGTCGAGCTCAAGTAACGCGTCGTGACTCCCGGGCTCTCGCCGTCGCCGCCGGGGCAGGGGCTGCCATCCGAGCGGAGATACAGGTTTTCATTCAAATTGGGCGGGATCGTCGCGTCGAACCTGGATTGTCTGCCGGTCGAATCATAGTAGAGACGCACGCCCCTCGCGTTGTTGTGGCTCCCTCCCGGCCCGGAGCACTTGGTGTCATCCGGGTTGGTGCCGATCCTGGTGGAGACCCTGAGCGACAGCACGTCTCCGGAAGCGAGTGATACGGGAGGGAACGGGTCAAACGGGACAACGACCTCCTTCGCCAAAGAGGGATTCCTCGTCACACCCGTAACGCATCGTGTCAACCCCGAGGCTACGACGGCGCTGTTCTTGAGCACTTCCGTCCGAAGATCGAACTGGGTGCCCTGATCGTCGCTGTTCTTGAGCCCGATCCAGACATGGGCCGGGCTCAGGGCGAGCGGCTCCGCGGCGAATTGGATGTTGCTCCACTGGACGGTGGCGCCATGCGGCTGGCCGACTGCCTGGACGAACATCTTGAAGTGACCGCCGGCGTACCACGGGCTGAGCGCGCCCCACTGCCCGTGCGGCGGATCCTCGGCCGCGTTGCCCTGGTCGAAGTTGAGCGGGCCGCTGGTATAGGTGTTGCCGCCGTAGCCAACGGTGTACACGACCTGAGCCGGCAACGCGGAAGACAGCCCTCGAGGGTCGTACCGGATGCCCAGGTGGATCGTGGTATTGGCGGTGTAGTGGATGCCGAAAGCCGCGGTGAAACTGAAAAACGGCAGGCGACCGCCGAACACCGCGATCTCGCCGTCGGGATTGCGCACGTTGAACAAGCCATCGACGTCGGGCGACCACCAGGGGGACAGACTCAGACCGCCTTCGCCGATACCATCCACGACCAAGTCAACCTCGTACTGGAACGAGTCGCCGTTCTGGAACTGGGTCGCGTTGATCCCGTCCTGGGAGAATCGCCAGGTGTGCATGTTCGCGAAACCGGAGCAGAACGGGGACTCCTGGTTCTGATCGCTGATCGTGATGCTGGTCGGAAACGAGTTCGTGGGCGTGAGGACGGAGACCGGACAGTCATTGAACACGCGCAAGTGAAGAACCGCGCTGTTCGGGGTCGGCGTGGCGGCCTCGGCGCTGGAAATCGCCAGAGTTACGAGGGAGAGAGCCAGTCCCGTAGACAAGAGCGACAGTCTCACTGACTTTTTCACTTTGCCAACTCCTTGTTGTGTCGCTTGAGGGTCCGCTTTTCTTTGCGAGACGCTATCCGCCTTGTCTACACCTGTCAACATGCTCCGAGCCCGACGGTGAAGGGGGTTGACACGCATGGCAAATGAGAAGCGGGCAGATTTTCGACCCGAAAGCCGTCGATGTCACCGCGACAGATCTTTCGGCCGCTACTGCTGGATGCTTGTGTCGCCCGACCCGTTGTCGGTCACGCTGAAGTAAGGGAACCCTGGGAGGGTGGCCGTGATGTGGGCGGTGGCGTCCGTCGTCACCGTACCGCCCACGCCGGCCGCCGTGAAGATGTCGTTGATCTGAAGCGCCTGGTGCGGCCCGAAGACCTGCGTCACGGGCGAGCCGATCGGGGTGCCGTCGGCCGTCGCCAGCGTCACCGTGACGGTGTTGGGATACGCGGACGGGTTGTAGAACCCGAAGTTCGTGCGGAAGCCACGGCTTCGGTCCGCCCCGTTGTTGCCGAGGCCGACGAACGTTGCAGCGCCCGCCGCATCGATGGCTGCCTTTCCTGCGAGAAAGGTCCCGACCGTCGGATTCGGCAGCGAGGGCGTGTAAGTCCTCGTCACGACTTTCAGAGTGCTGACGTAGGCGGTGGACGAGTACGAGAACGTGATTGAGCCGGCCGTCTCCGGAGCCGAGAAAAGCGTCTGGACGATATCGGTGAACGTCATCGCCTGGCCGGCGTTGATGGTGAACTGCGCCGTGCCCGTGCCGCAGTTCGTGCCGCCGAAGCAGCGGTACGTCGCCGTGATGGTGACGGCGACGCCGAGCGGATTCTCGACCCAGGCGTCGGTATGGAAGTACGTGAGGTTGGCGCCGTGAACCGACGCGGCCGCCGCGACCGTCACGATGTGATTGAACGTCGTAGCCACGTCTCCGATGATGAGTGCGGCGATCCCTCCGCGGCGAAAGGAGCTCAGCGGCGCATCCCTCCCGCTCGTCTCGGTCAGCCGGCACAGCGGATCGGTGACGAACTGCATCAAAACGTTTCCGGCGACGCCCGGCGGCCTGGAAACGACGGCGCCCGCGAAGGCGATGGGAGTGCTCTCATTGACAGAGATCGTTCCGAAGTCGAACGTGACGCTCTGGAAGGCCGTGCTCGCCGCGGCGACCGTCGCCGTCGCAGTGCCGAGCATCGTCCCGTCGAATGTGGCGCTAGTGGCCGTGAGGGAGAGCTGATACGTCCCGGCGGCCGGGAACGAGAGAGGGATCACCACCTGCTTGAGCGACGTCCCGGGATATCCCTGGGTGTAGAAGCC
>DATFQY010000046.1:0-6404 GCA_035263845.1 Thermoanaerobaculia bacterium | reverse complement strand
CCTCACGCGCGATCGAGTTCGGGATCCAGGTCGAGATCTAACGGCGTCTACTGGGACCCGTCGTTCTGGACGCGGGCGATCACCCGCTGGGCCACGGATCGTCCGAGCGCGAGCCCGACCTCGACGTCCGTCCGGAAATGGATCCCCGCCCAGATTCGGGAAGTGCCGGCTTCCGTTCCGAGAGCGCGGCTGGCCTCGGCCTCGCGGGGGAAGGCGTAGGCGAGCGCTTCGGAGATCGAACCGGAGGCCGCGCCGTGGGCCGCCGGGTAGCTCGGATGGTTCGGCGTCGGGAAGAGCGTCGTCACCGAGGGATCGAGCTGAAAGGGACGGATCGCCCAGTACGTGAACTTCGCGTCCCAGACCGCGAGGACCGCGTCGTGGTGCGCGACGGAAAGGAATGCGTAGATCCGCGCCGCGCGGGGCTGGTTCTCGTCGAGGTGGTACTCGAAGATGCGGCGGGTGGCGATGACGTACCAGTCTGACTGGATCCCGTCGAAGGTCTGCCAGTAGAAGGCCCTCGAGTTGGAAGCGAAGGCGCGCGGGAAGGTCTTGATCTCCGCCAGGTCCGCGGCTTCCCGCTCTGAGTCGTACGCGGGAGGCGGGCCCGGGCGAAGCTCGCTACCCGATTCGAGCACCCAGGTCTTCCACGTTCCCGCCAGGGGCTCGATCGGATTGGTTCCGTTCCAGAGCCCGGGGCCTTGCGGGACGGTCCCGGTCCAGACGGCGTCAGAGCCGTCGGCCTTCGCCCGCTCGATGACCAGGTCGGCGACCTGCCTGCCGAGGTCGAGCCCCGCGGCGACGTCGCTCGGGTATTGAACCCCGGCGAGCACGCGCGAATCGCCGTCCTCCTGCGCCTTGCTTTGGAAGGTCTGGGCGTCGGCGGGATAGACGTAGGAAAGGATCTGCGCCGCCGCCCCGGCGACGACCGCATGCTCGGACGGATAGGACGGGCTCGCGGGGACCTTGACGGCGGCCGCGAGCTGCGGGTCGACCTCGCTCGGGCGCTGCCGGTTGTAGAAATACTTCGCTCGCCAGGCCGAGATCGTCGCGTCGTAGATCGCGACGTTCAAAAGCGACATCGTCCGAGTGTTCTTCGGGGTCGAGATAGACTTCTGGCGGATCTGCGCCAGCGCGATCTCGATCCAGCGGTTGGAGGGCGGGCCGGCGTCCCAGTAGCGGATCTTCGCGAGCGCCGCGTCGTCGCGCGCGGCGGCCGCTTCCTTCAGCTGCCGGATTTCCGCCGCCGTGTCGCCGACCCCCGGAGGAGGCAGCGGAGCGACCTCGCCGCCGGAGGCGAGAACCCAGGTCTTCCACGAGCCGGCGCCCGGCTCGACGGGAGACCCCGCACACGATGGCGCGACCTGGTCCTGAGCCGGCAGGGAAACCGGGATCGCCAGAAGCAGGAGGAGAGAGGAAATCGCCAGGAACGTCCGCGGGAATCGAGGGTTTTTCATAACGGCCTCCCTCGGGGCGTTTTTCGGTTTGCCCCGACTCGGCCGTTAAATTGGATTCTTCGGCGGGGGAAGTCTCAGGAGCACGCTAAGGCTTCGATGACTTTTCGATAGGAGCAAGCACCAGGCTTCTTGGTCGCCGGAGCGATCCACGATAGGATTGCGCAAGGAGAACACACTTTGAGCACGTCCCGACGGTTTTGCAGAAGCCTGTCTGCGTTCCTGCTTCTGGCCGCCGTGCTGGCAGGCGGTGCGGGGAGCTCGATTCTCGCGGTGTGCGGGCCGTTCGTCGACATTTCGGACGCGAATTTCTGCGGCTTCGTGCTGGAGATCTTCTACCTGGGAATTACGACCGGTACGAGCGCCACGACTTACGA
Organism: Thermoanaerobaculia bacterium; assembly: GCA_035263845.1. GTDB lineage: Bacteria > Acidobacteriota > Thermoanaerobaculia > UBA5066 > Gp7-AA6 > JAWOLE01. Next base: position 4,576 of record DATFQY010000046.1, on the reverse strand, counting down.
CCCGACCAGCCCGGTTTCGCGCCTTCAGATGGCGGCATTCCTTTCCAGGACCGTGGACGGCGTCTTGAGGCGAGGCAGCCCCAGTGCGATTGCCGACCGGTTCTGGACACCCCAGAACGACATCGCCCTCGGGCTGACGACCGTGGGCAGCCCGCAGCTTCTCAAAAGCGATGGCGCGGATGTATGGGTCGCGGGGGGGCAGGCCGGCACGGTCGTGCGCGTGCGCGCCAGCGACGGCAAGATCCTGGAAACCTGGACCGGAGCCACTGCCGCGTTCGGCGTTCTCATTGCGATGGGACGGGTCATGGTCACGGGGAGCAGCTCTCCCGGGAATCTCTATCAGATCGATCCGACCCAGCCCGCGGGCGTCGTCACCACCGTCGCCACCAACCTTGGAAACCTCCCGAACGGGATCGCCTTCGACGGCGCAAGAGTCTGGACCGCGAACTCGGGCAGCCCGTCTGTCTCGATCGTGACACCCGCAGCGGCGCCGCCCTGGACCGTGACGACCGTCTCCAGCTTTTCCTTTCCGGCGGGCCTGGTCTTCGACGGCCAGAACATCTGGGTTTCCAATTCCGGCAATTCCAAACTGCAGCAGGTGGACGCCGCCGGCGCCGTCCTCCTGACCGTGACCCTCGGCGGCACCACGCCCCAGTATCCGGCCTTCGACGGCTCGAGCATATGGGTCCCCTCGACGACTCCCTCGAACGTCACGGTCGTCCGCGCGTCCACCGGGGCGATTCTCACGACTCTGACGGGTAACGGCCTGAGCTTCTGCGCCGCGGCGGCTTTCGACGGCCAACGGATCCTCGTCACCAACGAGGGCAACAACAGCGTGTCGTTGTTCAAGGCGGCCGACCTGAGCCCGCTCGGCAACTTCCCGACCGGAACCGCCTCCATACCCTTCGGCGCCGCCAGCGACGGCATGAACTTCTGGGTCACGCTGACGAACGGGAACAAGCTCGCCAAATTCTGAGCCCCCGGCTTCGGCCAATTTTCCACGACGCGATCAGACTCTTCGCCAGGGTCCAGGTCGAGGTCTGACGGCGGACGCCTAAAGCCCGTTAACGCTGTCCGAACCATCTTCGTCTTGCCGTTCGAGGGGGACGAACGGAGTGCGGAAGGCTCGACAAGGGCGCGTGTCAACCTCGTTCAGGGTTCTCGGCCTCGTGCTCAGCCTGGCTCCCACTTCGATCCTGGCGCATCCCGGATCGGGCATCGCCGCCGACCGGCTCGGGCGGATCTACTTCCTGGACACCGGCTCGGGATTGTGGAGGATCGACACCCACGGCGGTGTGACCCATCTATCCCGCCGGCTGTACCACTGGCTGGCGATCGACGAGGACGGACGATTCGCGAGGAGCTCGCTTCCCACGGGCGCGAGCGGCGAGATCTCGAGGGTGGGCACCAATCCCACGGCCCTCCTCTCCAGCGACTATCCAATCGCCATGGGCCACGACGGAAACCTGCTTTACCCGCTGAGCTCCTCGGGCGATGTGCGGATCATGCGGATGTCGCCGTCCGGCGCGGCCTCGGTTCTGGCTAATCTGCCGGCCGCTTCTCACGTCAACGGATTGAGCGCCGGTCCCGGCGGCTCCTTGTATTACACCGACGACAGCTCGATCCATCGAATTACCGCGCGGGGGGACGTCTCGACCGTCGTGACCGTCCCCGCGCTCGCCGGCGGCCCTTCGATTCCAGGAAACGAACAACATCCCTATTTCCGAGGCCTCGCCGTTGACACCAGCGGCGTGATGTACGTGGCCGACAGCGGAGACGCTCGCGTTCTGAAGATCACACCCGACGGAAAGATCACCACGCTCGTTCAGACCCGAAGTCCGTGGTCGCCGACCGCCGTAACACTTTCAGCCAGCGACGTCTATGTGCTCGAGTTCCTGCACACGGGGGGAGAGGTCCGACGCGAATGGCTGCCCCGAGTCAGAAAGATCTCAGCAGACGGTTCGTCAACGATCATCCTGACCGTTGACAAGATGCCGGGCGCCCGTTGTCGCTGCCGTCATCCAGCGATCCGATTCCCGAGCCCGACGCTTCAACCCAAATTCGTACGACCCTCCAGCAAAAGTTATCGAGGCCAGGAGAGAGTCACGCCATCATCTGGGCGTGGCGGCGGACGGTCACCCGGGTTGCCAAAGTACCAGTGTGCAAGACTGACCCCATCCACCCCCGAGGGAAAGAACGCCGAAGCCGGCGATCAACACGAGCGTCCCCTTCAGGGCCTCGAACATCGCGATGAGCCGCACGCCGCCGGCAAGATCGGCGGCAGATTCCGTCTCGTTCATCCGCCTCCTGCTCGGGGCTGTGCAAGTCTTCGACCAGATAAGCCTTCCTCAGGCCTGATTCCCGATGCGCCGTGCTATCGTCCTCCCGATCCATCTTCGGGACCAGAGAGTAGATCTATGGAGACACTCGTCGGGCAAACGATCGCCCACTACCGCATCCTGCGGTCGCTGGGATTTGGCGGAATGGGCCACGTGTACGAGGCCGAAGACACGGACCTCGGACGCCACGTCGCGATCAAGGTTCTGCCCTCGGAGATGCAGGACGACGCTCCGATGCTGGAGAGATTCCGGCGCGAGGCGCGCGCCGCCTCGGCGCTCAACCATCCCGGCATCTGCACCGTGTACGCGATCGAACAGCAGCAGGGGCGGCCTTTCATCGTCATGGAGCTCATCGAGGGATCGACTCTCGCCATGCGGATGGGCGTCACGCCGTTCTCGATCCACGAGCTGCTCGAAATCGGGATCCAGATCGCCGACGCCCTCGAATCCGCCCACTCGAAGGGAATCGCGCACCGAGACTTGAAGCCCGCCAACTTGATGATCAACGACCGGGGGCAGCTCAAGATTCTCGATTTCGGGCTGGCCAAGGTCGAGGCGGCGCCGGCCCGGAAGGGCGAGGAGTCCTCCCGCTACGAAACCGCCGTGAACACCGGCCCGGTGACGATGGCCGGAACGGTGATGGGCACGGTTCACTACATGTCGCCGGAGCAGGCGCGCGGGCAGGTGACGGACGCGCGGACCGACCTCTTCTCGCTGGGCGTGGTGCTCTACCAGATGGCGGCGGGCGAGCTGCCGTTCCCGGGCGACACCGACGCGATCGTCTTCGACGCGATCCTGAACCGTGAGCCGAGGCCGCTCGAGCAGGCGAACCCGGGCATGCCGGCGGAGCTCGGGCGCATCCTCGAGAAGGCCCTCGAAAAGAACCGCCAGCTGCGCTGCCAGACGGCGACGGAGCTCAAGACCGACCTGCTGCGGCTCAAGCACAAGCTCGAGTCGGGCCAGCGGCGCGCGGCCGAGCAATCCGATTCGAGGCCCGGCTCCGCGAAGAGCGCCGAGAAGTCCATCGCCGTTCTCTACTTCGAGAACCTGAGCGGTGCGAAGGAAGACGAGTACTTCCGCGACGGCATCACCGAGGACGTCGTCATGGAGCTCTCCAAGATCGACGGCCTGAAGATCTTTCCCCGGCCGGCGGTCCTCGCGTTTCGCGACAAGCCGGTTACGCCCTCGCAGGTTGGGCAGCAGCTGCGCGCGGCATACATCCTCGCCGGAAGCCTGCGGCGGGCCGGCGACCGGCTGCGGATCAACACCCAGCTCTTCGAGACGAAGACCGACTTCCCCCTCTGGTCGGAGCGCTACGACCGCGAGATGAAGGACGTCTTCGAAGTCCAGGACGAGATCGCCCGCAAGATCGCCGAGGCGCTGCGGATCAAGCTCTCCCCGAAGGAGCAGGAGGCGATCTCCGCGAAACCGACCGAGAACCTCCAGGCCTACGATCTCTATCTGCGGGGCCGCAGCTACGCCCGCCGGCTGACCCGGCAGGACCTGGAGTTCGCTCTCCAGATGCTGGAGAACGCGACGACTCACGACCCCAACTTCGCGCTCGCCTACGCCGCGATCGCGAACGTCTGCGCTTACTACCATGCCCGCTTCGCGCGCGAAGACGTCTGGATGCAGCGGGCGCGGGGCGCGGCCGAACGGGCGGTGAAGCTCCAACCCGAAGCGCCCGAAGTCAAGGTCGCCCAGGCGTGGGTCCTGTACGCCGAGTCTCGATACGACGACGTGATCGCCATCGCTCGCAACGTGGTCGCACGCCAGCCCGACTGCGAGGGGGCCTACTACCTGTTGCTCCGGGCGCTCTTCGCCTCCGGCAGGCACCAGGAAGTCGCGAACTTCGCGGAGCAGGCCATCGAGGCGAGCGGCAACGATTACAACGTGTACGTGCCGATCCTGAATTCGCTCGGGGCGCTCGGCAAGACGGACGCCCAGAGAAACGTTCGACAGCGCACGATGCACGTCATCGAGACCCACCTGCTCGAGATCCCGGAAGATGCGCGCGCCCGGATCCTGCTCGGCTGCTACTACGGAATGGAGGGCCGCGACGAGGACGCCATCCGCGAGACCAACCTGGCGATGCTCCTCCGGCCCAACGACTCCCTGGTCCTGTACAACGCCGCCTGCACGTTCTGCTCGATTCGGAAGAAGGACGATGCCCTGGACGCGATCTCGAAGGCGTGGCGGGCCGGCATGCGCGACGCGGACTGGGCGCGGCGGGATCC
>DATFQY010000045.1:0-8277 GCA_035263845.1 Thermoanaerobaculia bacterium | reverse complement strand
GCGCCGCCGAGATCGATCCCTTCTCGGCGATCATTCAGGCCAATACGTGCCGGCTGTTCGTCTACTCACGCCAATACGACCGCGCCATCGAGGAGGGCCGGAAGGCTGTGGAGAGAGATCCCGACTTTGCCGTGGCCCATCGTTTCCTGGCGTACGCGTACGGGGCGAAGAAGATGACTCGCGAGGCGGTCGCGGAGTTCGAGAAGGCGGCGAGTCTCTTCGGCCAGAACGCCTTGGGATTGAGCAATCTCGGACGAGCCCAGGCCCTGGCCGGCAGGCGCTCCGATGCGCTTGCGACGATCGAGGAGCTGAAAGCGATGGGCAAGAGGCGCTACGTCGCCCCCTCCTATCTCGCCCAGGTCTACGTCTCTCTGGGCGACAAGGACCAGGCTCTGGATTTCTGGTCGAAGGCCCTCGAGGATCCCGAAATCGAGGTGACGCTTCTCAAGGTCGATCCCGCCAACGACATCCTTCGCGACGACCCCCGCTTTTCCGATCTGCTGCGCAGGGCGCATCTCGCGCCCTGACTCTCGAACCTCCAGCTCGTCAGTGGTATGAAGTAGGGCGTGACGCTCTCGGCGGGCGCGCGCCTCGGGCCGTACGAGATCCTCGCGCCACTCGGCGCGGGTGGAATGGGGGAGGTCTATCGGGGGAAGGACCCGCGGCTCGGCCGAGAGGTCGCGATCAAGGTCCTGCCGGCCTCTCTGTCGCGGGACGCGGATCGGCTTCGGCGGTTCGAGCAGGAGGCGCGCGCCGCGGGCGTCCTGAACCACCCGAACATCACGGCGGTGTACGACGTGGGGATCCATGACGGGGCGCCGTACGTCGTGTCGGAGCTGCTCGAAGGGGAGACACTGCGCGCCCGGCTGGCGGGCGGGCCCCTCCCTCCGCGCAAGGTGACCGAGTTCGCCGTCCAGATCGCCAACGGCCTCGCGGCCGCGCACGAGAAGGGGATCGTCCACCGCGACCTGAAGCCCGAGAACCTCTTCGTCACGCGGGACGGACGCGTCAAGATCCTCGACTTCGGCCTCGCCAAGCTCGTGCAGCCGGAGGAACGCGTACCGCAGACGGAGCTTCCCACGGCGACGGAGCCCGGTGTCGTCATGGGCACGCTCGGCTACATGTCGCCCGAGCAGGTGCGCGGCCAGCCGGCCGACGTCCGCTCCGACATCTTCGCCTTCGGCGCAATCCTCTACGAAATGCTCGCGGGGCAGCGGGCCTTCTCGGGAGCCTCGGCGGCCGACACGATGAGCGCGATCCTGATGAAGGAGCCGCCGGACCTTTCCGTCACGAACCAGGGGATCTCCCCGGGGCTCGAGCGGATCGTGCGCCACTGCCTCGAGAAGAATCCCGAAGAGCGCTTCCACTCCGCGCACGACGTCGCGTTCGACCTGCAGACGCTGTCGGGCCTCTCCGCGCCGGGCGTCCGGCCGTCCGCCGCTCCGGCCGCGGGGCGCAAGCGTCTTCGGCTCGCCGCGGCGGTCCTCGCGATGCTCGCCGCCGTCGGCGCAATCGCCTATCTCGCGGGGAGGCGGAGCGGAATCCGCCGGCCGACCGGTTTCTCCCAGCTGACCTTCCGCCGCGGCTCCATCCACCACGCGCGGTTTGGTCCGGACGGACAGACGCTCGTCTATTCAGCGGCCTGGGAAGGCAATCGGCCCCAGCTCTTCACCGGGCGTCCGGGCAACGCAGAGGCGACTCCTCTGCTCCCCCTGGACGCCGCCCTGCTCTCCGTTTCCTCGTCAGGAGAAATGGCCCTCCAGCTGCATCCGATCGAACGGTCCTTCCACCGAACGGGGACGCTCGCGCGCGCGCCCCTGTCGGGCGGTGCGCCGCGTGAGGTGCTTGAGGGGGTCCATTGGGCGGACTGGTCTCCCGACGGCGGGAGCCTCGCGATCGTGCGCGATTCCGGCGGCAAGAACCGGCTCGAGTTTCCGATCGGGAAGTCGCTCGACGAGACGGCCGGGTTCATCACGCATCCGCGGGTCTCCCCGAAGGGAGATCGGGTCGCCTACATCGACCATCCGTCGCAGGGCGACGACGGCGGCTCCGTCGCCGTCGTGGACTTCTCCGGCAAGAAGAAAACCCTCTCCCAGGGATGGAACAGCGTGTACGGCCTCGCCTGGGCTCCGGGCGGCCGCGAGATCTGGTTTACCGCGACGCGCGCCGGCGGCAACCGTTCTCTTTATGCCGTCTCGCTCGACGGACGCGAGCGCCTCCTCGCAACGGCGCCGGGGATCCTGACCCTCGAGGACGTCGCGGCCGACGGCCGCATCCTCTTGAACCGCGACCAGGTTCGGATCGGCATGACGTGCCTGGCGCCGGGCGACTCGAAGGAGCGGGACCTCTCCTGGCTCGACTGGACTCTCGTGAGGGATCTTTCGGACGACGGCAGGACGGCCCTCTTCGACGAGAGTGGCCAGGGAGGCGGTCCCAACTACAGTGTCTATCTCCGCAAGACCGACGGCTCGCCCGCCGTGCGGCTCGGGGACGGCGCCGCCTGCGCGCTTTCGCCGGACGCAAAGTGGGCGGCTGCGAACCCACCGGTTCAGCCTCCCCGCCCGCTCGTCCTGCTCCCGACGGGACCGGGCGAGCCCAGACGTTTCCCAGCGGATGCAATCAACCACACTTGGGCGAGGTTCTTCCCGGACGGGAAGCGGATCGCCTTCGCCGGCAGCGAGGCGGGACGGGGCGTGCGGCTCTACGTGCAGGATCTGGCTGGAGGACCGGCGCGCGCGATCTCGCCGGAGGGCGTCAGGGGTTTTCCGATTGCCGTCTCGGCGGATGGAAAACTGGTCTCGGCAATCGGGCCGGATCGGCGTGACTGGTTCTACCCCGCGGATGGAGGGGAGCCGGTGCTCGCCCGAGGAGTGGAAGAGGGAGAAGCCGTGTCTCAATGGAGTCCCGACGGGCGCTTCTTCTACGCGCGAAATCTAGGAAGTTTGCCGGCCAGGCTGTTCCGGGTGGAGGCTCAGACCGGGCGGCGCGAGCTCTGGAAGGAGATCTCGCCTCCGGACCCGGCCGGAGTGGTCTCGATCTTCGGGCTCTACCTGTCCGCGGACGGCAACTCCTATGCCTACTCGTACGCGCGCGTCCTGTCGGAGCTGTACCTGGTCGAGGGAGTGCAATGATTCTGGATTTTGGATTCTGGATTCTGGATTGATGGCGACTACGGTTCCGAAGGATGTGGTGATCGTCGGAAACGAGCTGGCGATCGTGTGGGAGGACGGGCGGGAGGACTACATCCCGCTCGAGAAGCTGCGGCGCGCCTGCCCGTGCGCGATGTGCAAGGGTGAGAAGGACATCTTCGGCAACGTCTACAAGGGGAAGGAGAAGCCCTACACGCCGAGCTCCTTCAAGGCCATGGCGCACCGGCGCGTCGGCGGCTACGCGCTCCAGATCGACTGGGGCGACCGGCACAACGACGGCATCTATACGTGGGACACGCTCCGGCAACTCGCGGAGGAATCGTAACGCCCTTGTCATTCTGAGGAACGAAGCGACGAGGAATCTTCTCGGGCTGACGGGGGAAGGTCCTTCGCTTCGCTGAGAATGACAAGGGCGAGGATCGGACGGTGAACAAACGGGCTACCGGCTTTGGTAGGATTCCGCGCCCCCGGAGAGGTGTCCGAGTGGCTTAAGGAGCACGCTTGGAAAGCGTGTGTGCCCAAAAGGTACCGGGGGTTCGAATCCCCCCCTCTCCGCCAGGCATAGATAACGATGGATAACGACCAGGCGGCCGCCGATCTGGAGCTCGTCCGCGGCATCAAGGCGGGCGAAGACTCGGCGTTCGAAAAAATGGTCGAGCGGTACCACGCGAGGGTCTATTCGCTGGCTTACGGCGTGCTCCGCAACCCGGAGGACGCGGAAGAGGCGACCCAGGATGCTTTCTGGACGCTCTACCGGAAGATCGGGACGTTCGATGAATCCAAGAAGTTCTTCTCCTGGTTCTACCGCGTGGCCTTGAACGCCGCGTACAGCCGCGCGCGCCGGCGCCCCTCGCTGCCGACGACCTCGATCGAGGACCGGATGCCGCGGTTCTTAGGAGACGGGCACTTCGCGGCCGACGTCCCCGACTGGAGCGTGGCGATCGAGGACGAGGCCGCGGCGCGGGAGCTGGCGAAGAAGGCCGGGGAATTCATCGCGGAGCTCCCGCCCGCCTACCGAGACGTGATCTGGATGTACGACGTCGAGGAGATGCCCTCCGCCGACATCGCGGAGACCCTGGAGATCTCGATCCCGGCGTTCAAGTCCCGGCTGCACCGGGCGCGCCTCTATGTCCGGCAGCGGCTCTCGGAGCTCCAGGGCCCGAAACCGGCGGCGAAGCCCTCGGCAACGCCCGCTGCGGAGGCGGCGGGATGAGCCACGACGAGAAGACCTGCCAGGAGCTGGTCCTGGACTGCCTGCTCGACTTCGAGGAAGGCACGATGCCGGAGGCCGACCGGGTGGAGCTCCAGCGCCACTTCGAGATGTGCCCGCCGTGCCTGAATTTCCTGACGACCTACCGCGCGACGGGAAGAACGCTCAAGATGCTCAAGCCGCGCGAGATCCCGCCGGCCCTCGCCGAGACCGTGATCGTCTTCGTGCGCAAGCGGTGCAAGAAGGAAGGCGGATGAGGCCGGGCTCGGCCGCCCGGACAGCTCTTCTTTCGCTCGCCGCGCTGGCCCTCTTCTCGACCGTCTTCACCCTCGCCGCCTTCTACGACTGGTGGCCGCGCCTTCCCGCCGGCGCCCTCCACGACACGGATCTCTGGGCGGGATTCGCCGGCGGCGTCCTCCTCCTGGTCCTGCTCCTGCGCGACCGACCGCCGGTGCCGGAGCCGTCCGCGCCGACAGCAACTCCATCCGATCTTGCCGAGCCAACGCCGCCAGATCCTCCGGCCCAACCCTCATCGGTCCCAAACGTGCTGTAGTGGCGGGGCTTGCCCCCGCCCGCCCCTATTCGATGCGCCGCCGCGTGCGAGACGGCCGACCCGACGGTGCGGTCCACTGGTCTCGACGTTCCACACGAGTGGGCGCCCGCGATGGGATAGAATGTCGCGCTCCGGCGGCGGAAGATGGGTTCGGGCCCTGTGCGACGGAAGTCTCCGAACCTCGTCAGGTCCGGAAGGAAGCAGCGATCAGGAGGCGTCCCCGTGCGCCGCAGGCAAACCTGAACTCATCTTCGGCCGCCGGAGCTCCATCAAACCGATGCACGTCGCGCTTCCGAGAAAATGGCGCCCCCGCACCTTCGACGACCTCGTCGGACAGGAGGCGGCCGCGCGGACGCTTTCCAACGCGATCTCCGAGGGCCGGACCGCCTCCGCGTACCTGCTGACCGGCCCGCGGGGAGTCGGCAAGACCTCGACCGCGCGCATCCTGGCGCGGGCGCTCAACTGCGAGAAGGGCCCCACGGTCCGCCCGTGCGGCGAGTGCGCCTCCTGCCGGGAGATCCTGGCCCGCGGCGACTCGCTCGACGTCCACGAGATCGACGGCGCTTCCAACCGCAAGATCGAGAACGCCCGCGAGTTGATCGAGACGGTCCGCTACGCGCCCCAGCGCGACCGCTTCCGCATCGCCATCATCGACGAAGTCCACATGCTGACGGCGGAGGCCTTCAACGCGCTCTTGAAGACCCTCGAGGAGCCGCCCCCGCACGCCCGGTTCATCCTGGCCTCGACCGAGCTCCACAAGATCCCGGCCACGATCGTCTCCCGCTGCCAGAGGTTCTCCTTCCGGGCCCTGACGGTCGCCGAGATCGCGGAGCAGCTCGGCAAAGTCGCGAAGCAGGAGAAGATCAAGGTCACAGCCGGGGCGCTCTCGATGCTCGCGGCCGCCGCCGAGGGGAGCCTGCGCGACGCGCTCTCGCTCCTCGACCAGGCCGCGACCCTCTCGGGCGGAGCGGTGGACGAGGCGGGGTGCGCCCAGATCCTGGCGCTCGTCGACCGCGACCTTCTCGAAGGGATCTTCTCCGCCGCGGCCTCGGGAGACCGTGGCGCCGCCGTCGCGACGTTGACGAAGCTGCTCGACGCGGGAGAAGACCCCCGCCGGATCTTCAAGGAACTCCTCTCGCTGCTGCGCCGCCTCCTGATGCTCGCCGCCGGCGCGCGGGCCGACCTGCCCGAGGCCGACCAGAAGCGCCTCTCCGCGCTCTCCCGCGCGATGCCCTACGAGAACCTGCTGCGCGCCGTCTCCCTCGGCATCGAGGCGGACGCGCTGGCCAAGCGGGCCGAGGACGCCGGTGTCGTCCTGCAGATGTTCGTCCTGAAGCTCGCCGAGCTGCCCCGGCTGCGCAGGATCGAGGAGTCCCTGTCGGGCATCCCCTCCGCCCCCGCCGCGGCGCCGGAGCCGCCGGTTTCCTCCGCCGGGAGCGGGGAGCCGCGGGGCCCGAGGATCCTCTCGCTCGTTTCCGTCGAGGCCGAGCCCGGCGCCGCCCCGGGCGCGCCCGCGCCGCCCGACGCGATCACCCGGTTCTACGACCTGCTCGACTCCCGCCGCCGCGTGACCTGGGCGCACGCGAAGCTCGCCGAGTCGCTCCGCGTCGAGGGAGACGACCTCGTCCTGCGGTTCGGGATCGACAAGGCCGCCGCGAAGGAAGCCCTGGAGGAGCCCAACGTCCGGAAGCTCCTGGCCGAGGTCGCTCGCGAGGCGTTCGGCCGCTCGCTCCGGATCGTGCTGAAGACGGGCCCCCCGGCGGACGGGGACCTGGGCCAGGCCGCCCGGGAAGTGCCGCGGGAATCTCTCTCACGCGAGCGCGCGAGCAACCGCGCCGAGGGCGATCCCGTTGTGCGCTCCGCGATGGAGCTGTTTCGGGCGGAGCTGACCGAAGTGAAGGAAGAAGAGTGAACATCCAGAAGATGATGGCCCAGGCCCAGGCGATGCAGTCGAAGATGCAGGAGGAGCTCGAGGCCCTCCGCGTCGAGGCGTCGGCCGGCGGCGGGATGGTGACCGTCGAAATGACCGGCACCAAGGAGATGACCGCCGTCCGCATCGACCCCGCCTGCGTGGACCCCAAGGACGTCGAGACCCTCCAGGACCTGGTCCTCGCGGCGTCCCGGGAGGCCTCGCGCCGCGCCGACGAGGCCGTCCAGAAGAAGACCGCCTCGATGCTGGGCGGGATGATGAGATGAGTCCAAGGTCCAAAGCCCAAAGTCCAAACTCCAAAGTCCGTCGAAAGTCGAAGGTCCAGGGTCAGGCTCTCCGACCTTCGACTTTGGACCTTAGACCGACCTTGGACCTTGGACCTTGGACCTTGGACCACCCATGAGGGGTGTCCCGAAGTCCTTCGAGCGGCTGTCGGCCGAGCTGCAAAGGCTTCCCGGCATCGGCGGAAAGAGCGCCGCGCGGCTGGCCTACTACCTGCTGCGGGCCCCGAAGGAAGAGGCGGAGCGCCTCGCGCAGGCGATCGCCGATTCCCGCGAGGCCGTCAAGCGCTGCTCGCAGTGCAACACGCTGACCGAGGAGGACCCCTGCGACGTCTGCTCCGACCCGGAGCGCGATCCCGCGGTCCTCTGCGTGGTCGAGGAGCCGGGCAACGTCGTGACGATCGAGAAGACCCGCGAGTACCGCGGCCGCTACCACGTTCTCTGGGGTGCGCTGTCGCCCTTGAAGGGGATCGGCCCGGACGAGATCGACGCGGAAGGACTCCTGCACCGGGTCACCCCGGAGGTCCGCGAGGTGATCCTCGCGACCAACCCCAACGTCGAGGGGGAGGCGACGGCGCTCTACATCGCGAAGAAGCTCAAGCCCTCCGGGGTTCGCGTCACCCGGATCGCCTTCGGCCTGCCCGTCGGGGGAGACATCGAGTACGCCGACGAGGTCACCATGGCGAGGTCGCTCGAGAACCGGAAGGACCTTTGAGGAGCCGATTTGTGATTTGTGATTTGTGATTTGTGATCAGGGCGGAATGGCTGCCATCGCGCCTTAATCACAAATCACAAATCACCAATAACCAATTCTCGGTAGAGCCATCTTCGCTCTGCTAGAGTGACTCTCAGTAGGAGACCGGACAGTTCGATGAGTTCCCAGGACCTTCTCCTCTACGACGAGGAGTTCGAGAAGATCCGCCAGGCGCTCCAGAGGCTCCTCGAGGACGCCAGCGCCAAGCTCGTCTTCCTGGTGGATAAGAACGGCCAACAGATCGCCGCCGTCGGAGACTTGAGCTCGCTCGACACGACCTCGCTAGCCTCGCTGACGGCGGGTAACGTCGCCGCCACCGACGGCCTGGCCCGGCTGATCGGCGAGAAGGAGTTCACGATCCTGTTCCACGAGGGGGAGAAGGACAACATCCACATCTCCA
>DATFQY010000044.1:0-28160 GCA_035263845.1 Thermoanaerobaculia bacterium | reverse complement strand
CGCCGACCGCGGCCATCTTTCCCACCGGGCCGGCCGTCGAGACGGCCACGCATCCGGCATCCACCGTACCGGTTGCCGCCGCCGAAGCCCGGCGCCGCCGGATCGGCGCCGTCCTCGTTTCCGCGCTGGCGGTCGCCGTCGTCGCGGCGTCGCTCCTCTTCCTTCGTTCCCGCAGCGCCCCCGCCCCCTCGCTGACCGAAAAGGACTCCATCCTGCTGACCGACTTCGTCAACACGACCGGCGACCCGGTCTTTGACGGGACGCTCCAGCAGGCCCTCGCCGTTCAACTGGGCCAATCCCCCTTTCTCAACGTCTTTTCCGAAGATCGCGTCCGCGCCGCGCTCCGCTTCATGGGGCGCTCGCCCGACGAGCGAGTAACGAGGGACGTCGGGCGGGAGATCTGCCAGCGCCAGGGATTGAAAGCCATGTTCGTGAGCTCGATCGCGAGCCTGGGCCTCCACTACGTGATCACGCTGGAAGCCGTGAACGCGCAGACGGGCGACGCGATCGCTCGCGAGCAGGTCGAGGCAAAAGCCAAGGAGCAGGTGCTTCCCGCGCTCGGCGAAGCCGCGGTGAAGATGAGAGAGAAGCTCGGGGAGCTGCTTCCCTCCATCCAGAAGTTCGGCGCCCCGATCGAGCAGGTCACGACCTCCTCGCTGGAAGCCTTCAAGGCCTTCTCCCTGGGCGTCGAGGAGCAACGGAAGGGCAGGCAGCTCGAGGCGATTCCGCTTCTCCGGCACGCGGTGGAAATCGACCCGAATTTCGCGCTCGCCTACGCCCGGATGGCGTCGGTCTATTACAACAGCCGGCAGTACGAGCTTGCCGCGGAGGCGTCGCAAAAGGCGTATGAGCTGCGGGACCGGGTCAGCGAGCGCGAACGGCTCTACGTCTCCGCGGGCTATTACGACAACGTCACCGGAGAACTGGACAAGTACCTCGAGACGCTCGAGCTGTGGAAACGCACCTATCCGCGCGACAACTCGCCGCACAACAACCTGGCCCTCAAGTACAACGAGTTGGGCCAGCCCTCGAAAGCGGCGGACGAGGCGCGCGAAGCGATCCGCCTCAATCCGAACTCCGCCTCCGGCTACTCTCTCCTGGCGAGCGCCCTGATGGGCCTGAACAGGCTCGACGAGGCGAAGGAGGTCGTCGGGCGGGCGCTGGCGCAGAAGCTCGAAACCACGTCCATGCACAGGACCCTCTACGGGATCGCGTTCGTCCGGGGCGACTCGGCGGCGATGAGGGAACAGATCGAATCGTTGAGCGGAAAGCCGGACGAGCACCTCGCTCAAGGCTGGCAAGCCGAGGCGGCCGCGGCTTCGGGCCAGCTGCGAAGGGCCAGGGAATTCTCCAGGCGGGCCTTCGACCTCGCCGCGGCGCGGGACCTGAAAGACGTCGCCGCGCAGTCCGCGGCAGCGGCCGCGGCGCGGGAGGCGCAACTGGGTGACTGCAGGCTGGCGAAAGAGCAGACCGCGAAGGCGCTCGGCATGTCGCGCCGGCAGCAGGCGATGGTCGCCGCGGGTAACGCGCTGGCGACCTGCGGCGAGCTCGACCAGGCCCGGGCCATCCTCGACGAGCTGGCCGGGCGTTTTCCGAAAGACACCCTGCTCCAGGGAGTTCAGCTGCCGCTCGTTCGGGCCCGGATCGAGCTTCATCGGGGCAAGCCGGCCGAAGCGATTCGATTGCTGGAGCCGGCCGGGACCTACGAGGGATACGCGCTCTTCCAGACCGCCTGGCTGCGCGGCCAGGCGCACCTCGAGCTTCGAGAGGGAGCGGAGGCGGCGGCCGAATTCCAGAAGATCCTCGATCACCGGAGCGTGCAGCCCCTGTCTCACTTCCACCCGCTCGCTCAGCTCGGGTTGGCGCGCGCGGCCGTCCTGCAGGGCGACACGGCAAAGGCGCGCAAGGCGTACCGGGATCTCCTCGAGCTGTGGAAAGACGCGGACGCGGACGCGCCGATTCTGATCGAAGCCCGAAAAGAATACGGGAATCTCAAGGCGGCCTGACGATGAGCGGCGCCGAGCTGGGCCAGATCGCGGTCAACGCGGTCCTCCTCTCCGGGATCCTCGCGCTGGTGGCGCTGGGGTTCGCCCTGGTCTGGGGGATCATGAACATCGTCAACCTGACGCACGGCGCCTTCATCGTCCTCGGCGCGTACCTGACCTTCTGGATGCACGAGCTCTGGAAGGTGGACCCCTTCCTCTCGGTCCCGGTCTCGATGGCCGTTCTCTTCGCGGTCGGCTTCCTCGTCCAGCGGGTGCTGATCAACCAGGTCATCCGTGCTCCTCTGCTGGCGACGTTTCTCCTGACCTTCGGCCTGGAGATCCTGATCGTCAACCTCCTGAACTTCTTCTTCAAGGCCGACACGCGCTCCGTGATGACGCCGTACAGCGGGACGGGCTTCTCGATCGGGCCGGTCCGGGTCCCGTGGATTCGCCTGGGAGCCCTCGGGGTCGCGATCGGCCTCGTCCTGATGCTGGGTGCGTTCCTGACGAGGACCCGCCTGGGCCGGGCGATCCGCGCAACCGGAATGGACATCGACGCCGCCCGGCTGACGGGCGTGAAGGCCCCCACGATCTACGCCCTGACCTTCGGCATCGGCGCGGCGCTGGCCGGGGCGGCCGGGTCGCTGCTCTCGATGATCGTTCCCTTCGACCCGAACCTGGGGGGCGGCTACACCGAGCGCGCGTTCGTCATCTGCGTCATCGGCGGGCTGGGCAACGTGGTCAACGTCCTGATCGGCGCCGCGGTGTACGCGGTCGTGGAGGTCTTCGTCGGCTCGCGGGTCCCGGCGCTCTCCCAGGCCGTGACGTTCGGGATCCTCGTGCTCCTCCTCGTCGCCCGGCCGCAAGGGATCGCCGGCAAGTCTTTCTCCTGATGCGCGTCTTCCGGGCCGGCTTCCTCCTCGCCGCCCTCGCCGCGCTCCTGCTCCTGCCCCGGTTCGTGACCTCCTACAAGCTGCTGACTTACACGACCGTGCTCTGCCTCGCGATCATGGCGCAAGGGTGGAACTTCATCGGGGGCTTCGCGGGCTACGCCGCCTTCGGCAACGTCGCTTTCTTCGGCATCGGCGCCTACACGACGGGCCTGCTGATGATCTCCAAGTGGCACCTCTCCTTCTTCCCGGCCCTCGCGGCGGGGGCTCTGTTGTCGGCCTGCGTGGCGGCCCTCCTCGGCTTCCCGATCCTGCGTTTGAAGGGGCACTACTTCGCGATCGCCACGCTGGGCGTCGCCGAGGCGTTCCGCGAGGTTGCGGGGGCGTGGGACAAGGTCACGGAGGGAGCGACGGGGATCGACCTGCCGTTGCGCAGCGACAGCAACTTCTACTACTACACGGCTCTGGGTTTCGTCGTCTTCGGAGTCGCGCTGACGGCGTTCCTCGCCCGGTCCAAGCTCGGGTACGGCTGGGTCGCGATCCGCGAGGACCAGGACGCCGCTCGGATGCTGGGGATCAACACGACGCTCTTCAAGGTCGCCGCGTACGCCCTTTCCGCGACGTTCTCTTCCATCGCGGGCGGGATCATCGCGTACCAGAACATCCACGTCGCGCCCAACGACTTCTTCAAGATCGAGTACACCCTCCAGACGATCATCGCCTGCGTCATCGGCGGGACCGGCACGGTGTGGGGGCCGCTGCTCGGCGCCGCGGTCTATCAGCTCCTCTCGACCTACGTCTGGAGCCACTTCATCGAGCTCCACCCGACGGTGCTCGGCGCGATCATCGTCTTCTTCGTCGTGTTCCTGCCCCGCGGCCTGATGGAGCTGCTGCGGCGCTTCGGCGCCGTGGCCCGGGGAGGCCGGTTCGGCTCCGACGTGTTCCTCGCCAACGTCCGGGCGAGCCGGCTCGACTGATGAGCGCGACCGCTCCGCCTCTGTCTGTTCCGCTCCTCCAGGTCCGCGGGATCACCAGGCGCTTCGGCGGCCTCGCGGCGGTGGATGGGGTGGACCTGGAGATCCGCAAGGGAGAGATCCTCGGCGTCATCGGCCCCAACGGAGCGGGCAAGACGACGTTCGTCAACTGCGTGACGGGGCTCGATCGGCTGACCTCCGGGCAGGTGATCTTCCACGGTGAGGACATTACGAGGAAGCCCAGCTACGCGATCGGGAGAATGGGGATCGCGCGGACCTTCCAGGTCGTCAAGCCGCTCAAGCAGCTGACCGTCCGGGACAACGTCGCGATCGGGGCGATGTTCGGCGCGCACGGCCGGGAGCGCTCCGCCTCGGAAGCGCGGCAGCGAGCTGAGCAGGTGCTGACCCGCGTCGGGCTGGGGAATCGGATCGAGGACACCGCCTCGGAGCTGACGATCCCGGACTTGAAGCGCCTGGAGCTGGCGAAGGCGCTGGCGATGGATCCGGAGCTTCTCCTGCTCGACGAGGTGATGGCGGGCCTGAACTCGACGGAAGTCGAGAGCGCGATGGAGCTGATCCGCAAGATCAACGCCGACGGCGTGACGATCCTCGTCATCGAGCACGTCATGAAGGCGATCATGGGCATCTCCGACCGGCTGGCGGTCCTCCACTTCGGCCGGAAGATCGCGGAAGGCAAGCCCGCGGAGATCGTCGAGAGCCCCCAGGTCATCGAGGCGTATCTCGGAGAGCGCTTCGCGAAGCGGGCGAGGAGCGCCGGCCAGCTGGGCCGGGTCACGCAGGACGGCGTCTTCCGACAGGCGTTGATTCCGGACGAGGAGCCGTGGAAGCCGACGCTTCCGCTTCCGGGCGACCGGCTCCTCGAGGTGAAAGACCTCTGCTCCGGCTACGGCGAGGTCCAGATTCTCCGGGACGTTAGCCTGGAGGTCCTGCAGGGAGAAATCGTCGCGCTGATCGGGGCCAACGGCGCCGGGAAGACGACGCTCCTCTACACGCTCTCGCAGCTGGTCAAGCCCCGGAGCGGCTCGATCCGCTTCGCGGGGAAAGACCTGACACGCGCCTCTCCCGAGGAGGTCGTCGGAGCCGGAATCGTGCACGTTCCGCAAGGCCGCCGGCTCTTCCCGGGCCTGACGGTGAAGGAGAACCTGCTCCAGGGCGTCTACCTGCGCCGGGACCGGGCGGTGATCGAAGACGATCTCGAGTGGGTCTTCAACCTGCTTCCCCGCCTGAAGGAGCGCTCCGGTCAGCTCGCGGGTCGCCTCTCCGGCGGGGAGCAGCAGATGTGCGCCGTCGGCCGGGGACTGATGAGCCGGCCCGCGCTCATGCTGATCGACGAGCTGTCGCTCGGCCTGGCGCCGCTCGTCGTGGACCAGCTCCTCGACCTGATCTCGCAGATCAACCGAAAGGGAACGACCGTGCTGCTCGTCGAGCAGGATGTCCAGGTCGCGCTCGAGCATGCTCACCGCGGCTACGTCCTGGAGACGGGAAGGGTCGTCCAGGCGAGCGCCGCCCCGGAGCTGCTGCGCGACCCCCGGATCCGGCAGGCCTACCTCGGGCTCTAGCGGTGGCGTTCTCCGGCGACGACTCCCGGACAGCCTCGCCACGCGCGATCGCGACGATCGGAGCGCTGAACTTCGCGACCGTTGCCGTCTACTCCGACCTCTACATCACGCAGCCGATCCTTCCGCTCCTCTCCCGCGAGTTTCATGTCGCGCCGGCCACGGCCGGGCTGACGATCTCGGTTGTGGTCCTGATGATCGCGCTCATTTCGAGCGGCTACGGCTCGCTCTCGGACGCGGTCGGGCGCAAGCCGGTCATGGTAGCGAGCTGCGTCCTGCTGGCGATCCCGACGCTGCTCTGCGCGGCGGCGGTGAGCTTCCGCATGCTCCTGGTGTTCCGGGCATTCCAGGGCCTCCTGATGCCGGGCGTCACCGCGGTCGCCGTGGCCTTCATCGGCGACTACTTCAGCGAGGCGGACCTCGGCCCGAAAGTCGGCGGCTGGATCGCCGCCTCTGTGGCCGGCGGCTTGACGGGCCGAGTCGTCTCGGGACTCCTCGCGGCGGCCACCAACTGGCGCGTCCCGTTTCTCTTCTTCGGGTTCCTGACGCTGCTGGGGGCCGCCGCGATCGGGCGCGGCCTCCCGTCGGGCCAGGGGATCCCGGGGGTCCGCCTGGCCCACGCTTACCGCGGGATGCTCACTCACTTCCGCAACCGGCGGCTGATCGGCGCCTTCATCATCGGCGGAGGCGTGTTCTTCTCCTTCATCGGCGTCTTCACCTACCTGCCGTATTACCTGACCGCCCCGCCCTTCCGCCTCTCGACGGCGCTCGTCTCCTCGGTCTACCTGGTGTACATCGCTGGGGTCTTCACGTCGCTCGTCATCGGCCGGCTGTCGCGGCGGTTCGGGAGGCGGCCCGTGATGGCGGCGGGCCTGTCGATCGCGGCGGCGGGAGTGCTCGGCACGACGGTGCATTCGCTTCCCGCGATCGTCCTTTCCCTTGTGGTCCTGTGCGTCGGGATGTTCACCGTGCAGTCCACGGCGCCCGCCTTCGTCAATGCCAACGCCCATGGGGCCAAGGGGGCCGCCGGCTCGCTCTACGTCACGTTCTACTACGTGGGGGCGACCTTCGGGTCGGCCTTGCCGGGCTTCGCGTGGCAGGCGTGGGGCTGGCCGGGGGTCGCGGCGTCCTGCGTGGCGGCGCTTCTCGTGGGGCTCGCGGCCGACGGCGTGCTCTGCGGCTGAGAGGGGAACCTCATGTATTCTGGGCGAAAAATCGGAGGGGGAAAACGATGAAACCAACGACGAGAACGCTCGGGTCGGTTCTTCTCGCGGCGTCGGCGGCCTTCGCCGCCTTCTCGGGCCCGCTTGCGGCGGCCGACGGCGTCATCAAGGTCGGCGCCGTCCTCCCGGTCACGGGCAAGGAATCCAAGATCGGGGGCGCCTACAAGCAGGCGACCGAATACGCGGTCAAGGAGATCAACGACGGCGGCGGCATCACGGTGGCGGGCAAGCCGATGAAGATCGAGCTGACGCTGCTCGACGACACCTCCGACGCGGCCAAGAGCGCGCAGCTTGTGGAACAGCTCATGACGCAGCAGAAGGTGGACGTCGTCCTCGGCGGTTACGGTTCCCACCTGGTCCAGGCGCAGAGCGTCGTCCCGGAGCGCTACGGCATTCCCTACGTCTCGGGAGGGGCGGGAGCGCGGGGCATCTACGGGCGCAGCAAGTGGGTCTTCGGGACGCTCTCTCCCGTGGACATCCTCTCGGCGACCCAGATGGATTTCTTGAGCTCCCTGGTCGCCGGCGGAAAGCTCAAGAAGCCCCTGAAGATCGCGCTGCTCCTCGAGAACACGGAGCACGGCAAGGACTACGCGCAGGGCGTCCACGACTACGTCAAGGCCCACCCGGGCGAGTTCTCGATCGCGATCGAGGAGAACTTCGAGCTGAACACCCCCGACTTCAAGCCGCTCTTGACACGCGTCTCCGCCGCGAAGGCGGACCTCTTTATGTGCGACGCTCACCTGGAGGACTTCATCGCGATGCACCGGCTCTACACGCAGATGGGCCTCTACTACCAGATGGTGACTTACGGCGCGCGGGGCGCCGACGCGGCGGCGCGCAAGGCGCTGGGGCCGGCGACCGATTACATCTTTGCGAGCGGGTGGTGGTCGGAGCTGCTTCCGTACCCGCAGGTCAAGGCGTTCAACACGAAGTGGAAGGCGGCGACCGGAAGTGATCCGCAGTGGTACCACGCGCTCGCCTACGAGACCGTGCGGGTCCTCGCCGCGGCGCTGTCGAAGGCGCCGTCGCTCAAGCCCGAAGCGATCCGCTCGGCGCTCGCCGCCGTGGATCTGAAGGACTCGATCCTTCCGGGCGGGCAGCTGAAGTTCAGCCCCTCCGGCCAGGCGATCCTTCCCTTCGTCGTCACGCAGAACAAGCCCGGCGACAAGGTGGACATCGTGTGGCCGGCGGCTTCGAAGACGGGAGACGCCGTCGCGCCCGTGCCCAAGAGCTAACCGGAGAGACGGGCGGTGAACGAGATCATCACCGTCCTGGTCAATTCCCTCCTGGCGGCGGGGCTGTACGCGACGATGTCGTACGGCCTGGCGGTGATCTATGGCGTGATGCGGATCATCAACCTCGCTCACGCGGGGATCCTGATGCTCGGCGCCTACGCCACCCTGACCCTGAACTCGCGGCTCGGGATGGACCCGTTCCTTTCCCTCGTCGTCGTCATCCCGGTCTTCTTCGGCTTCGGCGTCCTCCTCTACCTCACGATGATCCGCCGGCTGCCGCGGTCCTCGGGCGGGCCCTCGATCGAGTCGCTCCTGCTCCTCTTCGGCGTCTGGCTCGTTCTCCAGAACCTCGCGTACGCGATCTGGACCGGCGACACGCAGTCCATCCTCACCCGCTACACGATGAAGTCGGTCGTCCTCCTGGGAGTGCGCGTCGGCATCCCGACCGTCGCTGTCTTCTCGGTCAGCGCGCTCTCACTCGTCGTCCTCCAACTGGTCCTGCGGCGGACCTACCTTGGCCGGGCGATCCGGGCGGTCACCCAGAACCGCGACGCCGCGATGATCGCGGGAGTCAACGCGGACCGGATCTCCGCGGCGGCCTTCGGCATCGGGACGGCGTTCGCTGCGTCCGCGGGCAGCATGCTCGCGACCATGTACGCCTTCACGCCCGACTTCGGGAGGAGCTTCCTGCTGAAGTCCTTCTGCATCATCGTACTGGCCGGGATGGAGAGTGTCGCCGGGGTCGCGGCGGGGGCGTTCGTGCTGGCGCTGCTGGAGAACTTCGTCGGCGGCTACACCACGCTCCCGACCTCCTTCCAGGACGCCCTGAGCTTCACTCTGCTGGTTCTCGCGCTCGTCGCCTTCCCCCAGGGCCTCGTCGGGGCGTTCTCACGAGCGACCCAACGCTGGCGCCGACTGGGGCGGGCGTGAAGACGCGCGGCGTCTTCGCGGCGGCCGCGCTCGTCCTGCTCCTGGCCGCGCCGCGGTTTCTCGAGCGCGGGACGTTGAACGACATCTGGAACGTCGCCTTCGCCGTCATCCTGGCCTCGGCGTGGAACCTGCTCGGCGGCTTTGCCGGGCAGGTCTCGATCGGGTACTCCGCCTTCATCGGTATCGGCGCCTACACGACCGTCCTGCTCTCGCTCGCCGGCTGGCACCCCTACGCCACGCTGCCGGTGTCGGCCTTTCTTTCCGCGGCGTTCTCGGTGATCGTGGGCCTGCCGACGTTTCGCCTGCGCGGGCCCTACTTCACGATCGCCACCATCGGCGTCTCCGAGGCCGTCCGGGTCGTCGCGGCGGGAGTGGCCTTCACGGGCGGCTCCTCCGGCTTGCGGATGCCGGCGGGGTCCTTCGACTTCCAGCGCGATTACTCCGCGATGGTGGTCCTGGCGGTCCTCGTCGTGGCGCTCGCGGCGTGGATCCAGGCGAGCCCATTCGGCCAGGCCCTGCGGGCGATCCGGCAGGACATCGACGCGGCCGAGGCCGTCGGAGTGCACTCCACGAAGTACAAGGTCCTCGTCCACGCCCTGTCGGCCGCGCTCGTCGCGCTCGCGGGGAGCCTCTTCGCGATCAACTTTCAGTACATCTCGCCCAACTCGGTCTTCGACTTCCGGCTCTCGCTCTCGATCGTCCTGATGCCGATCGTCGGGGGCCTGGGGACGGTCGCCGGGCCGGTGCTGGGCGCTCTGCTCTTCGGATACCTCCAGATCAAGCTGCTGTCGAGCCCCGCGCTTCGCGACTCCTACCTCTTCCTTTACGGCGGGATGCTCATCGCGGTGATGCTCTTCGAGCCTCGGGGGCTGCTGGGGCTCTACCGTCGCGTGCGCGGCCGGATCACACGCTCCTTCTCGAGGCCGGTGCCCGATGCCGGCTGACGCGATCCTCGGCGTCGAGGGCCTGATCAAGCGCTACGAGGGGCTGCTCGCCCTCTCCGGCGTGACCTTCTCGGTCGCCCGCGGCGAGATCTTCGGCGTCATCGGCCCGAACGGGGCGGGCAAAACCACGCTCTTCTCCTGCCTGGTCGGCTCGGTGCAACCTAACTCCGGGATCGTGCGGTTCCGCGGGGAGCGGATCGAGCGGCTGCCCAACCACGCGATCGTGGCGCGCGGGCTCGTCCGGACACATCAGATCGTCCGGCCGTTCCGGGACATGACCGTCCGCGAGAACGTCTCGGTCGGCGCTCACTTCGGCCGCGCGCGCCTTCGCGGGGCGGAGGCCGGGCGGCGGGTCGGCGAGATCCTCGAGAAGACGGGCCTGGTCCGCAAGGCGGAGGTCCTGGCCGGCACGCTGACGATCGGCGAGCTGAAGCGGCTCGAGATCGCACGCGCGCTGGCGACCGGGCCCGAGGTCCTTTGCCTCGACGAAGTCATGGGCGGACTGAATCCCTCCGAGATCGTGGACGCGATGAAGCTGATCCGGTCGATCCGCGAGTCGGGCGTGACGGTCCTGATGATCGAGCACCACGTTCACGCGGTCGTCGGGGTCTCCGACCGGATCCTCGTCCTGAACTTCGGCCTCAAGATCGCGGAGGGCAAGCCCATGGAGGTCGTCCGTCATCCCGAAGTCATCTCGGCGTATCTGGGTGAAGAGGCGGTTTAGGGGCAATGCTCTCGGTCTCCCACCTCGACGTGTTCTACGGCGGCGTCCAGGCTGTCTGGGACGTCTCCTTCGAAGTCGGCGAGCGCGAGGTCGTCACGCTGATCGGAGCCAACGGCGCGGGGAAGACGACGATCCTCAAAGCGCTCTGCGGGCTGCTCAAGCCCCGGCGCGGGCAGGTCCTCTTCGCGGGCGAAGAGGTCGCGGGAAAGGCCGCCTACGACCTGGTCGGCCTCGGCCTCGTCCTGATCCCCGAGGCGCGCCAGCTCTGGCCCGGCATGACCGTGCGCGAGAACCTCGAGATGGGCGCGTACGGCAGGGCGGCCCGACCTCGCCGCGCGGCCACGCTCGAGGCGGTCCTGACGATGTTCCCGCAGCTGGCGAAGCGGACCCGCCAGAAGGCGGGCACGCTCTCGGGCGGCGAGCAGCAGATGTGCGCGATCGGCCGCGGCCTGATGTCGCAGCCGCGCCTGCTCCTGCTCGACGAGCCGGCCCTGGGGCTGGCGCCGCTGCTGGTCAAGGAAGTCTTCTCGGCGCTCGCGAGGATTCGGGAGCAGGGCGTCACGATCCTGCTCGTCGAACAGAACGTCCCGCACGCGCTGGCGCTCGCCGACCGCGCTTATGTCCTCGAGACGGGCCGCGTGACGCTGGCGGGAACCTCCGCGGACCTTTCGCGGGACCCGCGCGTGCGGGAACAGTTCCTCGGCGCGGGCTCGGTATGACGACGTCGCGGTTCGAGCGGCTCTTCTCCCGACTTCGCGAGGAGCCGGGCAAGCCCGCGATCGTCTTCGAGGGACGGACATGGACCTTCGCCGACCTGGACCGCCTCTCGGGGATCTACGCCCGCGGCCTGGCTTCCGCCGGCGTCGCGCGCGGCGACCGGGTCGCGGTCTTCGCGCCGACGTGCCCCGAGGTCGTCATCGCGCTCCTGGGCCACTACCGGCTCGGGGCGGTCCACGTCCCGGTCAACACGCGCTACCGGGGCGAGGAGATCGCGCACATCCTCTCGGACTCGGGGGCGAGCGCGGTCCTTCTCGGGCCGGGGGAGGCGGAAACGGATTCCTTCCAGGAATTGACGCTCCGCGTCCGCCTGGGCGGCGAGGCGCCGGGAGCGGGAGACGTTCGGTTCGACGATCTCGTTTCGGAAGGGAGCGCGGGGAGTTCCGATCCTCCTTCGCTTTCCGACGAGGACACCGCGATCCTCCTGTACACCTCCGGAACGACCGGAAAGAGCAAGGGCGTCGAGCTGTCCTTCCGCGCGATCGTCGAGAACATGGAGGCCGTCACCGGCCTGTGGCGCTTCTCGCCGGCGGACCGGATGGCGCTCGCCCTGCCGCTCTTCCACGTCCACGGGCTGGGGCTGGGAATCCACGGCGCGCTGCTGAACCGGATGACGGTCCTGCTCTTCGAGCGCTTCGACGCGGCCCGGATCGCCGAGGCGTTCGCCACGGGCGGCGCGACGCTCTTCCAGGGCGTCCCGACGATGTACGTCAAGCTCCTCGAGCTCGCCGGGTCGGATCCCCGCGCGGCTGAGGCCCTGTCGCGGGCCCGCCTCTTCACCTCGGGAAGCGCCCCGCTCCCCGGCGATGACTTTCGCCGCTTCGAGGAGCTGACCGGCCACCGGATCCTCGAGCGTTACGGGATGAGCGAGACGCTCTTCACGCTCTCCAACCTCTACGACGACCGCCGGCCGGGCACGGTGGGACGCCCGGTACCCGGCTGCGAGGTCCGGATCGTGGACGAGTCGGGTGCCGACTCGCCCGGGGACGAGCCCGGAGAGCTCCTCGTCCGGAGCAACGGCATGATGACTCGGTACCGCGGCCGCCCGGAGGAGACCGCCGCGTCGTTCCGCGGCGACTGGTTCGCGACCGGGGACATGGGCCGGCGGGGAGCGGACGGCTTCGTCACGATCGCCGGCCGGAAGTCCGTGGACTTCATCAAGAGCGGCGGCTTCAAGATCTCGGCGCGGGAGATCGAGGACGTGCTGCGCCGCCACCCGAGGATCCGCGAGGTGGCGGTCCTCGGCGCGCCCGACCGGGTCTGGGGAGAGCGGATCGTCGCCGCCGTCGTCCTCAGGCCGGATCCGGGACCCGGGATCTCCTCCGAGGCGCTGCTCGAGGAGCTCTCGGCCTTCTGCGCCCGGTCGCTCGCCGACTACAAGCGCCCGCGCGAGGTCCGTGTCGTCGAGGAGCTGCCGCGCAACGCCCTCGGCAAGGTCCAGAAGCATCGCCTCCGGGAAGAAACCGGAACCCGCTAGAATCCTCGGATCGCTTTCGCTCGGGCGCTTCCCGCGGGTCCGGGGGCTCGCCAGGAGTCCGACGCAGAGATCCTGCCCGAGGCCTCGACTCCCTCCGCAGTCCTGACCCCGGAGCTCCTCCAGACGGCCGTCCGGCGGATGAAGCTGGTCTGCATGGCGAGCTCGGTCGCCGCGCCCTTGATCGGCCTGGTGGATTTCTTTTCTCCGCCCGCGAACGCGACGCCGATCGGCCGCTGGCTGGGGTTCGGGGCGCCCTGCCTCGGGTCGCTCAACTCCCTGACGATGCTTTGGCTGTGCTTCCGGCTCGAGCCCCGGCGCCTGATCGACATGGCGCCGGCGTTCCAGGTCCTGCAGGGCTTCTTCATCTCGGTCTATTACCACGCGTCGCCGATCGCCCTGAGGGACGCTTCGCGCGGCTGGTCCCCGCTCGTCGTCTGGCTCATCGTGTTCCCCCTCCTCGTTCCCAACACGCGCCGGAGGGTTCTGATCGCGACGCTGGCGACCGCCGCGATGGACGTGGTCGGCATGATGATCCACGTCGTCGCCGGAGCGCCACTTCCGACGCTCGCGAAGTTCGGCCGCAGCTTTCTTCCCGTAGCGGTCTCGAGCGTCCTGGCGATCGTGCTCTCCCGGATCATCCATGCCCTCAACCAGGAGGTCAAACGCGCTCGAGAGCTCGGCAGCTACCAGCTCGTGCGGGCGATCGGCCGCGGCGGAATGGGGGAGGTGTGGCAGGCGCAGCACCGGCTGCTGGCCCGGCCCGCGGCGATCAAGCTGATTCGCCCGGACGCCTCGGGGGGAATCTCCTCCGACACGCTCGCGCGCTTCGAGAGGGAAGCGCAGGCGACGGCGGCGCTGTGCTCGCCCCACACCGTCCAGGTCTACGACTTCGGCATCACGGAGGAGGGGGCGTTCTACTACGTGATGGAGTTGCTGTCGGGGATGGACGCGGACACGCTCGTGCGCCGGCACGGCCCGATGCCGCCGGAGCGCGTGGTCCACGTCCTGGCGCAGGTCTGCGGCTCGCTCGAGGAAGCGCACGAACGCGACCTCGTGCACCGCGACATCAAGCCCGCCAACATCTTCGTCTGCCGATACGGCTTGGAGCTCGACTTCGTCAAGGTTCTCGACTTCGGGCTCGTCAAGTCCCTCGGCGTCGCCGCGGAGGCCGGCGCGACCGCGGTCGGCGTCGTCGCCGGCACGCCCGAGTACATGGCGCCCGAGGTGGCGCGGGGGGAGCGGACCTTCGACCGGCGAGCCGACCTCTACTCCCTCGGCTGCGTCGCTTACCGGCTTCTCTCGGGCAAGCCCGTCTTCGACTCGCAGAGCCCCATTGACTACCTGATCGACCACGTCCGGTCCGTCCCGATCCGGCCTTCGGGACGAACGGGCCTGGCGATCCCCGCGGCGCTCGAGGATCTCGTCATGGAGTGCCTCGAGAAAGACCCGGCTCGCCGCCCCCAGACCGCCGGCGAATTGGCCCGGCGCCTCCGGGCTCTCGAGCTTCCGCCCTGGACCCACGAGCGGGCGCGGGAGTGGTGGGCGGCCGCCGCGGCCGCGTCCCCGGACCCTTCGGAGGAACCGACACGGAGTCTTCGAAACTCCACGGGCCGGACCGTCGCCCGCGCCGGCTGACCGACGCTACGGCGGGTAGGACATCTGGCCGTTGCCGAAGGACCAGTTCTCCTTCGCTACTTCGACGAGGTTGACGAGGACGTCTTCCTTGCGCAGCCCGGGGTTCTTCGAGAGGTTCTCGGCGATCGCCTTGTAGAGGGCCCGCTTCATTTCGACCGTGCGGCCGCTGTTGAGGGTGATCTGGACGACGATCGCGTCCGGGCTGCGCTGGATCCCCAGGTACTGGCGGTCGCAGATCAGCTCCTCCGGCGGGTGCTGCGTGATGACCTGGAAGCGGTCCTCCGGAGGCACGTTGATCGTGGCGACCATGGCCTGGTGGACGGACTCCCCGATGGCCTGGAGGTAGGTCGAGGGCTTGCCGCGTCGAAGGGAGACCCGGACGAGAGGCATGACTTTCCTCCTCTTGTTTTAGGAGAGAGACGGACGGCGGCGGACGGTCATTTCACTGCCCCGGTCGTCATTCCCGAGATGAAGTAGTCCAGCGACAGAGCGTAGACGATCACGACCGGGATGGAGCCGAGGATGGCCGAGGCCATGAGCGGGCCCCAGAAGTAGACGTCGCCCCGGACCATCTCGACGCTGATGCCGACGGGGATGGTCCGGTTGACCGTCGAGCTGATGAAGGTCAGCCCGTAGATGTACTCCTGGAAGGAGAGGGTGAAGGCGAAGATCGCCGCGGTGAGGATCCCGGGCAGGACGACCGGGATGACCACCTGGCGGAGCATCTGGAAGCGGGTCGCCCCGTCCAGGAGGGCCCGCTCCTCGATCTCCTTCGGGACGCTTCGGAAGAATCCCATCAGCAGCCACGTGCAGAACGGCACGGTGAAGGTCGGGTAGGTCAGGATCAACGACCAGATCGTGTTGTCGATGTGCATCGCGCCGACGAACTGGGAGAAGGGAATGAAGAGAATCGTCGGAGGGATCAGGTACGTCAGGAAGATCGCGATCCCGATCGGCCGGTTGCCGGGGAAGCGCAGCCGGGCGAGCCCGTAGGCCGCCGGCACCGCGAGGAGCAGCGTGATCGCGACCACGGCGAGGCCGGTCACGAGGCTGACCCGCATCCACCGGTAGAAGGGGGTGCTCTTCAGGTACCGGTAGTGCGTCGTCGTCGGGCTCGCCACCCGGATGACGCCGATGACCTCGTTGGGATGCGCGACGGCCCCCTCGGCGACCGTCTTCTCGGAGAGGACGCCGTCCACGGGAGAGACGATCGGCTGCTCGCCGATGAAGGCGATCGGCCTGGGGTTCTGCTCGCTGTCGCTCCGCGTCGTCGCCGCGTTCAAGGGGATCTTCCACTTCAGCGTCCCCTCGGTCAGCGAAGCGGGAATGATGATGTCCTTGTGGTACGGCTTTCCGGTCGTTTTGTCGCGCGAGGCGAACCAGAACGGGTTGGCCTTCAAGTCGTAGAGGTTCGCGTCGGCCTTCAGCGACGTGATCAGTCCCCAGTAGAAGGGGAAGAGCGCGAACGCCAGGAACGGGGCCAGCCCCGCCCAGGACGTGAAGTGCGGCTTGACGCGCAGCCAGAACCGCCCCGGCGTCATGCCTCGCGCCTCAGGAACTGCAGCATGAAGAAGACCATCACGGCCATGATCGGGAACATGAAGAGAGAGATCGCCGCGCCCCTGGCCAGGTAACCGGCGTTGACGCCGAGCTGGTAGGCGTAAGTCGAGAGGACCTGCGTCTGGTCGTACGGCCCGCCCTTGGTGATGATCCAGATCGTGTTGAAGTCGGTGAAGGAGAAGATGACGGAGAAGAGCAGCGAGACCATCAGGATCGGCCGGACCATCGGCGAGATGACGTAGGCGAACCGCTGCAGGCCGTTGGCTCCGTCCAGGCGCGCGCGCTCGAGGATCTCGTCGGGGATCGCCGTCAGCCCCGCGAGGATCACGATCGTCGTGAACGGGAACCCGCGCCAGACGTTGACCGCGATGACCGACAGCATCGCCCAGTTCTTGTCGCCCCGGAAGTTGATGATGTTGCCGGGCGAGAGGATCCCCCAGTGCACGAGGCACCAGTTGATGACGCTGTAGGTGGAGTCCAGGATCCAGAGCCAGGCCTGGGCGGAGATCGCGATCGGGATGACCCAGGGAATGACGAGGAGCCCTCGCAGGAGGCGGCGGCCGCCGAACTTGCGGTTCAGGATCAGCGCGCAGGGAATCCCCAGGCAGAGCTTGATCGCCTCGGTCCCGAACGTGTACTTGAAGGTGTTCTTGACCGCGAGCCGGAAGTTGGGGTCCTGCATCACGCCCTTGCCCTGCGTCTTGACGGTCGTCTTCGCCGGCACGAGGATGTCGCTTCGCCGCTCCCGGTTGAGCGTCGCCTTGTCGTTGTAGGGGCCGAACGTCACCGGCGCGTCCTCGGCGGCGTGGGCCACCACGGCGTATTGGCCGCCGCGCTTCTCGACTTTCCAGGACAGCTCCTTGCCGACGGTCTCGCCCAGGTACGAGGCGTCCCCTTCGCTGCCGAGCTCCAGCAGCGGCACCCGCGTCCCGGCCGCCTCCAGGACGGCGCGGAACCGCGAGCCCGCCGGCTCGGTCGTGACCTTCGCCGAGTCGCGCGCCGCCGCGAACCGCTTCGCGGCCGCCTCGTCCGGCAGGGTCGCCAGGACGAAGTCGTTGGCGAGGACCTGGTAGCTCTCGACCTTCGAGTAGTTCTGAGTCCCGATGAACTCCCACTTCGGGTTGCCCGCCTGGGCGTCGGTGAAGCTCATGTAGATGGACATCAGGAACGGGTAGGCGATGAAGACGGCGAGGTAGAGGACCGCGGGCAGGACGAGGAGGTACCCGAATGGAGCCTCGCGCTCGAGGAGCTTCGGTCGGCGTTCGGGTTCTCGCGCGGACGGCAGGATCGGGACCTTCGCGCCCATCAGATCGCCGCCTCGGTGTCGCGGTCGAAAAGGTAAGCGCGGTTCATGTCGAACCAGAGCTCCACCCTCTCGCCGCCGTGGACGCCGGCGTGGATCTCCGTCTCCATCTGGAACGGGCCGGCGGCGCTCCTCGCCGTCAGGATGACGCGGTGGCCGAGCGGCTCGACGACCTCGATGACCGACGGGACTTTCGCGGTCCGAAAGACGCGGTGGAGGGAGACCTCGGAAGTCATGCGCCCGGCCTGCGTGAGCGAGATGTGCTCGGGACGGATCCCGAGCCAGACCTTCCGCCCGGCCCGCTCCGCGAGGTCCGGCCGCGGCAGCGGAAGCTGGAGCCCTCCTCCGAGCAGGACGGCGGCGCCCGCCTCGTCCGCGGCGATCTCCCCCTCGAAGAAGTTCATGGGCGGGCTGCCGATGAACCCCGCGACGAACCGGCTGGCCGGCTTGTCGTAGATCTCCAGGGGAGTCCCGACCTGGCAGATCACCCCGCCGTTCATGATCACGATCCGGTCGCCCATCGTCATCGCCTCGACCTGGTCGTGCGTCACGTAGACCATCGTCGAGCGGATGGCCAGGTGGAGGCGCTTCAGCTCCGTGCGCATGTGGACCCGCAGCTTCGCGTCGAGGTTGGAGAGCGGCTCGTCGAAGAGCAGGACGCCGGCCTGGCGGCAGAGCGCCGCGCCCACCGCGACCCTCTGGCGCTGCCCGCCCGAGAGCTGCCGGGGCTTGCGGTTCAACTGCTCGGTCAGGCCGAGGATCCCGGCGACCTCCTTGACCCGGCGGTCGATCTCGGCTCTCGGCGTGCCGCGCAGCTTCAGCGAGAAGGACATATTGCGGGCGACGGTCATGTGCGGGTAGAGCGCGTAGCTCTGGAAGACCATCGCGATGTCCCGGCCGCGGGGAGGCAGGTGCGTCACGGAGCGCCCGCCGATTCGGATGTCGCCGTTGGTGACCTCTTCGAGCCCGGCGATCATCCGGAGCGTCGTCGTCTTGCCGCAGCCGGAGGGGCCGACGAGGACGAGGAACTCCTGGTCGCGGATCGTCAGGTCGATGCCGGCGACTGCGAGGACGTCGCCGAAGCGCTTCTCGACCCTGTCGAGGACGACGTCCGCCAAGGACCTAGACCGCCCGCAGCTTCTGCTCCGCTTCTTCCATCGCGGCGCGCGGCGCTTTCCCCTTGCAGACCTCGGCGAACATCGTCGGCACGATGAACTTTGCGTACATCGTCGTCGCCGTCTTGGTCATGGGGCCCGGGGCGCCGATGAACCGGACCCAGTCGGCGAAGTCCTGCTCGACCTCGAGCTTGGGCTCGTGGCCGATGACCGGCATCGGTTTTCTCAGGAACGCCTTCAGGAACGGGTGGTTGTAGCCGGTCGAGGCCTCCATGCCGCGGAGGCCCTCCTTGTTCATCGTGTAGAGGAACTCCCGGGCGAGGTCCTGCTCCTTCGAGAAGTTGTAGATCCCGTAGGACATGGTCCGCGCGCCGCCGATTCGCTCCCCGGAGGGGCCGAGCGGCGGTTTCTGGATCTCCAGGTTCTTGTAGACGTCGGGCTGTTCCTTGGCGGCGGTCCGGTAGGCCGAGATCGGGTTGCAGATGAGCGAGCCCTTGCCCGAGATGATGTAGCGGTTGTTGGAGGTGTCGTCCCAGGAGAGGACCTCGTCGGTCATCGTCTCCTTGAAGAGCCGCTCGCCGAACCGCAGCACCTCGAGGATCTCTTTGCGGGCGAGGGCGACCTTGCCGGCACTGTCGAAGAGGGTTGCCTTGAACGAGAGCATCAGCGGGTAGAGGTTGTCGTTGGAGTCCGGCGTCTGGGAGACGGGGATGCCGAACGGATAGCCGGCCTTCTTCAGCTTCGTCCCCGCCGCGAGCAGGTCGTTCCAGGTCGTCTTGTCGTTGTAGTCGACGCCGGCCTCCTGGAAGTGGCCGCGGTTGATGATGAACGGGTAGCGGATGAACCAGTGCGGGATGCAGAGCCACTTTCCCCGGACTTCCGCGATCCCTGAGGCGCCCGGGATCCAGCCGCCGAACTCCCTCCCGAGGCGGTTGGCCACGTCGGTGACGTCCACCAGGGTGTTGTCGTAGAGCCACGCGCCGGTGCCGTTCAGGTGGAAGATGTCGTGGCCGCTCCGGCGGGAGATGTCGGCCGCGATCGCGGTCGGCAGGTCCGCGGTCGCGACGTAGTCCACCTCGACCTTGCACTTGTTCTTCTCCCCGAACTCCCTGGCGAAGACGTCGAACCACTTGTCGTAGTCCGGCACGAAGTGCTTCCAGTGGACGATCTTGAGCGTGCGCTCCTGTTGCGCCGACGCGCTCCTCGGGAAAACGGAGGGAGCGGCGATCGCGGCGCCGGCCGCGAGGGCCCCCTTGAGGAGGTCCCTCCGGCGCAGACCGGTCCGTCTCGATTCCCGCTGGCTCATGCCTCGTCCTCTCGGGTGCGAAAGCGAAGGCGCGCCGGCCGCGAAGCCGGCGCGCGGAGACTCACACCGCCCGGAGCTTTTGTTCGGCCTCTTCCATCGCGGTGCGCGGCGTCTTGCCCTTGCAGACCTCCGCGAACATCGTCGGCACGATGAACTTCGCGTACATCGAGGTCGCGGTCTTGGTCATCGGGCCGGGGAAGCCGATGAACTTGACGTACTCCTGGTAGTCCTGGAGCAGCTCGAGCTTGGGCTCGCTGCCGATGACCGGCATCGGCTTCTTCATGAAGGCCTTCAGGTATGGATGGTCGTACCCGGTCGAGGCCTCCATCCCGCGCAGCGACTCCTTGTTCATCGTGTAGAGGAACTCCTTGGCGAGGTCCTGGTTCTTGGAGAAGTTGTAGATGCCGTAGGACATCGTCCGGGCGCCGCCGACGCGCACGCCCGCCGGTCCGATGGGCGGCTTGACGATCGCGAGGTTCTTGTAGACGTCGGGCTGGTCCTTGGCGGCCGTACGGTAGGCCGAAATCGGGTTGCAGACCATCGAGCCCTTGCCCGAGATGATGAAGCGGTTGTTGGAGGTGTCGTCCCAGGAGAGGACCTCGTCGGTCATCGTGTCTTTGAAGAGCTGCTCGCCGAACTTCAGGACGTCCACGATCTCCTTCTTGGAGAACGCGATGTTGCCATCCTTGTCGAACATGTAGGCCTTGAAGGAGTCCATCAGCGGGACGAGGTTGTCGTTGGAGTCGGGAGTCTGGGAGACCGGGATCCCGATCGGGTACCCGGCTTTCTTCATCTTGGCGCCGATGCGAAGGATGTCGTTCCAGGTCGTCTTGTCGGTGAAGTCCTCGCCGACGTCGTTGAAGTACTTGCGGTTGATGATCCACGGGAAGCTCATGTACCAGTGCGGGATGATGAGCCACTTGCCCTTGACGACTGCCAGCTGCGAGGCCTCGGGAATCCAGCCGCCGAATTCCTTGCCCAGCCGGTTGGCGACCTCGGTGACGTCCACGAGGGTGTTGTCGTAGAGCCACGCCCCGGTGCCGTTCAAGTGGAAGATGTCATGGCCGCTGCCACGCGAAATGTCCGCCGCGATCGCCGTCGGAAGGTCGGGCGTCGCGACGTAGTCCACCTCGACCTTGCACTTGTTCTTGTCGCCGAACTCCTTGGCGAAGACGTCGAACCACTTGTCGTAGTCCGGGACGAAGTGCTTCCACTGGACGATCTTCAGGACCCGCTCCTGCTGCGCCGACGCGCTGCGGGTGAAGATCGACGGCGCGGCGAGCGACGCTCCCGCGGCCAGCGAGATCTTCAGGAATTCCCGGCGTTCGAGGCCCTTCCCGGACCGGCTTTTCATCCGATTCTTCATCCCTCTCCTCCTCCATGGAGCCGCACGGAGCAGCCCCGGTCCCTTGACGGACGTTCTTACGGCGAAATCCTATTCCAGCCGGGGCCTCAAGGAGCCACCGAAGACGAATCCGGGCATAATCCCGGCTGGTCGCCAGGAGGAGCCATGGAGAAGGGGATCCGGGTCGAGGGCCGCGTGCCTCCGGAGGGCGACGCGATCCTGTCGGCGCCCGCGCTGGCCTTCGTCGAGAAGCTGCACCGGCAGTTTCAACCCGTCCGGCGGGACCTGCTGGCGAGGCGCGCCGCGCGGCAGGCCGAGTTCGACGCCGGCGCCCTGCCGGCGTTCCTCCCCGAGACCGAGGCGGTGCGGCGAGGGTCCTGGAAGGTCGCCCCGACACCGGGGGACCTCTCGCGGCGGTGGGTCGAGATCACCGGCCCGGTCGAGCGCAAGATGATGATCAACGCTCTCAACTCCGGCGCCGACGTCTTCATGGCGGACTTCGAGGACTCCCTCTCTCCGACCTGGGAGAACGTCGTGGTCGGGCAGGCGAACCTCGTGGACGCGGTCCGCAGGAGGATCGAGTTCGCCAGCCCGGAGGGGAAGCGCTACCGGTTGAACGACACGATCGCGACCCTCCTGGTGCGGCCGAGGGGCTGGCACCTCGAGGAGAAGCACGTCGCCGTGGACGGGGAGAAGGTCTCGGCGTCCCTCTTCGACTTCGGCCTCTACTTCTTCCACAACGCTCGGGAGCGCCTGGACCGCGGAACCGGCCCTTACTTCTATCTTCCGAAAATGCAGAGCCACCGGGAGGCGGCGCTCTGGAACGATGTCTTCCTCTTCGCCCAGCAGGAGGTCGGGATTCCCCGGGGGAGCGTGCGGGCCACCGTCCTGATCGAGACCCTTCCGGCGGCGTTCGAGATGGAGGAGATCCTCCACGCGCTCTCCGAGCACTCGAGCGGCTTGAACGCCGGCCGCTGGGACTACCTTTTCTCGACGATCAAGACGCTTCGCCGGCGGCGTGACCTGGTCCTGCCGGACCGGGCGCAGCTGACGATGACGGTTCCCTTCATGCGGGCCTACACGGAGCTCCTCGTCGCGACCTGCCATCGGCGCGGCGCGCACGCGATGGGCGGGATGGCCGCCTTCATCCCGAGCCGCAAGGACCGCGACGTCAACGAGAAGGCCCTCGCGAAGGTCCGCGAGGACAAGCTGCGCGAGTCCGGCGACGGCTTCGACGGCACGTGGGTGGCTCACCCGGACCTGGTCCCCGTCGCACTCGAGATCTTCGAGAAGGCGCTCTCGGGCCGCGCCAACCAGAAGGAGCGGCTGCGCGAGGACGTCTCGGTTTCCGCCGCGCAGCTCACCGACACGCGCGTGCCGGGCGGCTCGGTAACGGAGGCCGGCTTCCGGAACAACGTCAACGTCGCGCTGCAGTACCTGAACTCCTGGCTCTCGGGCAACGGCGCGGCGGCGATCTACAACCTCATGGAGGACGTCGCGACGGCCGAGATCGCGCGCTCGCAGCTCTGGCAGTGGATCCACAACCGCGCGCGCCTCTCCGACGGGCGTGAGGCCACGCCCAAGCTGTACGAGGAGATCCGCGACGAGGAGCTGGAGAGCCTCGGCGGCGCGGAGACCAACCGGCTGCGAGAGGCCGCGACGATTCTCGACGAGCTCGTGGGATCCGGAGACTTCATCGAGTTCCTGACCTTGTCCGCCTACCCGTACCTGGAGTAAACGAAGGCCCGTGAGCTCGGTCATCGACCGGATCGCCGCCGTCGTCGGAGAGCGCCACTGCATCTCCGATCCGGCCGAGCTTCGGACTTATGAGTGCGACGGCCTGACCGGATTCCGCGTCACGCCGGGCCTCGTCGTCCTGCCGGGCTCGACGGAGGAGGTCGCGGAGGTCCTCCGGATCTCGCGGGACGCGGGGATGCCCGTCGTCGCCCGCGGCGCCGGGACCGGGCTCTCCGGCGGCGCGCTTCCGGTTCCCGGCTGCGTCGTCCTCGGCCTGTCGAGGATGCGGCGGATCCTCGAGGTGGACCTGGAGAACGGCTGGATGAGGGTCGAGCCGGGAGTCGCCAACCTCGACGTCAGCAAGGCCATCGGCCCCGCCGGCTACTACTACGCCCCCGATCCCTCGTCGCAGAGCGTCTGCACGATCGGCGGCAACGTCGCCGAGAACTCGGGCGGCGCGCACTGCTTGAAGTACGGCTTCACGACCAACCACGTGCTGGGCGCCCGCGTCGTCCTGGCCAACGGAGACGTCGTGGACCTGGGCGGCCCGGTCCTGGACACGCCGGGCTACGACCTGCTCGGGGTTCTGGTCGGAAGCGAGGGGATGATCGGGATCGTCACCGAGGTCGTCCTCCGGATTCTCCGCAAGCCCCAGGCGACCCGCACGTTCTTCGCGACGTTTCCTTCGACCGACGAGGCGGGCCACGCCGTTTCGGCCATCATCGCCTCGGGGATCGTCCCGGCGGCCATCGAGATGATGGACCGGCTGGCGATCGTCGCGGCGAAGGCGGCGACCGGCCTCGACTGGCCCGACGTCGGCGCGGCGCTCCTGATGGACGCGGACGGGCCGGAGGCGGAAGTCGAGTGCACCTCGGACAACGCGGTCGAGCTGGCGCGCCAGTGCGGCGCGATCGAGGTCCGGCGGCCGCGCGACGAGGCGGAGCGGGCGCTCATGTGGAAGGGGAGGAAGAGCGCTTTCGCTGCGGTCGGCCGCATCAGCCCCAACTACTTCGTCCAGGACGGGGTCATCCCGCGCTCGGAGATCGCGAAGGTCCTGCGCGAGATCGACGAGATGGCGGCGGCGGCCGGCCTGCGCGTCGCCAACGTCTTCCACGCCGGCGACGGCAACCTCCACCCGTTGATCCTCTACGACGAGAAGGTGCCCGGTCAGGAGGAGGCGGCCGAAAAGGTCGGCGGCGACATCCTGAGGATGTGCGTGCGCTACGGCGGCTCGATCACGGGCGAGCACGGCGTCGGGTCGGACAAGGCGGCGTACATGGCCGACATGTTCTCGCCCGAGGACCTCGACACGATGGGCCTGGTGCGCTGCGCCTTCGACCCGGAGTCGAGGCTCAATCCCGGCAAGGTCTTCCCGACGCCCCGGCTTTGCGGCGACCGCCCCGGGCCATATCGCCCGCATCCGGCCGAGGCCTCGGGCGCGGCGTGGCGCGAGTGACGCTCGCCGGCCGGGCCCCGACGCCGGAGGACGCGATCCTGGGCGTCGCCCCCCGCAAGGTCTACGAACCGGAGACAGTCGAGGAAGCGGTGGAGGTCGTCCGCGATTCGGCCGTCCGCGGCGAGTCGCTGGCGTTCGTCGGCGGAGGGACCGACCTCGAGCTGGGCGCTGCGCCGGCGCGGCTCGACGCGCTCGTGAAGACGTCGGGCCTCTCCCGGGTCGTCGAGCATGCACCCTCCGATCAGATCGCCGTCGTCGAGGCGGGGATGACGCTCGGCTCGCTGCAGGAGACCCTCGGCGCGCACCGCCAGCGGCTGGCCCTCGATCCGGCGCTGCCCGGGAAAAAGACGGTCGGAGGCATCGTCGCCGCCAACTCGTTCGGGCCGCGGCGGGCGCGGTTCGGCTCCGTGCGCGACCTGCTGATCGGCGTCTCCTTTGTTCGCTGCGACGGCACGCTCGCGCGCGGCGGCGGAAAGGTCGTCAAGAACGTCGCGGGGTTCGACCTGCCCAAGCTGATGGTCGGTTCGCTCGGAACATTCGGCCTGATCGCGACGGCGACGTTTCGCCTGCACCCGCTTCCGGAGGAGGAGACGACGCTCGTGATCGCCGCGGGCACGGCGGCCGGCGTCCGGGAGCTCGTCAAGAAGATCCGGGAGGCGCAGCTGGAGCCTTCCTCCGTCGTCGCCGTGCGACGGGAAGACGGCCTCTTCGACACCGCGGTGCGGTTCGAAGGATTCCGCGCGGGCGTAACCGAGCAGCGCGAGAGGCTGTCCGAGTCGCTCGGCCCCCGGAAGGCTTCCTGCGCCGTCCTCGACGAGGCGGAGGCGCGGAGCTTCTGGAGCGAGCACGACGATCTTCGCTCGGCTCCTCCGCTGCGAGGAAAGCTCGCGGCGCTGCCGGCGTCGATCGAGTTCGTGGCGGGGGAGATCCTGCCGGGGCTGAACGCGGTGCTTCCCGGTTTCCGATTCGCGTGGTACGCGACGTTGGGACTCGGGTTCCTCGGGGCCTCGCCGGCGGATCCCGTGGACGTGGCCGCGGCGATTCGGGCGGCTCGGGAGAAGCTGGCGCGGTTGGGGGGCACGCTCGTCCTGGAGGCAGCGCCGACGGCGATTCGGTCGCTGGTGGATGTGTGGGGGCCAGCGCCGCAGTCCTTGCCGGTGATGCGCAGCGTCAAGGAGCGTCTGGATCCGGAGCGGCGCCTGGCGCCGGGCCGCTTCGTTGGCGGCATCTAAGAAGATTGGTGATTTGTGATTAGCCCAGAAGACAGTTCTCCAGGCCAATCACGAGTCACAAATCAGAAATCACAAATCGCGGGCGGGGTCGAGCGCACGCTCCTCGACGACTGCGTCCACTGCGGGTTCTGCCTGCCGGCGTGCCCGACCTATACGTCGTGGGGCGAGGAGATGGATTCCCCGCGCGGGCGCATCGACCTGATGCGGGGACTGGCCGAGGGCAAGATCGGCTGGAGCGAATCGGTCGCGCGGCACTTCGACCGGTGCCTTGGGTGCATGGGATGCATGCCGGCGTGCCCGTCCGGCGTCCAGTATGACGTCCTGATCGAGCGGACGCGGGCGGAGCTCGAGCGGCGGCTCGACCGGCCCGGCGCGGACAAGTTCCTCCGCGAGGCGATCTTCGCGCTCTTTCCTCATCCCCGGAGGCTCCGGGCGGCGGCCTTCCTGATGTGGCTCTACACGGAGTCGGGTTTGCAGGGGCTCCTGCGCCGGATCGGCCTGATGCGCCTGCTTCCGCGGCGTCTCGCGGCGATGGAGGAGCTGCTTCCCCCGGTCACGCTCCACGGAGTCGGCGGTAGCCTGCCGCAGGTCGTTCCCGCGCGGCTCCCGCGCCGGGGGCGCGTGGCGCTCCTGGCCGGCTGCGTCCAGCGCGTCTTCTTCCCCGGAGTCAACGACGCCACGCTCGCCGTCCTCTCGGTGGAAGGCTTCGAAGTCGCCGTCCCGGCCGGCCAGGGATGCTGCGGCGCGCTCTCGGTCCACGCCGGGCGGGAGCCGGAAGCGCTGGCCTTCGCGAAGGACACGATCGCTCGCTTCGAAGAGGAGGAACGGGAGGGGGGGCCTCTCGAAGCGGTCCTCGTCAACGCGGCCGGCTGCGGCTCGACGATGAAGGAATACGGGCGGCTCCTCGCCGAGGACCCGAATTGGGCTTCGCGAGCGCGGGCCTTCTCCTCGAAGGTGCGGGACGTCTCGGAGTTCCTCGCCGGGGTCGCGCCCTTCGCGCGCCGCAACCCGGTCCGCGCGCGGGTCGCCTATCACGACGCCTGCCACCTCGCGCACGCGCAGCGCATCCGCGAACAGCCCCGTCGCCTCCTCGCCGACATCCCGGGGATCGAGCTCGTCGAGATTCCCGACGGAGACCAGTGCTGCGGCAGTGCCGGCGTCTACAACCTGGTGGAGCCCGAGAGCTCCGAGGAGATCGGCAAGCGCAAGGCGGACAAGGTGCTCTCGGTGCGCGCGGACCTTCTCGCCAGCGCCAACCCGGGATGCACGCTCCAGATCCAGAAGATCCTGCGCCGGCGCGGCAAGACCCTTCCCGCGGCGCATCCGGTCGAGATCCTCGCGGCCTCGATCGCGGGATGGCCGCTCCCCGGCTGATCGGCAAAGGCACCTTCGTGCCGGGATTCCGGCGCTTCGACGGGCGGCCGGGGCGTTAGGATGCGAAGGGAAGCGGAAAACCCATGGTGACCCTCAGAGTGAACCGCCCGCTCGTCCGAAGAATCCTGATCGTCGTTGCCGGGGTTCTGGCCATCTGGGCGATCCTCGGGTTCCTCGTCCTGCCGCCGATCCTGCGCGGCGTGGCGGAGCGGAAGCTCTCCGAAGCGCTGCACCGCCCCGTCGCCCTGCGGCGGCTCAGCCTAAATCCGTTCACGCTGCTGGCCACCCTCGAGGGACTCGACGTGAAGGAGAAGGGGGGCAAGGGCCCGTTTCTCTCCTTCGACCTGCTGGCGATGAACCTCGAGGCGATCTCGATCTTTCGCGGCGGGCCGGTCGTTCGGTCCGTCCGGCTGACGAAGCCGTCGATCACCCTCGTGCGCAACGCGGACGGCACGTACAACGTCCAGGACCTGCTGGACGAGGCGGCCAAACCCAAGCCGCCGTCGGAGAAGCCGCTGCGATTCTCCTTCAACAACATCCAGATCGAGGGAGGAAGCCTAGACTTCGACGACAAGCCCGAGAGCACCCGCCACCAGATCCGGGACATCACGATCGGCATCCCCTTTCTTTCGAACATCCCGTCGAAGGTGGAGATCACGACGCAGCCCGTCTTCCACGCGAAGGTCAACGGCGCGCCGTTCGATCTCCGGGGCTCGACGAAGCCGTTCTCCCCGACCCACGAGACGACGGTCCACTTCGACCTGACCGACCTGGACCTTCCGTATTACCTCGCCTACGTGCCGAAGGAGTACCCCTCGCGGATCACTTCGGGGCGCCTGGACACGAAGCTCGAGCTGACCTTCGCGCAGCCCGGCGGAGGATCGCCCCGGCTCCTGGTCTCCGGGACGACGGCGGTTCGCAACCTGGCGGCCACCTTTGGCGGCAAACCGGCCCTGGCGTGCGAGCGGTTCGAGGCAGTGCTCGCCTCCTTCGACGTCTTCGGAAGGAAGGCCCGGGTCTCCAGCCTGAAGGTGGTCGCGCCGGAGATCTGGGTCCGCAGGGACAAGGAGGGACGCCACCCGATCCTGGAGGCCTTCATCGCCCCTGCTGCGAAGGCCGCTGCGAAGGCCCCGGCAAAGCTCCCGCAGCCGTCTCCGGGCAAGCCGCCGGCGCAGGCCCCGCCGCTGCTCGTGGAGGTCGCGCAGATCGGGGTGGAGCGTGGAACGATTCACCACGTGGAGCTGTCGGACACGCCGCAGCCGCTCCACCTGGACGTCCACGACTTCGCGCTCTCCGTCAAGGACCTCTCGACGGCGCCGGGCAAGTCCGCCGGGCTGGAGTTCTCCGGCAAGGCGGAGACC
>DATFQY010000043.1:0-34152 GCA_035263845.1 Thermoanaerobaculia bacterium | reverse complement strand
CGCCCCGGAGTCCGCCGACTCGCTCTTCGAGGGCCTGCACCACGGCGACGCCGGCGGCGATGCGCGCGAGGCGCGGGAGCGCCTGCGCGAGGCGTGCCGCCGCGAGGGCCTTGCCGAGGTCCCCCCGCGGCCCATCGGGAGCCGCGAGTCCGCCGGCAACGCGGCGGCCGCCGCTTGGCTCGAGGAGAGGGCGCACCGGATTCTCGGCGACGAGCACCAGGTGTCGCTGCTCCTGGCCGCCGCCCGCTGGCTGGACGAGTCGGGCAGGGACCTCGCGGCAGTCGCGCGCGAAGGCAATCTTCCGAAGGTTTTCCCGTACGGAGCGGAGCTCGCCCGCGACGTCGAAAAAGCGCTCCTCGGATCGGGGTAACCGCGTGACCGCCTCCGGAATCTACGCGCACCTTCCTTACTGCCGGTCGCGGTGCGGCTACTGCGCTTTCGTCGTCTCGACGGACGACTCCACCTCGGCCGCCTACTGGAGGGCGCTTCACCGCGAGATGGAGCTCCTCCGGGAAGAGGCCGCTGGCGCCGCGTTCGACACGCTCTACCTGGGAGGCGGAACTCCCTCGCTCGTTGCCGCGGCGGATCTCGAGCGGCTTCTCGAGGGCCTGCGGACGAGCTTCGAGGTCTCGCCGGACGCGGAGGTGACGCTCGAGGCCAACCCGGAAGACGTGACCCCCGAGCTTGCCCGGGCCTGGGCGCGGGCCGGGATCAGCCGGGTCTCCGTCGGCGTGCAGTCCTTCGCGGACCGGGAGCTCTCCGCCGTCGGCCGGCGCCACGACTCGGCGCGGGCGGCGGGGGCGATCGAGACGCTCGCCGCGCTCGGGTTCTCCCTCTCCGGAGACCTGATCCTCGGGCTGCCGGAGCAGACTCGCGAGAGCTTCCGCGAGAGCCTCTCGCGCCTCGCCGGCTCGGGCGTCGGCCACGTCTCGGTCTACCTGCTCGAAGCAGAGAAATCGCGCCTGATCGAGGAGGACCGGCGCGGCCATCCGGAGCGCTACCTCTCCGACGACGCGCAGGCCGACCTGTGGCTCGAGATGGGGGAGACGCTGGCGTCCCGGGGATTTCGGCACTACGAGATCTCCAACTGGGCGGCGCCGGGCCGGGAGGCCCGCCACAACGTGAAGTACTGGAAGCGGACGCCGACGCTCGGGATCGGGGTCTCGGCGCACGAGCTGTGGAGCGGGCGGCGCCGGGCCAACGTCGCCGCCCTGCCTCGCTACATCGAGGAGCTCGAGGCGGGCCGGCGGCCGCTGGCCGCGGACCGGCCGCTCGACGCGGAGGAAGAGCGCCGGGAGCGGATCTTCCTTGGGCTCCGCCTGGCCGAGGGCGTCCCGAGCGGCGACTTTGCCGAGGCCGTTCTCGAGTCGGGCGACCCCACGCTCGCCGGGGACCGCGAGGCCTGGCTCGAAAACGGCCTCCTGGAGGAAGAAGCCGGCCGCGTCCGGTTCACCGAGCGGGGCTACCTGCTGTCGAATGAAATCCTGTGCCGGTTTGTTTGACCCGGGGAATCGAAAAGACCGAAAGGAGCAGACCCTTGTTGAAGACGAAGATTCCGGCGCTGGCGCTCAGCGCGTTCCTCCTGGCGGCGGTATCGGGCGCCCAGGGCGTTTCGTCGGGCCACTGGAAATCGAAGAGCCACATGGAGGGCGGTCCGCAGGGAGACATGAACACGGAGTCCGAGCTGTGGATGAAGGACAAGAAGGTCCGGATCCACACGAAGGTGATGGGCATGGAGATGAACGTCGTCAAGTCCGGCGACTGGGCGTACCAGTGGCAGGAGGGGCAGACCTCGGGCATGAAGATGCCGGCGAACATGCGCCGCCGCGGCGGGGCCTCGATGGATTACCTCGAGCGGATGGACGAGATCCGGACCAAGGGGAAGAAGGTCGGGACCGAGACGGTCGATGGGCACGAGTGCGACATCTACGAGTATTCCGAGACTCCCTCCGAAGGCTCCGGCGCGGGCCGGGCCCTCAAGGGAAAGTACTGGCTGGCGAAGGACCTCAAGAACTTCCCGATCAAGTCCGTTTCGGAGACCGGGGGGATGACGATCACCACGAGCAACTACGACATCGATCTGGGCGCTCACGTCTCCGACGCCATGGTCACGCCGCCGGAGGACGTCAAGTTCCAGGACATGTCGGAGATGATGAAGGGCATGGCGCCGAAAAATTAGTCGACAGTTAACAGTCCACAGTCAACAGAAAAGGCCCGGCTTCCGCCGGGCCTTCTTTTTTCCGACCTGTCGACTGTCGACTGTTGACTTCTTCTAGATGAAAAGCGGGGCGAGCACCAGCGTGATCGTCGCGAGGAGCTTGATGAGCACGTGGAGCGACGGGCCCGCCGTGTCCTTGAACGGATCCCCGACCGTGTCGCCGACGACGGCGGCCTTGTGGGTGGGGGAGCCCTTCCCGCCGTAAGCGCCGGTCTCGATGTACTTCTTGGCGTTGTCCCAGGCGCCGCCGCCGTTGTTGAGGAACGTGGCGACGACGATGCCGCCGATCGTGCCGACCATGAGCAGGGCGGCCACCGCCTCGGCGCCGACGCCGAAAGCGCGGAAGACGAGGCCGACGGCGATCGGGGTGCCCACCGCCACGAGCCCCGGCGCGATCATCTGGCGCAGCGCGCCGCGGGTGACGATGTCCACGGTCCGGCCGTAGTCGGGCTTCTCGGTTCCCTGCATGATCCCGGGGTGCTCCTTGAACTGCGCGCGGACGTCCTGGATGACGACGTAGGCCGCCTTGCCGACGGCCTTGATCGCGAGCCCCGAGAAGAAGAAGACCAGCATCGCCCCCAGGAGCGCCCCGAGAAAGACCTCGGGCTTGGCGAGGTTGACCGCGGAGAGCCCGGCGTTGTAGTTCTTCAGCTCGTCAAGGTAGGCCGAGAAGAGCAGGAACGCGGCGAGCGCGGCCGAGCCGATGGCGTACCCCTTGGTCAACGCCTTGGTCGTGTTGCCCACGGCGTCGAGCCGGTCGGTCTTCTTGCGGATCTCTTCGGGCTGTCGGGACATCTCGACGATCCCGCCCGCGTTGTCGGTGATCGGCCCGAAAGTGTCCATCGCGAGGATGTAGGCCGCCGTCCCGAGCATTCCCATCGTCGCCACAGCCGTGCCGAAGAGGCCGCCGTCGGGCAGCGCCGAGGCGCCGAGCTTGTAGGAGGCCAGGATCGCGATCGAGATCGCGATGACGGGCATGAGCGTGCACTCGAAGCCCACCGCGATCCCGGCGATGACGTTGGTGGCGGGCCCCGTCTGCGAGGCCTCGGCGATCTCCCGGACCGGCCGGTACTTGTACTCCGTGTAGTACTGCGTGATGTAGACGAACGCGACCGACGTCAGGACGCCGATCAGGCCGCAGAGGAAGTACTTCCACCACGCGTCGGGGTGCTGCGGGTTGGCGAGAAGCCACTTCGTGGCCACGAAGAAGCCTCCGATCGCCAGGATCGCGGCGATGTAGTAGCCGCGGTTCAGGGCCTGCATCGGGTCCTGGTCCTCGCGGGTCTTCACCAGCAGGATCCCGACGATCGAGGCGAGCAGCCCGAACGCGCGGGCGACGAGCGGGAAGAGCATCACGCCGACGATGCCGGCGGAGA
Source organism: Thermoanaerobaculia bacterium (assembly GCA_035263845.1). Lineage (GTDB taxonomy): Bacteria > Acidobacteriota > Thermoanaerobaculia > UBA5066 > Gp7-AA6 > JAWOLE01. The sequence goes on along the minus strand of DATFQY010000043.1, from coordinate 30,558 downwards.
ATCCCATTCCTTTCTGCTCCAGGGTGGCAGCCAGCGTCGCCCCGAGGATCATCGCGCCGATGTTCTCCGCGGCGGTGGACTCGAAGAGATCCGCGCCTCGGCCCGCGCAGTCGCCGACGTTGTCCCCGACGAGGTCGGCGATGACGGCCGGATTCCGGGGATCGTCTTCCGGGATGCCGGCCTCGACCTTTCCGACGAGATCCGCGCCGACGTCCGCCGCCTTCGTGTAGATGCCTCCGCCCAGCTGGGCGAAGAGCGCCACGAAGGAGGCGCCGAAGCCGTAGCCGACGATGAGCAGCGGGATCCGGTCGGGGGGGACGTCGGTCAAGTGCCGGACGAGCCAGTAGAGGCCGCCGACGCCGAAGAGGGACATCGACACGACGAGGAGGCCCGAGACGGCGCCCCCGCGAAGCGCGATCCGGAGCGCGTCGTTCAGGGAGGTCCGGGCGGCCGAGGCGGTCCGGATGTTGGTTCGGATGGAGATCCACATCCCGACGTAACCGGCGAAGACCGAGCACCCGGCCCCGAGGACGAACGACAGCGTCGTCCAGAAGGCCAGCGTGAGGGCCGTCTTGACCGGATCGAATTCCTGGTGGGACCGGACGAACCCGTAGAGGAGAAAGATCAGGACCGCCAGCAGCACCGCCAGCATGGCGATCGTCGTGTTCTGACGGCGCAGGAACGCCTCGGCCCCTTCCTTGATGGCGTTGGAGATCGTCTGCATCGCGGCGGTGCCGGTGTCGCGCTTCAACACCCAGCGGGCCAGCCACCAGGCCACGAAGAGGGAACCGATCGAAAAGACCAGGATCAGGGGTAAGGCGGCGTCGTAGGACATACGAGTCTCCTCTAGCTTTCTAAGGATTCAGGGCGCGGAGAATATCAGACCGAGGGAACCGGAATTGGTGAATTCAGATTACGACGAAGCGGCAGTCTTTCGCCCTGTTCGCAAATCACAAATCACAAATCACAAATTCGTTGTTACTGGATCGGAACGGTTTCGAGGACGATGCCGATGTTCTTGGCGCCCGCGTTGCGGACGATGTCCATGACCTTGATGACCTCGCCGTAGTTCGAGCCGTCGTCGCCCGAGAAGAACACGGTCTTGTCCCTGCGGTTCTTCAGGATGTCCTCGACCTGGGTGGCGAGCTGCTGCGGAGAGACCTGCTGCTTGTTCAGGAAGATCTGGTTCTGCGGGGTCAGCGACACGATCACCTGGTCTACGAGAGACTGGGGCTGGTCCACCGTCGCCTTGGGCGGGACCTTGACGTCGTACCCCATCTGGAGCAGCGGCGTGATGACCATGAAGATGATCAGCAGCACGAGGACGATGTCCACGAGCGGCGTGATGTTGATGTCGCTCTTGTAGTCGCTGCTTCCGCCGGCCGCCATCGACATATCAGCTCTTCCCTGCCCCCTTCTGCTTCTTGTCGGCGATCAGGCCGACGTTCTGGAAGCCGGCCTCCTTGGCCATCTTCATGACTTCCTTGACGTCGCCGTACTTCAACCTCTGGTCCGCCTTGATGATGATGTCGGCCGAAGGGGAGCGCTGGTAGAGCTCGTCCAGGCGCTTCTGGACGTCGTCCTTGGAGAGCTTGTCGGCCTCGAAGTAGTAGACCGGGGGAGTCGCCCATCCGACCGTCATGAGCTTCTGGCCGGAGTTCTCGGGCTTCTTGTCTGGGTTGTCGGTCGTCGGCAGCTGGACCGCGATGCCCTTCTGGAGCAGCGGCGTGACGACCATGAAGATGATCAGGAGGACGAGGCAGACGTCCACCAGGGGCGTGACGTTGATGTCGCTCTGGAGCTTGTCGCGGCCCCCCGTTCCCATCGCCATGGCGAGTGTCCTCCCGGATTCCTACGACGCCCGGATGCCGAGCTTGGCCCCGGCCCCGCGGCGCTTGATGAAGTAGTCCAGCAGCGTCGAGGCCGAGTTGGACATCTCGACCTGGAAACGCTCGATCTTGTTCATGAAGATGTTGAAGAGCCACACGGCCGGGATGGCGACGAAGAGCCCGAGGGCCGTCGTGATGAGGGCCTCGGCGATGCCGGTCGAGACGGCGGCGATACCGCCCGATCCGGTCAGGGCCATGCCGCGGAACGCGTTGATGATGCCGATGACCGTTCCGAACAGGCCGATGAAGGGGGCGGTCGTCCCGATCGTCGCCAGGCCGGAGAGCCCCTTCTTCATGTCGGCCGTCGTGATCAGGGCCTCGCGCTCGATCGCCCGCTCGGCCGCCTCGATCGGGTCGTGCCCGACCACGTCCACGGTTCCCGCCTGGATGTCGTGCGTAAACTCGTACAGCCCCGCCGAGACGACCCGGGCCAGGTGGCTGTTCTTGAACTTCTTGGAGGAGTCGATGGCCTCCTGGAGCTTGTCCTGCTTCAGGTAGCCCGTGACGAGCGTCGCGAACTGCAGCGACTGCTTCTTGGCCTTGCCGTAGTAGATGAACCTCTCGACAGCCACCGTCAGCGAATAGATGGACATCAAGACGAGCAGGATGGCGACGCCCTTCGCCAGGGGCGTCATCGAATTCCAGAGGTCGACTGGGTTAAAGCTCATGAAGCGCTCCTTCTCGGTCTTTCATTTGTTCCGTCGAGGTCTGCCCCCTCCGAAAGCGCCAAGTCTAGTGCAAGTTGAACGTGACGGTCACGGTCAGGTACACGCGGACGGCCCGCCCGTTCAAGGTGGCGGGCTTGTATCTCCACTGCTGGACGGCGCGCACGGCCGAAGCGTCGAGGAGGGGGTTGACGGACTTCAAAACCTTGACGTCCTCGACGTTCCCGTTGGCCGTGATGATGGCCTCCAGGATGACGACCCCTTCCATGCGGGCCTTGCGAGCGGCCTCGGGATAGGACGGCTCGACTCGGTTAGTCAGGACGGGAGCCTTGACCTCCCCTCCGACCCGCAGCGGCTCGCCCTCTCCGGTTCCCGGACCGGTGCCGCCGGGAACTCCTCCGACCACTCCGCCCGGCACGCCACCCTCGACTCCGCCCGGCACCCCGCCCTCGACCCCTCCGGCCGGGGCTTCCGGCTCGGGGGCGGCCAGCGGCTTGGGGATGTTCTCCGGGATGATCGTCGGAGCGACCATCTCAACGGGGCGGACAGGGACCTGCTTGACCGGCTCGGGCGCCTTGGGCGCCGCGGGCTTGGGAGGGGCCGCGGGAGGCGGGGGCGGCGGGGGAGGGGCCGACGCGTAGAAGGTGACCGGGATCGGCGGCTCCGGGATGTCCTCGACGAACCAGAGGGACGCGCCGAGCGCGATCCCGATGACCAGACCGTGGATGAGGATCGAGACCGGCAGGGTCATCGCCTTCTTGGAGTCGCCCTTGTGGGGGGCCGACTCGATCAACGCGTCTTCGAACATGCTCCGTCCTCCAGACCCTTCAGGACACCGATCCTACTTTGCCGGTTCCGGCGTTGGGGTCGTCGCGAGGGCTTTCTTACGCAACTCGAGTGCCTGCTCGCGATACTTGTCCGCCGCGGCGATGGCTTCCTGCTTCTTCGCGTCGTCGGTCTCGATCTTCGCCTTCTCCCGGTAGAGGAGGTTCATGTAGGTCAGCGCGTCGAAACTGTCGGCCTTGATCTGGAGCGCCTTCTGCAGCGCGTCCATCCCGTCGGACACGATCTTGCCGCGCGTCACCGGATCGATGTCGGGGTAGTGGTAGGAGCGGTCCCACGCCTGGACCCCCACCATGACCCACGGCTCGGGGTTGGCGGGTTCGAGCGCCGCTCGCTTCTTCTCCCACTCCAGGCCCTGGTTGAAATCCCCCTTCTTGAAGTACATCGAGGCGAGCGACGTCATCGCCCGGCTGTCGCCCGGGTTGACCTTGAGCAGGTCCTGGTAGAACGCGATCGCGTCGTCGAACCGGTCCGTCGCCAGATACATCGAGACGAGGAACTCCCGGACTTTCCGGTCGTTGGGGTACTCCTTCAGGTAGGTCTGCAGCTCCGAGATGGCCTTGCCCGCGAACTCCAGGTCCTTGGGGTGCTTGGAGCCCGGCTGGTAGAGGGCCATGTAGGTCTCGCCGATGAACTTGTGGAGGCGGGCCTCGCTCGGATCCAGGCGCAGCGCTTCCTGGTAGTTGGCGAGCGCCGCCTGGTACTGCGTCGCCTTGAAGAACTCGTTGCCCTTCTTGATTTCCTGCCGCGCGCGGATCTTGTTGCATCCCGAAAGGACCGTCGCCGCGAGAACGAGTACGGCCGCCCCGGCCAGACGTGGACTCCGCATTCTTCGGATGCTCCTTCGCTCTTGTTGCCACCGGGAGGCCCGTCCCGGAGTGCGGAATTCTGTTGAATTCTCCAAGACAAAGCAACAGTGTTTTTTGAGACGTGCGGATCTCCGGGCTCCGAAGAACCAAGCGGGGGACCTTGCGGTCCCCCGAGCCCCCGGGGGGAATAATTCGGCGTGCTCCGGGCTTGCCTTTTCGCGGGAGGAATCGTGAAAAAACTCGGATTTCCGTCGCTTTTCGTCGCCGTTCTCGCCGCCTCGCCGATGGCCGCTCAGACCGCTCCCGCTCCCGCGCCGCCCGCCTCCAAGGCGGCGCCGCAGGAGAAGCCGATCCCGCCGGTCTCCGAGAGTGTCGAGGTCTCCGTCACCAGCGTCGATGTCGTCGTGACGGACTCGAAGGGCCGGCGCGTTCCGGACTTGACGCGCGACGACTTCGAGGTCTGGCAGGACGGGGTGCCGCAGAAGATCACGAACTTCTACGCGGTCAACGGCGGCAAGGTGGTGCTCGAGGACGGCAAGGTCGTCGCGATCGATTCCAAGGACGCCGCCGAGCAGCTCCCCATGGACCTGAAGGCCCGGTACATCCTCTTCATCGACAACCTCAACATCCAGCCGCAGAACCGCAACCGGATGATGGACCGGCTCGAGGACTTCGTGACCCAGAGCGTCGGCTCGAAGGCCGAGGCCATGGTCGTCACCTACAACCGCTCGCTCAAGGTCCGCCGCAAGTTCACCTCCGAGGCGAGCGAGGTCGTGGCCATGCTCGAGGAGATCAAGAGGGAGACGGGCGGCGGCACGTCGCTCGCCTCCGAGCGGCGCGACGCGCTGCACCAGATCGACGAGTCCCAGTCGGCGGGTGAGGCCACGTCGATCGCCCGGAACTTCAGCCGGTCCATGCGCAACGACCTGGAGTTCCTCGTGGACGCGCTGAAGAACACGCTGAACAGCCTGGCGGGCATCGAGGGGCGCAAGGTCCTCGTTTACGTCTCCGAGGGGCTTCCCTCCACGGCCGGACTCGAGCTCTACGACCAGATCCAGCGCAAGTACAGCGACCAGGCGGGAACCGCCACGCTCGAGCAGTTCGAGTTCGACATGAACGCGAAGTACGCCAAGATCATCCAGGCCGCCAACGCCCAAGGCGTCACGATCTGGGCGCTCGACGCGTCGGGACTGACGACGGACGCGCTCGTCTCGGCCGAGAACCGCAGCTTCGACACGCGGCCCAACGACTTCATGATGCGCCAGAACTACCAGGCGCCGATCCAGCTCATGGCGGAGCAGACCGGCGGCATGGCCGCGGTCAACACCAACGACTGGAAGAAGAGCCTGGACGAGCTGGCATCGGACTTCTCGAACTTTTATTCGCTCGGCTACCGCACGACCCGCGCCGCCGTGGACCGGCCGCACTCCGTGGAGGTGAAAGTCAAGCGCAAGGGCCTGACGGTGCGGGCGCGCAAGGGGTTTCTCGAGAAGACCATCGAGACCAAGACGGCAGAGGGGGTCCTCGCCAGCCTCTTCTACCAGCGCGACGAGAACCCCCTGGGCATCAGCGTCTCGGTCGGCGCGCAAAAGCCGTACGACCGCGAGAACTTCGCGGTGCCGGTGCGGATCGCGGTCCCGATCGGGAAGCTCGGGCTCGTCCCGGTGGGCGACCACTACGAGGCGACCTTCTTCGTCTACATCGTGGCCCGCGACTCCGGAGAGAAGCAGTCGGATCTGGCGGTCCAGCGCCAGCTCGTGACGGTCCCGACCAAGGACCTCGACAAGGCCCAGCACCGGGACTGGTATTACGACTTCACGATGACGGTCGCGCCCGGCGCTCAGCGCGTCGCTTTCGCGGTCCGGGACGGGATCTCCAACCAGGTCTCGTTCTACCAGAAGAACCTGTTCATCTCGCTCCTGCCCAAGGAGGCGAAGGAGAAGGGGTAATCCCGTAGACTTCGCGGGATGGCGCAGCGCCTCCCGAGCCTCCTCCTCTTCGCGCGGACGCCCGAGGCCGGCAAGGTCAAGACCCGGCTGGTGCCACCGCTCTCGGAGAGAGAGGCCCTGGCCCTCTACGTGGCCTTCCTCGAGGACGCGGCGAGGCTCTACCGCCGGCCGTCTCGCTGGCGGGCCGTTCTCGAAGCGGAGCCGGACCCCGAGGCGCCTGCGATGGCGTCGCTCTTTCGCCCGCCCTGGGTCCGCCGGCGTCAGCCCGCGGGGAACCTGGGGGAACGGCTCGCCACGGCTTTCGAGCGGGAGTTCGCGGGCGGGGCCCCGGCCGCGCTCGCGGTGGGATCGGATCACCCCAACCTCGAGCGCCGGCGGATCGAAGAGGCGTTCGAGGCGGTCGAGCGCGGCGCCCGCGCCGCCGTCATCCCGGCGCGCGACGGCGGCTACTGCGCCATCGCGCTCGCGTCGGGTGTCCCCGCGCGCCGGGTCTTCTCCGGGATTCCCTGGTCGTCCCCTTCCGTTCTCTCGGCGACCCTCGAGAAGTTCGCGGTCCTGTCGCTGCCGGCCGTGCTCCTGGAAGAAAGCTACGACGTGGACCGCCCGGAGGACCTCGAGAGGCTCCGGGCCGACCTCGCCGGGCGCGACCCGGCCGGACCGGACTATCCCGAGGCCACCGCGCGCGCCCTCGGGCTCGGCGCGGGAGTCCGATGATTCCGGTCCTCGACGCCCGGCGGATGCGCGCCGCCGACGCCGCGGCGATCCGCGGCGGGATTCCCTCGCTGCGGCTGATGGAAAACGCGGCCGCGCGGCTCACGGAGCAGCTTCTCGCGGCCTGGCCGTCCGCCGGGAAGATCGTCGCGGTCTGCGGCCCGGGCAACAACGGCGGCGACGGGCTGGCCGCGGCGCGGCTCCTGGCGCGCCGAGGACTCTCCGTCTCCGTCTTCACACTCGCCGATCCGGGCTCCTACAAGGGCGACGCCGCCGAGAACGCACGGCGGGCGCGCGAGGCCGGAATCGAGCTCGTCTCCCTCATGGGAAAAGGCGGTGCGCGGCAACTGCGCCGGTCGCTCGAGGGAGCCGACACCGTGGTGGACGCTCTCTTCGGGACCGGTCTGTCCCGAGCGCTGTCGGGCGCGGCGGCGCGGGCCGTCGCCGCGATCAACTCGGCGGGCCGGCCCGTCCTTTCGGCGGACCTGCCCTCGGGCCTTTCGTCGGATACCGGAGATCTCCTCGGCCCGGCCGTCTCCGCGTCCTTGACGGTCGCCCTCGCGGCGTACAAGCGCTCGCATCTTTTCTGGCCGGCCCGCGGACTTTGCGGCCGCGTCGTCGTCGCCGACATCGGGATCCCCGCCCGGAGCCTCGCCGCGAGGGGAGTCGATCTCCTCGCCGCCGGGCCGTCGGACCTGTCGAAGTGGCTTCCGCCGAGGCCGGGCGACTCGCACAAGGGAGACTTCGGGCGGCTGGCGATCGTGGCGGGCTCCCGCGGCAAGGCCGGCGCCGCGGTGCTGACGGCGCGCGGGGCGCTGCGGTGCGGCGCGGGCCTCGTCACCGTCTTCTGCCCGGCCTCCATCGAGCCGGTCATCGTCACCGCGCTGCCGGAGGCGATGACGCGGCCGATGCCGGAGGAGCGCGGCGCGCTGACCCGGGCGGCCGCCGAGGCATTCCTCTCCGAACGGGACTCCTTCGACGCAATCGCGATCGGCCCCGGGCTGGGGACCGCGCCCTCCACGGTCGCTGCCGTCGAGCGGTTCCTGCGAGCGGACCTCCCGGCCGTCTGCGACGCGGACGCCTTGAACGCGTTCGCCGGAAGGCCCCGGGCATTTTCTCGACGCCGCGCTCCGACCGTCCTGACTCCGCATCCGGGCGAAGCGGGGCGCCTTCTCGGGGCCACGAGCTCGGGCGTGCAGCAGGACCGGGTCGCGGCCGTGCGCCGCCTTGCCAGGTCGGCGAAGGCCGTGGTCGTCCTGAAGGGCGCGTCGTCGCTGATCTCCTCGCCCTCGGGGCCGGTCGCCGTCAATCCGACCGGCTCGCCCCTGATGGCAACCGCGGGATCGGGCGACGTTCTGACCGGCGCGGTCGGCGCGCTCCTCGCTCAGGGCCTCGCGCCCGAGCGCGCCGCCATCGCCGGCGCCTACGTCCATGGGCTGGCGGGCGAGATCCTGGAGGGCAGGCTCGGCGACGCGGGGCTTCTTTCGGCAGAGCTCGCCGACGCCCTTCCGAGCGCGCGGCGGGCCGCGCGCTCGGCCTCCTGAGGCCGGCGTTGGCGCAAGAGATCACCCGCTCCGAGAAAGAAACGGAGGATGCGGGCGAGCTCCTCGCGCGCGGGCTCCGCCCGGAGAGCGTCGTCTACCTGACGGGCCTGCTCGGGGCCGGGAAGACCGCGTTCGCGCGGGGCCTGGCGCGCGGCCTCGGGGCCTCGGCGCGCGAGGTCGCCTCGCCGACGTTCGCGATCCTCAACGAGTACGCGTCGGAATCCGGATCGATCGTCCTTCGGCACCTGGACCTCTACCGGCTGAAGGACGAGTTGAAGGACCTGGAAATCCTCGGACTGCCGGATGCTGTCGCGGGCGCGCCGGTCGCCGTGGAGTGGCCCAACGCCACGATTCGCCGCCTTCTCCCTCCCACGGCCGAGATCCAGATCGAGATCCTGCCCGGCGGCGAGCGCCGCATCCGCTGGCCGTAGGGGATGGCCTTGCGCCCTCCCGCCTCGGTTTAGAAGGCGAAGACGAAGCCGCCGGTCAGGTCGCCGTTGGAGAGCCAGTCGCTGCCGTGGTGGCAGTGGCCGTCATGGCAGTCGTGGTCGTCGGTGTTCAAGAGCGTCCCGTAGTACCGCCCGTCGAATCGCATCCCGAAGTGGCGGGTGAAGAACGTCTTGACGCCTCCGCCGATCGTCGTGGTGTAGCGCCACTCCGCGTTGGGGTTGGAGCAGGGAGGGTTGCGCACCTTGCAGACGTCGGGATCCAGGTGCGCCGCGCCCATGCCGAAGCTGACGAAAGGGGTGACGTACGGGTTCCTGCCGAAGTTCAGGGTCATCAGGCCGAGTGCGTAGTCGATCGACAGGTCGCCGAGCTTCGTGCCGGAAGGCGCGAAGAGGACGTCGTCGCGGGTGCTGACGAAGTGCGTTCCGCTGTGCGCGTAGAACGCCTCGAACTCGAAGAGGTTGGTGAAGTTCCATCCGACGCGTCCGCCGTAGATGGCTTCGTCCTGGACGTCGACTTTCTGGTTGAAGAGGTCTGTGCTGCCGGCAGGGAAGCTTCCCCCGAACATCCAGCCGCCGAAGGGAGAGATCTCGACGGTGCCGTGGCGGAACTGGGCCCGGGCGGACGAAGCGGCGAGAAGGAGCGAGAGGGTCAAGATGGCCGTGCGGGCTCGGATCACGGATGCCTCCCGGAAGGATGGATGGTCAGTGAGATTTCTTGGCCGGCTTGAGTTTCTTTTCGATGAGCTGCTTCCAGCGCTCCTCGACCTGCGCGGAGTACCCGACGGCGCGGTCGATCAAGCTGCGGTCCGGGCCCAGGATGAACGTCGAGGGGATTCCCATCGCGGTCATCTGGCCCGCGTCCTCCGGGGAAGCGAAGTAGACCGGCAGCGAGATGTTGTAGCGCTTCTTGAACGGTTCGATTTTGTTGCGGTCGGCGTCCACGTTGACTGCGAGGACGACGAAGTTGCGATCGCTGTACTTGTCGTACATCTTCTGGACGATCGGGAGCTCCATCCGGCACGGCCCGCACCAGGTCGCCCAGACGTTCAAGAGGATGACGTTGCCCTTGAGCTGCGAGAGCTTGATGGAGCCGCCGTCGGCTCCAGCCAGCTCCAGGTCGGGGAAGATGGGCGCGGGGTCTTCGGCTCTCGCCGCGCCCGCGGCTGCGAGCAATGCAAGGCTGATGATCCAGGGGCGCATCAACGGGGGCAAACCGGCCCTCCGAAAAGAATATTCCGCGATTCGCCGCCGCGAATCAATCCGGAACCGGGCGGTGCGGCGTCCGCGTGATACAACCGACGGCCATGCCCGCGCCGCCCGTCCTCGCCTGGGTCCTGCGGGGGGACCGGGTCGAGTCGGTTCACCGGGGAAGCGCGGCGGTCGTGGACGAGGACGGACGGCTGCTCGCCTCCGTCGGGGATCCGGCGGCCGAGATCTACCTGCGCTCCACGGCCAAGCCGTTCCAGGCGATGACGCTCCTGGAGGTCGGAGGCGACCGGGCGTTCCAGCTCGGCACCGACGAGGTCGCCCTGATGTGCGCATCCCACGGCGGCGAGCCCAGGCACGTCGCCGTGGCCCGGCGCATCCTGGCGCGGGGAGGATTCGACGCCTCGGACCTCGCGTGCGGGGCTCACCCTCCCATGAACGAGGCGTCGGCGCGCCGGCTGCTCGTTTCCGGGAAGAAGCCGACGGCCCTCCACAACAACTGCTCCGGCAAGCACGCCGGCCTGCTCCTGGCGTGCCGGGCTCGAGGTCTCGATGCCTCCGGCTACTGGAAGCCGGAGCACCCGATCCAGAGGATCACGATGGGACACGTCGCGAGGTACTGCGGGGCCGCCCCGGCCGGCGTCGTGACGGCCGTGGACGGCTGCAGCCTGCCCGTCGCCCTCCTGCCCCTGCGTTGCCTGGCGCACGCCTACGCGAGGCTGCTCTCCCGGTCGGCGGCGGAGGGGAGCGACGGCGCGATGCGGGAGCGGATCCGGCGCGCGTTCTGGGACAGCCCCGGCATGGTCGCCGGGCGGGGCCGGTTCACGACGGACTTCCTGGAGGCGGGCGCCGGGATCTGGATCGGGAAGGAGGGCGCCGAGGGCGTCTACGCCGTCGGACTCTCCGGAGGACGGCGCGGCGGGGCCGTCGGGATCGCGTTCAAGATCGAGGACGGCTCGATCCGCGCGAGGGACGCGGTCTGCCTGGACCTGATGCGGCGGATGAAGAGACTGCCTCGGGAGGCGCGGTCCCGGCTCGCGAAATACGTCTCGCCGGCGGTAGCGAACGCCCGAGGACTGGTGGTGGGAAGGATCGTGGCCGAAGCGCCGTTGAAGTAAAATCGAGAATCGGCCCTTATGAAGGTTCTTCTCGTCGATCCGCAGGATGAGTCCCGGGACGCCCTGAGGCGGTCGTTCGCGGGCGCGGGAGACCAGGTCCGGGGCGTCCCGGCGCTGGCCGAGGCCGGCCGGCAGCTCGTGGAGTTCGCTCCCGACGCGGTCGTGGCGGCCCTCGACTTCCCGGAAGAGGAGCTCTTCGCCTTCTTCGACGAAGCCCTGCGGCTGGACTCGCGGCGCGCCCTCTACGCCCTGGCGGACTCGGGCGCGCTGGAATCGGGAGTTCGCGCGATGAGGCGGGGAGCGCACGACTTTCTCTGGAGGCCGGTTTCTCCCGGAAGGGTCGCACTCCTGCGCTCGAGGCTGGAGTCTCGGCGGGAAAGGGAGCGGTGGCTCGAGGAGATGCGGGTCCGGCTGGCCCGCGCCGAGATCGCCTCTTCGCTGGCGGGGCGGTCGGCACGCTGGAGAGCGGCCCTCTCGGCCATCGAGCGTGAGGCGTCCAACGAGTCCGCCGTGCTGGTGACGGGCGAGCCGGGCACCGAGAAGGAAGCCGCGGCGCTGGCGATCCACCGGCTGTCGCGGCGGGGCTCCGAGCCCTTTGTCAGCGTGGCGGCGGACCGCGGTCTGCCGGTAGACGGGGCCGGCGGGACGCTCTTCGTCACCGGCGTCATTCGCTGCCACCTCGACCGGCAGCGGCTGCTTCTCGCCGAGATCGAGAAGCCGGCCGGCCGGCGGCTGGTGCTCTCGACCAACCAGGACCCGCGGATGGCGCTGGAGGGAGGACGCCTCCTGCCGGAGCTCGCCGCCGCGGTCGAGTCCCACGTCGTCCACCTTCCGCCGCTGCGGGAACGCGGCGAGGACGTCGAACTTCTAGCCCGCCGGTTCCTCCAGGACGTCGACGGTTCCTTAAGCTTCGAGGCCGAGGCGATGGACGCCCTGCTCACGCACCCCTGGCCCGGGAACCTCGAGGAGCTCCGCGATGCCGTCCGGCGGGCGGCCTCCCTGGCGGATGGTCCCTTGATCGGCGCGACGGTGGTGACCTCGGTCCTCGGGCGGCCCCCCGCCTCGCGCCGGCTGCGCCGCAAGAAGGCGCCCACCGTGCGTGTGGCCGTGGGAGATTCCCTCGCCAACGTGGAGCGCCGCCTGATCCTCAATACCCTGAAGTTCGCCCGCGGCAACAAGAAGAAGACGGCCGAGCTGCTCAAGCTCTCCCTGAAGACCATCTACAACAAGATCAAGGAATACGGCCTGGAGCACTGACCGCGGGGCGGCCTTCCGCCGGCGGCTTTACGTGCGCCGGCGGAGCAGAACGACGTCCTGATGCTGATGGTAGTTCCGCTCGAGCCACCCGATCGCTCCGGGTCGATGTCCGTGCCGTGAAGCTCGCTCGAGGGCATCCGCGTCCGGAAGGCGCGAAGGATTCGGCCTCCCTCCCACCTGTCCTGAAGTCCAGTTCACCCCTGTCCCTTTATTGAACGCTCGGCCAGTAGTTTCGCCGCCCCCGCCGCCTTAGTCTGAGACGACGTTCGGACAAGGCCGGTGGGCCCTTTTCCGAAGGCCAGAAGGGAAGGCGGCTGAGCGTGACGGCCAGATTTCATTCCTCCCGGGGATTCGGGCTGATCGAGAACATCATCGGCGCGGCTCTGCTCGGCCTGGGAGTCCTCATCGCGATGCCTTACGCCGGGACGATGATCCGCCGGGCCGAGGGCGTCGGCGCGATCAACACCATCCGCGCCACGCTCGCCGCCGCGCGCCTCCAGGCCGTCAAGAGCGGCGCCAACGTCGTGCTGGTCATCAGCAAGAACGACAACAACTCCATCCGCCTCTCCTCCTTCCGGGACAAGGCGAGCCTGAGCGCCACGTCCGCCAACGACGGCAACGGCGTTCAGGACGACGGGGAACCCTCGTTTCCGTCGGTGGACGTGGACACCCACATCCACTTCTGGAAGTTCGGCGGCAACAAGGACGACATCTCGACCGGCGTCGCCTTCGACGGCTACGTCATCAACGGGACGCTCAACTCCGACCTGTCCGACCGGATCATCTTCCTGCCCAACGGCGGGATCCTGGTGCCCCAGAACAGCAACTCCGGCTCGCCGGCGGCGACGTCCCCGTACGGGCGAGGTATCTACTTCGCCGACCAGAACGGGAAGAACTACTTCCGGGTGACGATCTTCACGTCGATCGCCAGCGGCACTCGGGTGGACAAGTACGTTTCCGGCAGAGGCTACGTCTCCGGCAACTGGTCCTGGCAATGAAGAGCCGGCAGAGGGGGTTGACCCTCGTCGAGGTCATGTTCGGCCTCCTCATGCTCTCCTTCGGGCTGCTCGCGATCGCGCCTCTCTTCGCCGGGTCGGTGAAGACCGGCGCCTCGTCCAACCAGCTCGCCGGCGCCAACACGCTGGCCCGCGAGAAGCTCGAGGAGATGATCGGTTATCCGGCCACCGACCCGCGCCTCGCGGTGTCGGCCGGCAACAACGCGGCCGGGCCCACCGGCCTGACGACGACCGGAACCGGAAGTGTCGTCGGGTACAACGCCGCGTGCGACAACGACCTGCCGGCCTGGTACAACCCCTCGACGGGCGCGACCTCGACCGCGACGAACTCGCCGGGCGCCGGTTTCTACCGCTACCCGTTTGTCCGCTCCTACACGGTCGAGCAGTACGCCGCCGACCTGACGACGCGGGTCACCGCTCCCGGCGCCTATTCGATCAAGAAGATCACCGTGACCGTCCGCGCCACGACGGGACCCTTTCCGGGATTGCGGCAGACCAGGCAGTCCGTCTTCGTGAGGTTCCGCGATGGCAGCTAGGGCCACCCTCCGCCGCGAAGCGGGGTTTACGGTGATCGAGGCGGTCGTGACGCTCGCCGTCATGGCGCCGATCCTGCTCGGCCTCTACTCGCTGCTGGACTCCTCCAACCGGATCACCAAGCAGGAATCCAACGTCGCCCAGGCCCAGCAGGCCTCCCGAGGCGGCATCTACGAGGTCGCCCGGATGATCCGACAGGCGCGGGTCGGGCAGCTCTACTACGGCAACTCCGTTCTTCCGATCTACGACAACGCCCCCGCCGGCAAGACCATCAAGGACTTGAACGGCGCCAGCCACAAGATCCGCCAGGGCACCGACGTCATCGAGGCCCGCGGCGTCATCCTCGGCGAGAAGTTCACGGTCACGGCCGGCGACGTCACCTGCTCGGGAGCTTGCGACGGCACCTCCCAGGTCACGGTGATCATCCGCTCGACCGCCTCCAATGGCGCGGTCAACTACGCGGCCAACCTGAAGCCGTCGCTCGCGTCGAAGACGCGGCCGTTCTACCTGGTCGTGGCCGACTCCTCGTCGCAGCCGGTCGTCGTCTCGGGGAAGACGTACCTCGTGCCGCTCTACTACGTCGGCCTCGTCAGCGCCGACTCGACCGGCGGCTGGTACACCTACTCCTCCGACGGGACGAACGCGACCTTCACGTTCACGATGAACCCCAGCGACACGGGAGCAAAGGTGTTGAACGCGACCGCCGCGGGCTCGCCGGCGCTCCAGAGCGCCTTCATCTGCGGCGTGGTGGACGACCTCCTCTTCTTCGTGGACGAGGGGACCGCCTCCGTGACCGGGGACACGCACCCGACGCTTGCCATGGCCAACTACGACCCCTCCAGCGGGAACTACGACATCCAGGCGCTCGTGGACGAGGTCGAGGACTTCCAGGTCGCCTACGGCGTGGACGGCGCCGACTCCTCGACCCCCGACGGGGGCGCCGACCCCGTCAAGGTGGACGTGACCGGGGCCGGCAAGGACGAGTGGGTTGGCAACGTCGCCGGCGAATCCGACACGGTCCTGGGGACTCCGGCCGCCTCGATCCCGAGGACCGGCTCCATCGCGGCCTTCGTGGACACGACGGTCCCGACCTCCGACTCGGCGCCCGCCCTCGGTCGGCCGCTCCTTCGCGCCGTCTGGCTCTCCCTCGTCGTCAAGTCCCGGGACCCGGACCTGAAGTACGACGGCCCGGGCGCGCGGGGCGTCGTGACGCTCGACTCCACCGCGAAGTCCATGTCGGACGCCTCGATTACGGGGCGCCCCTACCGGCGGCGCGTCCAGTCGCTCGCCGTCTCCCTGAGGAACTTCCAATGAAGGCTTCGCGTCGGCTTCGCAACCCGGCCGGCCGGGAGGAGGGATTCATCCTCTTCCTCGCGGTCTTCGTGCTGCTCATCGTCACCGTGGCCGGCATCGCGACGATGCTGGCGACCTCGATGGACCTGACGCTCTCGGGCAACGAGACCAAGATCTCCAAGATCTTCTACGCCGCGGACTCGGGCATCTCCTACAGCGCGGCCCAGATGCGCATCGACGTCAACTACATCGGAGGGCAGATGCCGGTAGGCGTCTCCAGCAACTACGGAAGCTCAGGCACCGCGGACATCCAGGTGTCCATCACCCGGCCGCTCATCATCGGCCGGCAGGTGCATCCCGGAGACGCGCTGCTCTCGCAGGGGACGACCTACGGCACGCCGCAGATCGTCGAGAGCCTCTTCACCGTCTCCTCGTCGGCCAGCGCGTCGTCGATCCAGGCTTCCAAGACGATCCGCGCCGACATCAGCCTCTACCCGCAGGTCCTGAGCATCATCCCGCAATAGGGGGCTCCCCATGACGATTCGCCACGGACGCGTCCTCCTCGCGCTTGCCGCCGCGCTCGCGGCCGCCTTCCCCTGCGCCGGAGACGACAAGGACCTGCTCAAGTCGGGAAGCTCGAAGCCCAATGTCGTCGTCATCATCTCCAACACGGTCTCGATGCAGTACCTGCCGTACGTCCAGGGGTCGACCCCGATCCTTCCTCCGGACGGGCAATTCCAGGACTCGCCGCAGTCGAAGTTCGGCATCGCCAAGACCGTCTTCCGCCAGGTCGTCGAGGACAACAACGCCAACTTCAATTTCGGGCTCTCCTGGTACTCGTACCACCAGGAGGTCGTGACGCATAAGTACTGGAGCTACCGGTCCACGGCAAACAACACGATCTCGGGCGCGGCGTACGACTTTCCCGGCGACGCGTTCCAGGCGGCCGTCGGGACCTATTACGAGCTCGGGACGAGCGGCGGCGGGCCGATCCAGTCGATCTCCACGACCCAGACGTACGGCATCGCCGGGACGACGATCTCCGGGGTCTGGTTCGGAGATGTCCCGGCAGCATCGAGCTGCACGGCGGCGACCTGCACCGGCTACTCGATCGAGCAGATCGACAAGTCCCACCGCGTGGCCGTGCACCTGTCGCCGGTGAACGGGGGGCAGCCGTACGGACAGCCCACGATTACCATGATCAAGGAGTACCAGGCCGGCACTCCGCCCGGGAACCCGACCTCCTGGACGACCCAGGCCTCGACACCCGCCGGCAACGCGGGAACCGTCTCCATCACTCTGTCGCCGCCTCCCAACCCGCCGACCCAGTTCCCGAACCTCTACTCCACCGGCTCGGACAACGGCCTCTACATGGGCTTCATGAAGGCCGGCGACTGGAACCTCAACTCCGACTGCGGCGGCTGGTTCGTCCAGAACACCCTTCCGGCGATCGGCGTCCCGCGGGATTACATCTCCGACCTGGCCTGCACCAATACCACCTGCTCCCAGCCTCCGGAGGTCTCCTGGGGCTGCGTCCTGCGCTACACGCGGCCTCAGTCCTCCGTGATCCACTACGCGCCCGGCTCGACGGGGACCTACTCCGCGCTGAGCCCCCCGGACGACAACCCGGGGGTGTGCAGCGCGTCCGTCGTCCACACGGGAACCGGTCCGGAAGACCAGATCGTCCTGATGAGCACCAACGACAGCCACATCCCCGAAGCCAACATGTTCAAGAACGTGGACGACTACTTCAACACCGAAGACTGCTTCGTCAACGGCGTCCGCACGGACGATCCCAACAAGTCGTGCCGCACCGGCGCGGTCATCCTTCTCTCCGACACCTTCAACGCGTGCGGCCCCGACTGCAGCCAGACCTCGACCTCGAAGTACCTCGTCAGCTTGAAGTCGCACCACATCCCCGTGTACGTCATCAGCCTGGGGGTTCCGGACGGCACGGCGCAGGCGACGGAGGCCCACTGCATCGCGCTGAACTCCGGCTCCGAGGACGCCGTCCATCCGGGAGTCTTCTCGGTGACCTCGACGGACCCGCAGCAGGTCTCTCAGGACTTGAGCGACGCCTTCGCGGCGATCCTGACCCGGATCAACGAGGCGACGGAGGACTTCGCCTCCGCCACCATCTCCTCGGTGCACGCCGGCACGGGCCAGATGGCCTTCCTCGCCACCTTCAACGCCCGCAAGAACCGGTCGATCTGGGATGGAGCGATGCGCGCCTACAAGCTCCAGGCCAACGGCTCGATCAACCCCGACCCGGTCGCCCCCAACACGCACTCGCAGAACCCGGACGGAAGCAACTGCGTCACCACGGTTCGCGACGCCAACGACCCGCTCAACAACATCACGCTCGACTCACCCTGCAACCAGTTCCCGATCCTCCAGTGGAACGCGCAGATCAACCTCGCGGCGGTCCCGCTGGCGCCCTCCAACGCGAGCGGCATCGCGGACCTGGCCGCGAACACGGCGATGACGAAGGGCTCGACCTACAGCGACACCTCCAACGACACGCCGCACAACATTCCGATCTTCAACTACCCGGGGCGCCGGATCCTATGGTCGCTTCCCTCGACGGTCGCGGCCTCGAGCTCGCTGCCGACCACGCTCCCGATCAACGGGGCGAGCGCGTCGGCGACCGAGCCGGTCCCGGAGACCAACGAGCCCTTCCTCGTCTCGACCTCGGCCGCCTGGTGGCCGAAGTTCAAGCTGCTGATCACCAGCCAGGCCTATCCCCCGAATTCCGGGAACAGCAGTTGCACGACCCCTCCCTGTACGGTCACGGACACCAGCGCGAGCCAGACCGTCCGCTTCATCCGCGGGGACCGGGACAGTGTGATCAACGAGCGGCGGACCACCCCGTATCCCAGCGGGGACGCCCACTACTATGCGTCTCCGTCGGGACCCTTGAAGCTCGGCGACATCTTCCACTCCAACCCGCAGCTCGTCGCGGAGCCCGAGAACGTCTTCTACTACACGACCAACCTGCACAACTACCAGGACTTCTTCAACAAGCACCGGTACCGGCGCCGAATCCTCTACACGGGCGCCAACGACGGGATGCTCCACGCCTTCGACGTCGGCGTCTGGGACCGGGACACGACCGTCTGCACCGGCGGGCAGACCGACTGTTACGACCTGGGGACCGGCGCGGAGCTGTTCGGGTACATCCCGCGGTCGATCATGCAGCCGCTGCGCCGGCTCAAGAACTCCGTCGGACCGCAGACCAAGCAGGACGAGTGGACCGTGGACGGCGCGCCCTCGGGCGCCGACATGTTCCTCGACGTCAAGCATAGCGGAACTCCGAACGCCGCCAACCGCGCCTGGCGGACGATCCTGGTGGGAGGAGCCCGGGAGGGGTCGGCCTTCGAGGGGCAGACTCCCTGCCCGGCCGTGGGCGTCACCGGCCCTTTCCAGAGCTCGGCTTCGTCGATCTACGCGCTGGACGTGACGCAGCCCGAGAAGTCCGACGGCAACGGCGTGGAAGGCACCGGCGGCTTCAACAGCCCCGGGTGCCTCGACGGAGGGTCTAACTGCTCGACGGTCTGGCCCTCGGTCCTCTGGGAGATCCAGGACACGAACGACGATGACGCCAACGGCTACCCCGACATGGGTGAGAGCTGGTCCAAGCCGGGGCTCGGGCGGATCTGCCTGGCGACGAACCAGGCCGGCAATTGCACCGACGAGCGTTACGTCGCCATCTTCGGCGGCGGCTTCGACCGCGAGCGCAAGAACCGGCGGGGCAACTGGATCTACATCGTGGACGTGGAGACGGGGTTCGTCCTCTACAAGACCGGCTCCGGAACGGCGAACTTCGGATCCGGCAACGTGACGGTCAACTTCGCGTCGGTCCCGTCGGAGGTCTCCGCCATCGACGTCAACAACGACGGTCTGCTGGACTTCGTGTACTTCGGCGACCTGCTCGGGCAGCTCTGGCGGCTGGATCTCCGGGGAATTCGCGTCAATCCGTCGGCCCCGACGACGCGCTGGGCCTCCAAGCTCCAGAAGAACGACGGCAGCGCGCTCACGCCGATGCTCGTCTTCCAGGCTCCGCAGCCGGTCTCGCCCTCCTTCAAGTACTACCCGATCTACTACCGGCCGACGGTCGTCTACATTGGCGTGACCTCCTCGGGGCAGCCGATGCTGGGGCTGGCCTTCGGAACCGGAGACCGGGACGACATCACCGCGATCTGCGACGCGTCGACGCGGTCGAGCTCCTACAACCAGAGGTTCTACTTCGTCGTGGACCAGGCCAATACGAAGACGGTGACGGAGAGCACGTCCGGGATGCTCCAGATCGCCGCCTCGTCGGCCGCAACCACCACGACGGTTCCCACAGTGGGCTGGTACGCGCTGCTGGGGACGTCTTCCACGACCCTGGGGGAGAGGGTGATCACGGACTCCCTGGCGATCAACAAGTACATCTACTTTTTCACCGACGTTCCGGCGGCGTCGAGCACGACCGGCGGCTGCTCGCCCCCGTCGGCGTGCAACATCAAGAGCAGCACCGTGCGGCAGTACACCATGTACTATGCCAACGGGAACCCGCTGCCCCCGGCGACCGACCGCGCGGCGACCGTCGCCAATGCCTCGTTCGCCACCAACCCGATCTTCTACGTCGCGGCGGACCAGTCCGGCAACGTCGCCTTCACGACCAACCACGGCGTCTTCACGCCGAGCAAGACCAACGAGCCTACCAAGTCCAACGTCAAGGACTGGAAGGAAAACTGACAAAGGGAAGCGTCAGCCCCCCTTTGTCATCCCCTCGGCTGCGCTCGGGGCAAGCTCTGAGGAATGCGAAGCGAGTCCCGAGCGAGGCCGAGGGAAGGATCAAAGTCGACAGTCAACAGTCGACAGTCCAAGGCCAGAGCCTGGGTTAAGATCCCCGCGTAATCTCTGCCGGAGTGGCGGAATGGCAGACGCAGGGGACTCAAAATCCCCCGCCCTTCGGGGTGTGAGGGTTCGACTCCCTCCTCCGGCACCAGCACGTCGCTACTCGAAGATTTCGGATCTGCGCCTTCGGCGCACCGGTGAGCGGCTCGCCTCTGGGCTCGACCGCTCGCCTGATCCGAAATCCTCGCTCCGCTCCCGCGAAACAAAGTGTTAGGTGGAAAAGACTTATGCAGGTGTATCTAACGAAAACGCATTATGGTGTTGGCGCATAACCCTTTTTGCTTGAGTATTTCCGAGCGTTTCTTTATAATCTGCGGTTCCGAAGCTTCAGGGATCCGCAACTCACCGGGGGCTTCACACAATACATTTGAGGAGGGCACTGTGGTGGGATTTCGAGTGGGGGAAAAAGTCGTCTATCCCAACCATGGAGTTTCCGTGGTTGAGAAGATCGGCGAGGGCTTCGCGACGGAGCCCGCCAAGCCTCGCAGCTTCTATCACCTCCGACTGCTGTCCAACAACTCGAAGGTCATGGTCCCGATCGGCAACACCGACCTCATCGGTCTTCGCCGCCTGACCCAGCGCAAGGACATCACGGGGCTGATGAAGCGCCTGGCGGACTATCGCTTCTCCGCTTCGGGCGACTGGAAGGGCCGTTACAAGCAGAACCTCGACAAGATGAAGAGCGGCCGGCTGCACGACATCGCGGACGTTCTGAAGAGCCTGAACTACATCATGCTGCGCAAGACGCTGTCGTTCCGCGAGAAGAAGATGTACGAGAGGGCCAAGTACCTGATCGTCTCCGAGATCGCGGTCATCAACGGCCTGGACGAGCCGGAGGTGGAGCGCCAGGTGGACCGGGCGTTGCTGAAGTCCGCCCAGGGGCGCGCCGCGCACTGAGTTTCCCGAAACGTTTCGGAAGGGGAGGCGTTCGCGCCTCCCTTTTTTTGTCCTCTCCGGCGCGGACCGTCGAGAGACGAAGCCGCCTGCCGCTGTAGAATCGGGCCGGATGCGGCGGATCCTGGCGTGTCTCCTGGCCATGGCGGCACTGGGCGGGGTCTCCCTGCTCGGAGACGCCAACGACATCGTCAAGACGGAGCTGGCCCGGGAGAGGCGCCGTCTGACTCTCGACTCGCGAACGCTGGCTGACATTTCCCGGCGCCTCGAGACCGCCCTGAGCCAGCTCGCCGCGGCGAGCCGGGCGGTCGCAGAGGCGGCCGCCAAGAGCGACTCCCCGGCCGAGGAGATCTCCCGCCGGGAGGACGTCGTCTCCGAGAGCGAGCAGGAGGTTCGATCGCTTCTCGAGAAGCGCCGCCTCGTCGCCGACCGGATCGTCGAACGGCACCGCTCGATCGCCGCGCTGGAATCGGAGCTGACCCCGAAGAAGCTCGACGCCGTCACGGGACGGTGGGCGGTCACGGTGGACCCGGGCTCCCAGAGGGGCTACTTCCGAATGACCCTCGACGGGACGATCGTCTCGGGCGAGTACGCGCTGGAGGGCGGCTATACCGGCTCCCTGCGGGGGACGCTCGTCAGCGACCGGCTGAGGCTCGAGCGCGTGGACTCGACCCAGGGGTTCTCGGCCATCTTCTACGGCCGCGTCGCCCGCGACTACAGCTCGATCTCGGGGACGTGGGAGACCACGACCTTCGGCGGCGGAGCGACGACCAACGGGATCTGGAGGGCCGTCCGCGAAGAGGAGGAGAACAACCCGTGAGCCGCGCGGCCGGGATCCGCCGGGCGGTGATGCCGCTCTTAGTCGGCGCGCTCCTCGGGTTCATCGGCGGCTACTTCGCGGGGGGCGGCGGCCGTCCGGCGGCGCCGGCCGAGGCCTCGTCCCCAGTCGCCGAGGGGGACCGGTTGGATCAGGCCCGCAAGGCGGTGGACAAGGACCCCCAGAACCCGAAGCTGCTGACGGCCCTCGGCAACGTCTGCTATGACCGCGAGGACTGGGACGGCGCAGTCCAGGCGTATGAGAAGGCCCGCCGGAAGTCCTCGTCCCCCGATCCCAACCTCCTGTCGGACCTCGGCGCGGCGTACCGCAACCGCGGAGACTTCAAGAAAGCGGTGGCCTGCTTCGAGAAGGCGCGCGCCGCCGACCCGGACCACTGGCAGTCGCTGCTCAACCTGGTCCTGATCGAGGCCTTCGACATGCGCGACGCGCAGGCCTCCCGGCGGCACTTCGGGGAATTGAAGCGCCGCTTCTCGGACATGCCCAACCTCGACCGGATCGACAGGCAGATCAAGAGCCTCGAATCGCCGGGCCCAGCCCGGTCGTGATCGTCGCGGGGGCCGGAATCTGATGGCGCGGCTCTTCCTTCTTCTGTTCCTGGTTTTCGCGCTGCTCCTCGCCATGCGGGTGCTCCGCGTCCTGGCCGAGAACTTTCTCGCGTCCCGCCGCCCGCGGCCTCCGGCGGCGGCGATCGAAGGGGAGATGGTGAAGGACCCGGTCTGCGGGACCTGGATCGACCGCCGGCTGGCGCTCGCCGCGAGGTCGGCGGGCGAGTGGGTCCCGGTCTGCTCGGAGCAGTGCCGCGCCCGCCTCCAGGGGACCTGAAGGTGAGCGACCTCTTCGAGCTCGGCCCTCCCGCCCGGCAGACCGACGGGGTGGCGATCCCGGCGGACACTCCGCTGGCCGACCGGATGCGCCCGCGGTCGCTCGACGAGGTCGAGGGCCCCGAGGAAGTCGTCGGCGCCAACGGGTTCCTTCGCCGGGCGATCGCCGAGGACCGCGTCCCGTCGCTCATCCTCTGGGGCCCGCCCGGGGTCGGCAAGACGACGCTCGCCCGGCTGATCGCAACGCAGACCTCGTCGCACTTCGTCTCCTATTCCGCCGTCGCGACCGGGGTCAAGGAGATGCGCGAGGTCCTGGAGGAGGCTCGCCGGCGGCGGCGCCACAGCCAGCAGCGGACGATCCTCTTCCTCGACGAGATCCACCGTTTCAACCGCGCGCAGCAGGACGTCTTCCTCCCGTTCATGGAAACCGGAGAGATCGTGCTGATCGGCGCGACCACGGAGAACCCCTCCTTCGAGCTGAACGGCGCGCTCCTCTCCCGCTGCAAGGTCGTCGTCCTCGATCCTCTCCCGCCGGAAGCGATCGCCCGGATCGTCCGCCGCGCCCTGCGCGACATCGCGCGCGGGCTCGGGGCGCGGGACTTCCGCCTCGACGACGAAGCTCTCTCCTTCATCGCGCAGACCTCCGGCGGCGACGCGCGGCGGGCCCTGAACCTGCTCGAGTCCGCGGCGTCGGACGCCGAGGCCGGCAAGACGAAGAGGATCGAAGTGTCGAGGCTGCGCGAGCTCCTCCAGCGCAAGGTCCTCCTCTACGACAAGGCGGGGGAGGAGCACTACAACCTGATCTCGGCGCTCCACAAATCCATGCGGGAGTCCGACCCCGACGCGACGATCTACTGGCTCGTCCGGATGCTGGAGGCAGGGGAGGAGCCGCTGTATCTGGCCCGCCGGATCGTGCGCTTCGCCTCCGAGGACATCGGCCTGGCCGATCCGCGGGCGCTGCGAGTGGCCATCGACTCGAAAGAAGCCTTCGAGCTGCTCGGCCTGCCGGAAGGATCTCTCGCCCTGGCGGAGGCGGCCGTCTACTGCGCCCTCGCTCCCAAGTCCAACGCGCTCTACGTCGCCGAGAGCGAGGCCAAGACCGACGTCGCCGAGAAGCCCGCCGAGCCCGTGCCCCCGGTCATCCGAAACGCCGTGACGCGCCTCATGAAGGAAGCCGGCTACGGCCGTGGATATCGCTACGCCCACGCCGAGCCCGAAGGCGTCGGCGGCATCGAGTGCCTTCCGGAGTCCCTGCGCGGCCGCCGCTATTACCGCCCGCGAGCGGCCGGGGAGGAAGCCGATCTCTCCCGGCGCCTCGAAGCCATCCTGAAGATTCGCCAGGAAAAGTGGGCGACGGAGGAGGCGGAGAAGACCGCGAGGAGGAAAGCGCGCGAGCGGGTGATCGGGCCGGCGGCCGATCGCGAGAAGAAGTAGAGCTCCGGGCCTAGGCTTCCTCTCTCCTGTAATTCGGCGCTTCCTTGGTGATGATGACGTCGTGGGGGTGGGATTCCTTCAGGCCCGCGGCGGTGGAGCGGATCATCTTCGAACGGGTGCGAAGCTGCTCGATCGTGGCGCAGCCGGTCAGGCCCATGCCGCTGCGGACGCCGCCCGTCAGCTGGAGGACGAGGCCCTCGACGCTCCCCTTGTAGGGAACCATGCCCTCGATCCCCTCCGGCACGAGCTTGGAGAGCGAGCCGTTGGTCGAGGCCTCGACGTCCATGGATTCCTGGAAGTAGCGGTCCGAGGAGCCCGACTTCATCGCCGCGAGCGAGCCCATTCCGCGATACGCCTTGAACGTGCGGCCCTGGTACAGGATGGTCTCGCCGGGGGACTCCTCGGTTCCCGCCAGCAGCGACCCGATCATCACCAGGTGCGCCCCCGCGGCGATCGCCTTGACGACGTCGCCGGAGAACTTGATGCCGCCGTCGGCGATCAGCGGAACCTTCGTGCCGCGCAGGGCCCGGGCGCACTCGCGGATCGCGTGGATCTGCGGGACGCCGGCGCCCGTGACGACGCGGGTCGTGCAGATCGAGCCCGGCCCGATGCCGACCTTGACGGCGTCCGCTCCCCGGCGGACGAGATCGCGCGCACCCTCCTCCGTGGCCACGTTGCCCGCGATGACCGGAGTCGAGGAGAGCTTCCTCTTGACCAGCTTCAGGGCGTCGAGGACGCCCTCGCTGTGGCCGTGCGAGGAGTCGAGGACCAGGACGTCCACGCCGGCCCGGACGAGCTCCCGCGCACGGTCGAGCATGTCCTTCGAGACGCCGATCGCGGCGCCGACCCGGAGGCGCCCGAGCCGGTCCTTGGCCGCGTTGGGGTACTTGATCGCCTTCTGGATGTCCTTGACCGTGATCAGGCCCTTCAGGTTTCCCGCCCGGTCCACGACGAGAAGCTTCTCGATGCGGTGCTCGTGGAGGAGGCTCTTGGCCTGCTCGAGCGTCGTTCCGACCGGCGTCGTGATGAGGTTCCGCTTCGTCATCCTCGAGGAGATGGGCTTGTCGGTTTGCGTCTCGAAGCGCAGGTCGCGGTTGGTCAGGATGCCGACGAGCTTCCCCTTCTCGTTGACCACCGGGACGCCCGAGATCTTGTAGCGCGCCATGACGCCGAGCGCGTCGGAGATCGTCTGCTCGGGCCGGCAGGTCACCGGGTCCACGATCATCCCGGACTCGGAGCGCTTGAGCTTGTCCACTTCCTCGGCCTGCCTGGCAATCGGGAGGTTCTTGTGGATGACCCCCATCCCGCCCTGCTGCGCCATGGCGATCGCCAGGCGCGACTCGGTCACCGTGTCCATCGCGGCCGAGACGATCGGGATGTTCAGCGGGATGTCGGCCGTGACGCGGGTCTTCAGGTCCACGTCGCGGGGATGCACCTTCGACCGGGCGGGCAGGAGCAGGACGTCGTCGAAGGTGAGGGCGAGGGGAAACTCGGGCTGTGTTTTTCGCGCTGCCATTCCTGATCCTAACCTATGCGCTGCCGCGCCTGGGGCGCAAGTCTTTCGCGGAGAGCGTAACGGCGCCTATGCACCCGCGGCCGCGGCGCCGTGGCACTTCTTGTATTTCTTCCCCGAGCCGCACGGGCAGGGATCGTTTCTTCCCACTTTCGGCTGGTTGCGCTGGAACGTCTCGACCTTCGCGTCGTTGCCGCCGGACGCGGCCGCGCCGTAGGAGTAGTTCACGTTGCGGGCCTTGCGCGAAGGCATTGCCGCCGGCGCGCGCCGCGGCTGAGCTTCCGCGAGCTCGCCCTCCGCCTCCCGGACGACCGGCTGGAGGCGGAAGAGCCACTGGACGAACTGGTCCTCGATCCTCTCCTTCATCAGCGTGAAGAGCTCGAAGGACTCCTTCTTGTACTCGACTAAAGGATCGCGCTGTCCGTAGCCGCGCAGGCCGATGCCTTCCTTCAAGTGGTCGATCGCGAGGAGGTGGTCCTTCCACTGCTGGTCCACGACCTGCAGCATCACGAACTTCTCGTGGAGCCGCATCGTCTCGGCGCCGAGGATGGCTTCCTTCTCCTCGTACTTGCGATTCAACGCGGCCACGAGCGCCTCGCGGATCTCCTCGCGGCTCTTCCCGCCGATCTCGATCGAGCCGCTTTCGAGCCCGTAGTACTCCTTCAGGTCCATCTCGAAGGCCGGGATGTCCCACTCGGAGGGGTCCTTGTCGTCGGGCATGTGCCGGCCGAGGAGGTAATCCACGATCATGTCGGCCAGCTCGAGGACCTTCTCCTTGGCGAGCGTTCCCTTCAGGATCTCCCGGCGCATGCCGTAGATCTCCTCGCGCTGCCGGTTCATGACGTCGTCGTATTCGAGCAGGTGCTTGCGGGTCTCGAAGTTGCGGGCCTCGACCTGCTTCTGGGCGCGCTCGACCGAGCGGGAGACCATGCCGTGCTCGATCGGGACGCCTTCCTCCATGCCGAGGCGGCGCATGATCTTCTGCAGTCGGTCGGACCCGAAGATCCGCATCAGGTCGTCCTCGAGCGACAGGTAGAAGCGCGATTCGCCCGGGTCGCCCTGCCGGCCGCTTCGGCCACGGAGCTGGTTGTCCACGCGCCGAGACTCGTGGCGCTCCGTTCCGAGAATCATCAGTCCGCCGGAGGCCAGAACCGTCTCCCGGTCCTTGACGGAAGCCGCCTTCAGCTCCGCGTGGAGCTTCTGGAACTGCGCCTCGCTCTCCGTCTCCTTCCGGCGTTGTTCCGCGAAGGCGTCGGGGTTACCTCCCAGGACGATGTCGGTTCCGCGGCCGGCCATGTTGGTCGCGATCGTGACCGATCCCGACTTGCCCGCCTGCGCGACGATCTCCGCTTCCTTCTCGTGGAACTTGGCGTTCAGGACGACGTGCGGGATCTTTCTTGCCTTGAGCATCGAGGAGAGGTGCTCGGACTTCTCGATCGAGACGGTCCCGACGAGGACCGGCTGCCCCTTCTCGCGGAGGCCGCCGATCTCCTCGGCCACCGCCTCGTACTTCTCGCGCTCGGAGGCGTAGACGAGGTCCTGGTGGTCCTTCCGGATCATCGGCATGTTGGTCGGGATGACGACGACATCGAGCTTGTAGATCTGGTGGAACTCCGCCGCCTCGGTGTCCGCCGTGCCCGTCATGCCCGCCAGCTTCTCGTACATCCGGAAGTAGTTCTGGAGCGTGATGGTCGCGAGCGTCTGGTTCTCCCGCTCGATGCGGACGTTCTCCTTGGCCTCGACGGCCTGGTGGAGCCCGTCGGACCATCGCCGCCCGGGAAGGACGCGGCCCGTGAACTCGTCCACGATCAGGACCTGGCCGTCCTTGATCATGTAGTCCACGTCCTTCTTGTAGAGAGCGTGGGCCCGCAGGGCCTGCTCGACGCCGTGGAGAAGGTCGATGTTGGAAAGGTCGTAGAGGTTCTCGACCTTCAGGAGCTTCTCGGCGCGGGCGACCCCTTCTTCCGTCATGACCGCGGTCCGGGACTTCTCGTCCACCAGGTAGTCCCCGGTCGTCGTCTTGTTCCCGTACTTGTCCTTGTCTTCCTTCCCCTGCGCCAGATACGGAATGACCCGGTTGCACTGGTAGTAGATGTCCGTGTTCTCTTCCGAAGGGCCCGAGATGATGAGCGGGGTCCGGGCCTCGTCGATCAGGATCGAGTCCACCTCGTCCACGATCGCGAAGACGTGCCCGCGCTGCACCATGGACTCGAGCTCGAACTTCATGTTGTCGCGCAGGTAGTCGAAGCCGAACTCGTTGTTGGTGCCGTAGGTGACGTCCGAGCCGTACGCCTTCTGGCGCTCCTCGTCGGTCAGGGAGTTCTGGATGCATCCGACCGTCAGGCCCAGGAACCGGTAGACCTTGCCCATCCAGTCCGCGTCGCGGCGGGCGAGGTAGTCGTTGACGGTCACGACGTGGACGCCTCGGGCAGGCAGGGCGTTCAGGTACACCGGCATCGTCGCGACGAGCGTCTTTCCCTCGCCCGTCTTCATCTCGGAGATCTTTCCCTGGTGGAGGACCATGCCGCCGATGAGCTGCACGTCGAACGGGCGCATCCCGAGCGCCCGGATCGAGGCCTCCCGAACCACCGCGAACGCCTCCTCGAGGAGATCGTCCAGGGCCTTCGCCCGGGCTTCCTTTAGCTCTTCCTCGGGGACGCCCTCCAGGGCCTTGGCCAGCCGGGCCCGGAACTCCGCCGTCTTGCCCCGCAGGGCCTCGTCAGAGAGCGCCTTGATGGAAGGCTCCAGCTCGTTGATCCGGCGGACCCGGGGCATGAGCTTCTTGATGTCGCGCTCATGCTGGGTGCCGAAGACTTTGGCAAGTACCCGGTCGATCATATTTAGGCGGTAAACAACACCATGGCGCTAGTTTATTCGCGTTTTCTTCCGACCGTCGGCGAGAGCTGCGGCCCTGCCGAAACGGAGTCTCGCGGGGGGACCGAGTCTCGATCCTCCCGATGCGGTTCCCCGCGAGTTCCGTGAACCAGACGCCGCCGTCGGCTCCTGCCGTGATCCGGAGAGGCGCGCTCTCCGGCGTCGGGACTTCGATCTCGCGAATCTCGCCGCCTGGCGTGATCCGGCCGATCCGGTTGCCGTCGAGCTCGGTGAACCACACCGCTCCGTCCGGGCCGGCCGCGATTCCTCGCGGGCGGCTGGAGTCCGTCGGGATCGGGAACTCGGTGATGGTTCCGTCCGGCGTGATCCGGCCGATGCGATTGCCAGGGGAGTCGCCGCCGAACTCGGTGAACCACAGGTTGCCGTCCGCGCCGCCGGCGATGCCGATGGGGAAGGAGTCGGGAGTGGGGATCGCGAATTCCTTGATGCGCCCTTCCGTCGTGATGCGGCCGATCTTGTTGCCCTCCGCCTCCGTGAACCAGAGGTTCCCGTCGGGCCCGGCCGCCAGGATATAGGGGTCGCTGTCCGGCGTGGGAACGGGGAACTCGGTCACCGCTCCGCCCGTCGTGATCCGCGCAATCCGGTTCCCCTCCGCCTCGGTGAACCAGAGGTTCCCGTCCCGTCCGGTCACGATCGCGTAGGGTCCGCTGTCCGGCGAAGGAATCGAGAATTCCGTGATCCGGCCATCCGGCGTGATCCGGCCGATCTGGTTGGCGTTGAACTCGGTGAACCAGATCGCGCCGTCGGGGCCCTGGCCGGGAAGCGTCGGCCCGCTGTCCGGGGTAGGGATCGGGAATTCCGTCATCCCGCCCTCCGGAGTGATTCGGGCGATGCGGTTGCCGGCGAACTCGGCGAACCAGACCGCGCCATCCGGACCGGCGGTGATGCCCGCCGGAAGGCTGTCGGCCGTCGGAATGGGAAACTCCGTGACGGGCTGGCGCGCCGGGGCTTGCGACGGGCTCGTGACGCCGAGGGCCAGCGCCAGGAGGACTCGGAAGCCCGCGGCCGTCGGGGATGGGCGTCGCATCGGGAACCCCGGGAAAGTCTACCTTCCGGGCCGATAATATGCCTTGACACGTATATGAACATATGGGTATATTATGCCAATGGAAGCGGTCTTCGAAATCCTCGCCGAGCCGAACCGGCGCGCGATCCTGAGCCTCCTGGCCTCCTCGCAACGGTCGGTCGGAGAGATCGAGCGCCAGGTCCGGCTGCCGCAGCCGACCGTTTCCAAGCACCTTCGGGTGCTGCGGGAGGCGGGCTTCGTGGAATCTAGGGTGGACGCGCAGCGCCGTCTCTACCGCCTGAAACCGGAACCGTTTCAGGAAATCGAGGCCTGGCTGGCTCCGTTCCGCCGGTTCTGGTCTACCCACCTCGACGCTCTCGAACGCCACCTCGACCGAGTGGATCCACCAGAACCCGCGAAAAGAAAGATAAGGAGAAAAAGATGACGGATCGTGAGCAGTACGAACCCGGTCCGGCCGCCGGGGCAGAAGTCCGAAAAGACGGAGAGAAGTGGACGCTGATCCTCGTCAGAGAACTGCGTCACTCCCCGGAGAAGGTCTGGCAGGCGCTGACCGACCCGGCACACCTGCGCGAGTGGGCGCCCTTCGATGCGGACGGAAACCTGGGTTCGGCCGGGGCCACGGTGAAGCTCACCACGGTCGGAGCACCCGCGCCGCACGTGACCGAGACGACCGTGATGCGAGCCGACGCTCCCAGGCTTCTCGAATACAACTGGGGCGGCAACGACATGCGGTGGGAGCTCGAGGCCTCCGGTGGCGGCACGCGCCTGACGTTCTGGACCAGCATCGATCGCCGTTTCATCTCGTGGGGCGCCGCGGGCTGGCACGTCTGCTTCGACGTTCTCGAGCGTCTCCTCGCGGGCAAGCCGATTGGACGCATGGCAGGCCCCGCGGTCATGAAAGTCGGCGGCTGGCAGCGATTGACCGCCGAGTATGCAAAGCAGTTCGGAATC
>DATFQY010000042.1:0-9109 GCA_035263845.1 Thermoanaerobaculia bacterium | reverse complement strand
GGAAGCCGGCGTCCTACCAGGTGGCGAGGGTCGAGGCTCTCCGGCGCGAGCTCTCCGACGTGGCGAAGGAGTTCGAGACGCTGGCGGCGGAGCTGCCCAGGCCTCCGGCGTCCGCGGGCGTTGCCCCGCGGTGATCCTCGCAATCATCCTGGCCGCGGGAGGGCGTCAGACCTCCGCCAGGATCGTGACGTGATAACCGAGCTTGCTTAGCTGTACGATCGAGCCAGCACCCGGGGTAAGCGAAACTTCCACGCGGAGCTCGACCTGCCCGGACTCATCGTCCCAATCCGCGTCCACGGAGGCGACGAGCCAAATCCAGCCGCCTGCGCCGCCTCCTCCACTCGTGTTCAGACCGGTGATCGCCGCCGATCCGGACGCCTGCACGAACTGCCGGCGCGTGAGGACGGGGCCGAGCAGAACCGAGAAGGTTTCCTTCGCGGGCACCTGGTTCGACGACCAGAGGCTGACGTTCAACTGGCCGTCCAGAACGAAAAGACGGTTGGCCTGGTCGGGGCCCGCGACGACGGCGGTGATCTGCTGGGGGTTTTCGATATTGCCCGGGGCGACTCGAATCATCGTCGTCCTCCTTCTTTGGCGGAACGATACCGCATCGCCGGTGTCCGTCGCGGAATCCGGGATCTGGCGCGGCTTCGCTCTCCGATGTAACTTCCCGGGCGCATGAGGGTGATGGTCACGGGCGGCGCCGGCTACATCGGCGCCGTGATCACGCGGGAGCTGGCGCGCCTCGGCCACGAGGTCACCGTCTACGACGACCTCTCCAAGGGGCACGCCGACTCGGTCGCCGGCGTCGGGGAGCTCGTCGCGGCGAACCTCCTCGACGGGGAGACCCTGCGCAGGACCCTCTCGTCCCGCCGCATCGAGGCCGTCGTGCACATGGCCGCCTCGTCCCTGGTGGGGGAGTCCGTCGCCGAGCCGTTGCGCTACTACCGGAACAACGTCGAGGCCGGGCTCCAGCTGCTCGCGGCGATGCGGGTCCTCGCGGTGCGCGACCTCGTGTTTTCCTCCACGGCGGCGGTGTACGGCGAGCCGGCCAAGCAGCCGATCGAGGAGTCCGACCCGACGATCCCGACCAACCCGTATGGAGAGACCAAGCTTGCGCTGGAGCGGGCCTTCCCCTGGTACGCGCGCGCGTACGGCCTTCGGCACGTCAGTCTCCGTTACTTCAACGCGGCGGGCGCGACGGAGCAGTGCGGCGAGCGGCACGACCCCGAGACGCACCTGATCCCGCTCCTGCTCGACGCCGCCCGCTCCGGCGGAGAGCTGACCGTTTACGGCGACGACTATCCGACTCCGGACGGAACGTGCATCCGCGACTACATCCACGTGCTCGACCTGGCGCGGGCGCACGTCGCGGCGCTCGACGCGCTCTCCGGCGGGAAGATCGCGAGCGGGACCTACAACCTGGGGTGCGGCGGAAACGGCTACAGCGTGAAGGAAGTCATCGACGCCGCCCGCGAGGTGACCGGCCGCGGGATCCGCGTGAAGATCGGCCCGCGCCGTCCCGGAGATCCGCCGATGCTCATCGCCACGTCCGGTCGGATCCGGCGCGAGCTCGACTGGAAGCCGGAGCTCCAGGACCTGCGAGCGATCCTCGAATCCGCCTGGCGCTGGCTCGGGAAAGCACCCCGCTAGAGGCCGAGGTAGGCCTTGCGGACGTGGTCGTTGGCGAGGAGCTCGGCGCCGGAGCCCTGGAGGACGATGCGGCCGTTGCCGAGAACGTAGGCGCGGTCGGCGACCTCGAGCGTGCGGAAGACGTTCTGCTCGACAAGCAGCACGGTCACTCCCGCGGTGTGGACTTCCTTGATGACCCGGAAGATGTCGGCCACGAGGATCGGCGAGAGGCCGAGCGAGGGTTCATCCAGCATCAGCAGGCGCGGCTTGGACATCAGGCCGCGGCCGATCGCCGCCATCTGCTGCTCGCCGCCGGACATCGTCCCGGCCTGCTGTTTCTGGCGCTCCTTCAGCCTCGGGAAGATCGTAAAGACCTTCTCGAGCATCTCCGGCCGGGACTTCTTCGCCTCCGGAGTCAGCGCGCCAAGCAGCAGGTTCTCCTTCACCGTCATGTCGGGGAAGAGGCGGCGCGCCTCGGGAACGTGGGCGATGCCGAGGCCGACCAAGTCGTACGCTGCCCGCGTGTGGATCGGCCGGCCCTCGTACGCCACCGAGCCCCGGCGGGGCCTCAGCAGCGAGGAGACCGTCGCGAGCGAAGTCGTCTTGCCGGAGCCGTTGGCCCCGATCAGGGCCACGATCTCCCCCTTCTTCACTTCGAACGAGACGTCCCAGAGGACCTGGACGTCCCCGTAGAAGACGTCCACGTTCCGGACCTCGAGGATCGGGGCCTCCTCAGGCACGAGCGACACCTAAGTAAGCGTCGATGACCTGCTGGTTGTCCGCCACCTCGCGCGGCGTCCCCTCGGCGATCTTCTCGCCGTAGCTGATGCAGACGAGGCGGTGCGAGATCGACATGATCACCCGCATGTTGTGCTCGATGATGAGGATCGTTACGCCGCTGCCGTGGATCTTCTTGACGATCTCGATCGTCTTCTCGACCTCCGCCGGGTTCAGCCCCGCGAAGTTCTCGTCGAGCAGCAGCAGCTCCGGCCTGGTCGCCAGGGCCCGCGCCATCTCCAACCTCTTGCGCATCCCCAGCGGCAGCCCTCCGGCCAGCCGGTCGCGCCACTGCTCCATCTCGGTGAACGCGGTGGCCTCCAGGGCGATCCGGCGGGCCTCCTCGCGATGGTCGGTCCGGCAGAACGCCGACGCCATGACGTTCTCGAGGACGGTCAGCCGCGCGAGCGGCTTGACAACCTGAAAGGTGCGCGCGAGCCCCTTGATGCAGACGACGTGGGGCTTCAATCCGTCGATTCTCTCCCCCCGGAACGTGATCGTCCCCTCCGTCGGCGCGTAGTAGCCGTTGATGAGGTTGAAGATCGTGGTCTTGCCGGCGCCGTTGGGGCCGATGAGGCCGAGGATCTCACCCTTCTCCAGCCGGAAGGTCATCCTGCCGACGGCCATCAGCCCGCCGAAGCGCTTGGAGACGTCGTTCAACTCGAGCAGGCTCATGCCGCCGCCGATTCCCGGGCCGCCCCGGCTCGGCGGAGCTTGCGGCCGGCGCGCCGCTCCTTGATCGTGCCGACGATCCCGGACGGGAAGAAGATGATGATGACGATGATCAGGATCCCGAAGAAGATCAGGTGTCCGGACTTGAACCACACGCGGAAGAACTCCGAGACCAGGATGTAGATCACGGCGCCGACGATCGGGCCGGCCAGCGTTGCCGCGCCGCCGAGAATCGTGACGAGGATCATCATGATCGAAATGTCGGCGATCGAGAAGACGATGCCCGGATCGATGAAGCCCAGGTAGTTCATGTAGAAGCTCCCGGCCGCGCCCGTGAAGAAGGCCGAGATCAGCAGCGAGTACAGCTTGTACTTCGTGGCGTCGATGCCGAGCGACTCGGCGGCGTCCTGGTCCTCGCGGATCGAGAGGAAGTAGAAGCCGAGCTTCGACCGCATGACCGCGCGGATGACCACGAACGCGAGCGCGGCGATCGCGAGGATGATCCAGTAGTAGTGGGCCTTCGAACGGAAAGCCGGAATGTAGAGGATCCCCTCCGCGCCGTTGGTCAGCTGCTTCCAGTTGACGGCGACCAATCGCAGCACCTCGGCGAGCGCGAGCACGGAGAGCGAGAAGTACGGCCCGCGCAGCCGGAAGCAGATCCAGCCGATGACCGAGGCGATGAGAGCGGCCATCAAGCCGCCGAGGAGGAGACCGGACCAGGCCGCCGCGGGCGACAGTCCCGACTTGACCAGGATCCCCGTCGTGTAGGCGCCGACGCCGAAGAACGCCGCGTGGCCGTACGAGATCTGTCCCGTGAACCCGCCCAGGAGGTTCCATGCCTGCCCGAGCAGGACCCAGAGCAACGTCATGATGAGCAGGTGCAGGACGTAGGGGTTCTGCACCGCCAGCGGGAAAACCGCGAGGAGGGCGAGGCCGGCGGCGGCGAAGATCGCCTTGCGGTTCACTGCGCTCGTCCTTTCCCGAGCAGCCCCCTCGGCAGGAAGATCAGGACGAGAACGAAGATGATGAAGCCGAAGGCATCCTTGTAGCCGAGGCTGACGTAGACGGAGCCCAACGACTCGGCCAGGCCGAGGACCAGGCCGCCCAGCACCGCTCCGGGAATGTTGCCCAGTCCTCCGAGGATCGTGATGACGAAGGCCTTGTTGGTGAACGGGCCGCCGATCTGCGGGTAGAGGTAGTAGACGGGGTCAAGCAGGGCGCCGGCTGCCCCGACCAGGGCCGCGCCGATCCCGAAGGTGATGTAGGTGATCTTTCGGGTGTTGATCCCCATCAGCGCGGCGGCCCGCTTGTCCTGCGCGGTCGCGCGGATCATCCGTCCCAGGTCGGTCATTCCGAGGAAGAGGAAGAGCGCCGCGCCCAGAAGCACCGCTATCCCGAAGGCGGTCAGGAACGGGTAGGAGATCGAGAGCGAGATCGTCTGGCCGCCCAGCTTGAGGTCCCAGTAGATCGTCTTGGACGCGTAAGAGACGGGGACCGAGCGATAGTTCGCCGTGAAGAGAAGGAGCGCGAGGTTGGCGAGGACGAGGCCGATGCCGACGGTCAGGAGAACCTGGTTCTGCGGAAGGATGGACTCGGCTTCCATGACCGGGGTGATGAGGAACTTCTGGATCGCCACGCCGAGCAGGAACATCAGCGGGCAGACGATCAGGAGCGAGACGTACGGGTCCACGTGCCAGAGCGTGAATGCCCAGTACGTCATGTACATGGCGACCATCATCAGCTCGCCGTGGGCGAGGTTGATGATCTTCATGACGCCCATGATCAGCGACATGCCGAGGCCGATTAATGCGTAGAGCCCCCCGAGCAGGATCCCGGAGATCAGGACCTGCCCGAGGAGCTCGATCTGGCCGGCGAGCTGGGGAGACATGCGCTCTCTCGGCTTACCGGCTCGGGTGAACTACTTGCGCTCGCGCCAGCGCGGGACGGGGTAGACGAACTTCGCGGAGGCCGCGGTGGACGGCCACACGGTCTCGTATTTCTTGCCCACGACCTGGAGGACGAGCGTGTCCATCTTGTTCTGGTTGGTGAACTGCCCCCAGGAAACGAATTTGACGGGTCCGAAGGCGGTCATCATGTCCGTTCCGGCGAGCGACGCGCGCAGATCGTCCGAAGTGGCCGCCTTGGAGCGCTTCAGGGTATCGGCCAGGACGTAAGCGGCGGCGTAGGCCTCTGCGCCGTGGTAGTCGGCTTCCTTATTGAACTTCTTCTTGAAATTGTCGAAGAACTCCTTGGCTCCCGGGTACTTGACCTGGGGAGTCCAGAGGGTGGCCGACATGCAGTACTCGGAAGCCTCTGCGGCGTTCTGAAGGAACTCGGGCAGAGTGTGCCCGGCGCCGCCGCCGATAAAGGCCTGCGGGTTGATGTCGAGTTCCTTGGACTGCCTCATCAGGAGCGAGGCGTCCATCAGGTACGAGACCATGTAGACGATGTCCGGCCGCAGCGACTTGACCTTCTGGAGAATCGGCTTGAAGTCCACCGCGCCGGCCTGGTAGCCCTCGGAGAGGACCACGTAGACGCCGTGGGAGTCGCAGTAATCCTTCATCGCCTTGGAGGTCGAGTTCCCGAAGTCGGTGTTCTCGTAGAGGATGGCGATCGTCTTGGGCCTGGCGACCTGCTCGAAGAAGGAGAAGACGCCGAGGTTGTAAAGGCTCGCGGGCGGATTCAGACGGAAGACGTTCTTCCAACCCTGCTGCGTGATCTTGTCGGCGGCACCGGTGACGACGAGGTACGGGACGTTGTACTTCTCGCACACGCCGGCGACCGCATAGCTGCACTGGCTGGTGTACTCGCCGACCACGATCGGGTACTTGTTGATCGTGATGAATTTCTCGACGATCGCGGTGGCGGTCTCCGGCTTGCCTCCGGAGTCCTGGATGTCGAGGGCGAGCTTGACGCCGTTGACTCCGCCCTTGGCGTTGATCTCGTCCACCGCCATCTCGTAAGCCTGCTTCTCCATCTCGCCGAACTTGGCTTCGGCGCCGGTGAGCGGCAGGGGGATGCCCACCGTGAAGGCCTTGGCCTCGGCCGGCGCCGGGAGGGCCGGGACGAAAAGGCCGATCGCCGCCGCCAGCGCGAGGAGTGCGAAAAGTTTCCGTGTCGTCATGGAGGACCTCCTGGTTTGTTGTTTCTTGTTTCCGACTGCGGCCTATCTTTCGCGAGCGTCGTTTGCGACCCATGATTCATTTGAATCATTCGAGGAGGGTCGCAGGGGCGCCTCCGCGGCTCGTCCGGGGCCGCAGACTCCGATCCGATGGAGGGTCTGGGCGGCCTAGAGGCCGGCCCGGGCGCTCTTCTTCGAGACTCTCGTCAGATCCACCAGCGCCTTGAAGATGTCGCCTTCCGTCAGGATGCCGACGAGGGCGCCCTTCGAGTCCACGACCGGAAGGCCCTCGACCTTCTTCTCCAGCATCAGGGCGGCCGCCCTCTCGATCGGCATCTCCGGCGCGACCGTCACGGGGTTTTTCGTCATCACGTCCTTCAGCGTCAGCTGGTCCAGGACATAGTGGAGCTCCCAGATGTCGAGCGTCGTGGCGCGGGAGGGGGATACGTCCTTCAAATCGCGGTCCGAGACGATGCCGACGAGCTTGCCGGCCTCCGAGACGATCGGGATGCGGCGGATTCTCTTCTCTTTCATCAGATGGATCGCTCGGGAAACCGACTCGGCGGGTTTCAGGGTGAAGGGCTTCGGGGTCATCCAGTCGGCGACGCGCAAGGTGGCACCTCCGAGGAGAGCCTAGGCAAGCTCCCGGTTTTCTCCGTGATCCAGACGAATCATTCCGGGCTCGCTCGGTGTGTCGTCCCGACGGAATAATGGAGGGCATGGAGGCGGTGCTGTTCGTCGGGATCCAGGGCTCCGGCAAGACGACCTTCTACAAGGAACGGTTTTTCGAGACGCACGTCCGGGTCAGCCGCGACATGCTCGGAACTCGGCAGCGCCAGAACGTCCTTCTTTCCGCGTGCCTGGCGGCCGGCGCGCGGTTCGTCTTGGACGACACCAACGCGACGCGGGCGCGGCGGGCCGAGGTGATCCCGGCCGCGAAGGCCGCGGGGTTCAAGGTCATCGGGTATTACTTCCGCACGACGCTCCGAGACGCTATCCGGCGAAACAAATCCCGGCCGGCCGAGCGCGTGGTGCCGGCGGCGGGAGTCGGAGGGACCTACAAGCGCCTGGAGCCGCCGGCGTTGTCGGAGGGGTTCGATGAGATTCACGTCGTGGAGATTCCGACGGGAGGTGACTTCGTCGTTTCCGATTGGCAGAGCGACGAACCGTCGCCCAAACCGTGAGTTTTCCAAGGTCCAAGGTCCCATGTCTGTCGAAGGTCCAAGGTCGAAGGTCCTGGGGTCTAAGGTCCCTTGAGACTTTGCACTTTGGACCGACTTTGGACCTTGGACTTTGGACTCGGACTCTGAACGGCTGTCCATCTGCATCCAATGGTCTGTAACCACCGTAAGTCGTCTGGAATCTAAGTTTCGTTGTCCGCGTTGTTTCGGGCGGGCTAAAAGGAGGTTCTTCTTGAAGATTCAGGGGCTTGCGAGAACGGGTGTCCTTGCACTCCTCCTCGCGGCGGCCGCTTCGGGACTCTCCGCGGCTCCCGGGGAGAAGGCGACCGCGATCTTCGCCGGCGGCTGTTTCTGGTGCGAGGAGACCGCGTACGAGGGGCAGCCGGGCGTCCTGTCGGTCATCTCCGGATACACCGGGGGCACCGTCAAGAATCCCACCTACGAGCAGGTCTCCTCCGGGACGACGGGCCACGCGGAGTCCGTCGAGGTGACGTACGACCCGAAGGTGACGAGCTACGAGAAGCTGCTGGAGATCTACTGGCACAACGTGGATCCGTTCCAGAGAGAGGGGCAGTTCTGCGACCACGGCCACCAGTACCGCTCGGCGATCTTCTACAAGGACGAGGCGCAGAAGAAGGCGGCCGAGGCGTCGAAGGCGAAGCTCGAGCAGGACCCGAAGTTCAAGGGGAAGATCGTGACGGAGATCACGGCCGCCTCGGCGTTCTATCCCGCCGAGGAGTATCACCAGGACTTCTGGAAGAAGAGCCCGGCGAGGTACTACTCCTACCGGGCCGGATGCGGGCGGGACGCCCGGTTGAAAGCGATCTGGGGCGACGCCGCGGGAGGGCACAAGTGAAAACGACGATCATGGCCGCGCTGACGGTGCTGGCGCTCGCGCTGGCCGCGGGCGGCGAGGAGCCGAAGATGAAGGGTTGGAACGGGAACTTCCAGAAACCGTCGGACGCGGAGCTGAAGAAGAAGCTCTCGCCTACCCAGTACGACGTCACTCAGCACGCCGGAACCGAGCGGCCGTTCCAGAACGAGTACTGGAACAACCACGAGGCGGGGATCTACGTGGACGTGGTCTCGGGCGAGCCGCTCTTCTCCTCGCTCGACAAGTTCGAGTCAGGAACGGGCTGGCCGAGTTTCACGAAGCCGCTCGAGAAGGCCAACGTCAAGACCTCGACGGACTTCCTGATCGGCTATCCGCGGACGGAAGTCCGCTCGGCCCACGCCAACTCGCACCTGGGCCACGTCTTCAACGACGGGCCACCACCGACGGGCCAGCGCTACTGCATGAACTCGGCCGCGATGCGCTTCATCCCGGTGGACAAGCTCGAGGCCGAGGGCTACGGCCAGTACAAGGCCCTTTTCGAGAAGCCCAGGAAGTAATCCGGGGGACCGCTCCTTCGTTAGCCTTGAGAAGGAGGGTCCATGAGCTTTCGAAAGTCACTCTCGCTCGCTGTCTTTTTCGCGTTCTCGGCTCTCGCGCTGACGGCGGCCTCCGCGCGCTGACGGCTCGGGGTGCATCGCGCACAAGCCCCGCTACGCCGAGGGCTCCTTCGAGGTGAAGTACGGGCCGTTCTGCATCTACCCGTGGTACACACTGGGGACGAGCGGGTACCACTACGGAGTGGATTTCCCGGACAACCTGAAGGACTTCGGGCAGGCGGACCAGTTCGCGCAGACGACCAAGTGCGGAGGCCCCTTCGGGCCCAACTCGACC
>DATFQY010000041.1:0-31303 GCA_035263845.1 Thermoanaerobaculia bacterium | reverse complement strand
GAGCCTCTCCGCGGCCCGCATCCGGGCGCTGCGAGAACGGGGGTTGAGACGGACCTCGGATTCCGAGGGCACGAGGGGGCGGCGCGTCAGGATCTTCAGCACTCGGCGCGCGCCGCAGATGCACGCGGGAAGCTTCGGCGGACAGAGGCACGCGCCGGACTCGCGCCGGAACGCCTCTTTCACGATGCGGTCCTCCAGCGAGTGGTAGGCAATGACCGCGAGGCGCCCGCGCGCGTTCAACCGGGCGCTGGCCGCGGCCAGGAAGCTCGACAGCGCGACGAGCTCCTGGTTGACCTCGATGCGGAGCGCCTGGAAGACGCGAGTGGCCGGGTCGATCTTCTCGCGCGTCCCCTTGGCTCGCGCCACGATGCGCGCGAGCTGCCGGGTCGAGGTGATCGGCCCCCTCTGCGAGCGTTCCTGAACGATTCCGCGAGCGATCTTTGCCGCCATCCGTTCCTCCCCGTATTCACGCAGGATGCGTGTCAGCTCCGAAACGTCTGAATCCGCGACGACGTCCGCCGCCGTCCGCCCGCTCTTTCCCATCCGCATGTCCAGGGGCCCGTCGCGGCGAAACGAAAAGCCGCGGCCGCCCTCTTCGAGCTGCATCGAGGAGACTCCCAGGTCCGCGAGGATCCCGTCCGGCGCCGGCCGTCCGGAAAGCACCCGGTCGAGGTCCGCGAAGTTCTCGCAGAGGAGCTCGACCCGGTTGCCAAAGGGACGCAGCCGCTCCGCCGCCAGCGCGAGCGCGTCGGGATCGCGGTCGAGGGCGAGAAGGCGGATCCCTGGCCCGCGCTCCAGGAGCGCCACGGAGTGGCCGCCCGCTCCCGCCGTCGCGTCCACGAAAAAGCCTCCGCGCTCGGGCGCGAGGATCTCGACGACCTCCGCGAGAAGGACCGGCGTGTGGCCAGGCTGCTCATCGTCTTCCGTACGTCACGCCTCCTCACGACAGCAGCTTCGACATTTCGTCGTAGTCCTCGGCCGTGAAGTCCTCGCCGGCGAGCTTGCTCGCCAGAGCGCTGCGATCGGAGACGACGAGGTGATCGATGTTGCCGGTCACGACCACGTCGGGCGGGAGCTTCGCCGCGTCGCGCAGGATCTGCGGGATCAGCACGCGGCCCTGCGAGTCCAGCGAAGCGTTCTGCCCGTAGTAGTTGACGCGCTCGAGGAACTTCGCCTTGGCGCGGTGAATCGCGGGAAGGGTCGCGAGCTTTTCTTCCAGCCCGCGCCACACCGTCAGCGGGTAGAGAAGAACTTCACGCCCGTGCAGGGACGTGACGAACATCTCGGCGCCGAATGCCTCTTCGATCTGCTGGCGAAAGAGGCTCGGCACTTTCAGCCGCCCCTTCTCATCCAGGCGCGCCGGCGCACTGCCGCGAAAGCGATCCATCCTTCCTTCTCAGGGTCCCGTCGACAGTTCGAGACCACTTCCATCCACTTTTTTCCAGATTAGGCCACTGGCGCGGATGTTAGGAGTGCCGAGCTTTGTTAGTCAAGAAAAAGAGTTTGCCTAAAAAAATTAGGAGCGTAAGGAAGGCGCAACCTGAGGAGACCAGGTTTCGGCCTCCCTGGAGGGCGTCTCATGCCAGTGACTGGTCATGTCCAGCCAGAGCGCGAGCCCCCGGTGCGCTCCATATCGCGCATACCGCCGGGCGATGGCCCGATCTGTAGTGCGGGCGGGTCCCCGGTAGCGCCGCCGGTACTCCTGGCGGACCCAGGAATCGATCGCCAGGAAGTCGTGGCGCCCCAGGATCCGGAGCAATCCTTCGGCGGCGTAGGGGCCGAAGCCGTGCTCGGCGGTGATCGCTCCGCGAATCTCCTCCGCCGGCGTCTCGCGCCGCTCCCAGGCGGATAGGTCGAGGGAGCCGCGCGCGACTCGCCGCGCGAACTTCACGAGCGACACGGCTCGGTAGCCGCACCGGATCTTCGCCTTCAACCGCGAAGGCGACATCGCGGCGATCGACAGAGCGGTCGGGAACGCTCGGCCTTCCGCGCCGAGCTCGGCGATGGAGCGGACGACCATTCCCCTCGTCGCCGCCCACGAGCAATTCGTCGTCAGCAGCATCTTGACCGCGTCTTCGAAAAGAGTGGGCGCGCGAAGCATGCGGCCGCGCCCCTGCGCCAGCCCGCGCGCGAGCTCCGGCTCTCCCGCGACTTCCCTGGCGAAGCGATCGAGCTCGACATCGAGCGAGAAAACGCGCCGCGCGATCTGTTTCAGCTTCCTCGCGTCGAGGCGGTCGGAGTCGGCGACGAGCTCGGAGCCGCGGACTCGGAAGGAGACCTTCGCGGCTTGCCCGCCGGCGTCCACGAACGCCTGGAGGATGCCCGCCTCGCGGTCGTAGGCGAACGGCGGCAGGTCGTACCAGCCGTGCGAGCGGACGACCCCGTCGAAAGAAGAATCGGGAGGAAGGGGAATCCGAGCTCGCGTCAGCTCTTCTTCTCGCCTTCGAGCTTCTCGAGCTCCGGGTCGTAGATCTTGATGTACGCCTCGCGGCGGAGCTTCTCGACGTACTCGTTGAAGCGCTTGTCGTAGAGGTTCTCGCCGATCCGCTTCTTCAGGTCGTCGGAGACGTCGGCGAAGGGCTTGTACCCGCCCGGTTTCCTCTCGGTGACGCGGAAGAGATGGACGGAGGATGGCATCAGGGCCGCCGCCGGGTATTCCTGCGGCGGATCCGAGAAGACGGCCGCGTCGAGAGCGGGCAGCAGTTCTCCCTTCGACACCATGCCGAGGTCGCCGCCGCGGTCCTTCGCGTTGCCCTGCGAGTACTCCTTGGCCAGGTCGGCGAACGGCGTCCCGTTGGCGACCTTCGCCCGGGCTTCCTCGATCCGCCCGACCGCCTTCTCGCGCGCCG
Source organism: Thermoanaerobaculia bacterium (assembly GCA_035263845.1). Classification (GTDB taxonomy): domain Bacteria; phylum Acidobacteriota; class Thermoanaerobaculia; order UBA5066; family Gp7-AA6; genus JAWOLE01. The sequence goes on along the minus strand of DATFQY010000041.1, from coordinate 28,454 downwards.
AGGGGTCGTTGGGCGCGAACTTGATGACGATCTCGTAGACGTGCGCCGACTCCGGCACCTTGTAGAGCTTCTCCTTCTGGCGCTCGTACTCCAGGCGCAGCATGTCCTCGGAGATGTCGAGCTTCGAGGTGACGTCGCGCCCGATGACCTTCTGGATGATGATCGTCTGGCGGATCTGCTTGCGAAGGTCCTCGCGCGTCATGTTGGAAGTCGCCAGGGCGGAGTCGAACTCCGCGTCGGTCGCGAGGTTGTACTGGCGCTTGACCCGCTCGACAGCGGACTCGACCTCCTCGTCGGAGGCGCCCGCGGACAGCTCCCTGGCGCGCTCCTCCAGCAGCTTCTCCTTGATCAGGTCGCCCAGCACGTCCTTCTTGATCTGGTTGACATCCGTCGGCGCGCCCGGCGCGTGGGACGCGGCCACGATGCGCCGCTCGAACTCGGAGTTCGTGATCAGGCGGTCGTTGACCCGGGCGATCACCCGCTCGACCAGCTCCGCGGCGGGCACGGCCGCGCCGAAGAGCAGCCCCGTCAAGACCAATGCCCAGGCTTTCCTCATGGTTCGATCCATAACAGGAGGACTGTACCTGAATTCCAGGGCACGACCGGCGGGAAGGGCAAGCCCCTCACCTACGGCTCCGCCGCTTACCGGCGCATCACGCTGCTCTTTCGCGCTCGAACTCCTCCAACCAGGCCAGCAGGTCCGGGAGGACCGCGTCCCCCGCGGGGGACGGCAGCGAGAGGACCCGGCCGGGCGAGAGCTTCGCTCCTCGCGTGCGCGCGATGAAATCGAGAAGCCGCTGCGGGTCCACCGGCGCATCCTCGGCGAAGCGCAGGTGAACGAGGCCGGCCTGCCTCGTGATGGAGGTGACCCTCAGGCGCTCGGCGCGCGCGCGCAGGCGCGAGTACGCTACGAGGCGCTTGACGGGAGGAGGCGGCTCGCCGAATCGGTCGGCGATCTCCCGGGCGGTCTCCTCGAGCGTGGCGTCGTCGCCGGCGCGAGCGATCTTCTTGTAGATCATCATCCGCCAGTTCTCGTCGGCGACGTACGCCGGCGGGATCGTCAGGTCCAGTCCGAGCGACAGCGTGACCGCGCGCTCCGGGCGAGCCTCCTCGCCGCGCATCTCGCGCACCGCCTCCTCCAGCAACGACAGGTACGTCTCGAACCCGACCGACGCGATGTGGCCCGACTGCTCGCCGCCGAGGATGTTGCCCGACCCGCGGATCTCGAGGTCCTTGGCCGCGATTCGGAACCCCGCCCCGAGGTCGCAGAACTCCTGGATCGAAGCGAGGCGCCGCCGCGCGACGTCGGAGAGCGCCGCGGTCTCGTGGACGAGGAGGTACGCCTGGGCGGGCTTGTCGCTTCTTCCGACGCGGCCGCGGAGCTGGTAGAGCTGGGCGAGCCCGTAGTTCTCGGCCCGGTCGATCAGGATCGTGTTCGCCGTGGGGATGTCGAGGCCGTTCTCGATGATCGTCGTCGCCAGGAGCACGTCCGCCTGCCTGGAGAGAAAACGCATCATCGCCTTCTCGAGCTCCCCTTCCTTCATCGCTCCGTGGGCCACGGTGACGCGCAGCGAGGGGATCAGGTCTTCCAGCTCTTTTTTCACGCCGCCGATGGACTCGACGCGGTTGTGCACGAAGAAGACCTGCCCGCCCCGCGCCAGCTCGGCCTCGATGGACTCGCGGACGACCTCGGGCTTGCGGGGCACGACCTGCGTCTCGATCGCGAGTCGGTCGCGAGGCGGTGTCTCGATGATCGAGAGGTCGCGCAGGCCCGACAGGGACAGGTGGAGCGACCGCGGGATCGGCGTCGCCGACATCGCCAGGACGTCGATGGACGCCTTCCAGTCCTTCAACTTCTCCTTCTGGGCGACGCCGAAGCGCTGCTCCTCGTCCACGATCAGGAGCCCGAGGTCGCGGAACGCGATGTCCTTGCCCAGGAGCCGGTGCGTGGCGATCAGGATGTCCACGGACCCCTCGGCGACCTTGCGCACGACCTCCTTCTGCTCCGCCCTCGGGCGCAGCCGCGAGAGGAGCTCGATCGTCACGGGAAAGGCGGCGAATCGCCGCGTGAAGGTCCGGAAGTGCTGGTCGGCGAGAATCGTCGTCGGCGCGAGCACCGCGACCTGCTTGCCGTCGAGGACCGCCTTGAACGCCGCGCGCATCGCGACCTCGGTCTTGCCATAGCCGACGTCGCCGCACAACAGCCGGTCCATGGGCTTCTCCGACTGCATGTCCTTCTTGACGTCCGAGATGGCCTGGTTCTGGTCGGGCGTCTCGTCGTACTCGAAGGCGTCCTCGAACTCCTTTTGCCACGGGGAGTCCTTGGAGAAGGCGAAGCCATGGGCGAGGCTCCGGCGCGCGTAGAGCTTCAGGAGCTCGTCGGTCATGTCCCGCATCGCCTTCTTGACCGACGCCTTGCGGCGCGCCCAGCCCGCGCCGCCGAGCTTGTCGAGGACGGGCGCGATCCCTTCCACCCCCGAGTACTTCTGGACGAGGTCGAAGCGCTCGACGGGTAGGAGAAGGGTCTTCTCCTCGGCATAGGAGATCTCCATGAACTCGCGCTCCTCGCCCTCGACGGGGACGCGCTTCAAGCCCTTGAAGAGGCCGATCCCGTAGTCGGTGTGGACGACGGCGTCGCCGAGCTTCAGGTCGCGGAGGTCCGAGAGGAACGCCTCGGTCGGCCGCCGGCGCGAGACCGAGGCGGGCTTCTCCTCTCCGAAGATGTCGCTCTCGGAGTAGAGCGCCAGCCGCGGCTCGCGCAGGCGGAATCCGGCGGAGATGTCCGCGGGCACGCCGACGAGCGCGTCGGGCCGCCTCTCGGAGGAGACGTGGAGCGAGTACTCCAGGGCGAAGCGCTTCAGTTTCTCCGCGCCGCCCGTGGGCCGGACAGCGACGAAGACCTCCTCGCCCTGCGACAGCGCTCGGGAGAGGTCGGCGGCGGCCTGGGCGGTCCGCCCTCCGTGCCCGGCGATGGCTTCCGCGGGCAGCCGCACGAGATCCCGCCCCTCCGCCGTCAGCCCGAGGCGGTCGAGATCCAGCGCCGCCCCGCCGGCGGCCTCGAGGATCCGCTCCACGGAATGCGTCAGCTCCTCGGGAAGGAAGACGTCGCGGTCCGGATCCCGGTCGGTCTCCAGCCGTTCGGCGAACTCCTCGACCTCTTCCCGGATGGCCGCCGGCTCCACCGCCGCGACGAGCATTCCGCTCGCGCCGGCGTAATCGAGCCACCCCGCCGGCATCGGCGTGACGGCCGGAGCGAAAACGAACCGCTCAACCTCGGAGGGTGGCCTGCCGATCCGGTCGGCAAGGCGGTCGCGCGACTCTTCGGATTCCTCGGCGGTCGCGAAGGGCGGGACGAGGACCGTTCCGAGCCTCTCCTTGGACCGCTGGGTGTCCGGGTCGAAGACGCGAATCGAGGCGACGCGATCGCCGTCGAGCTCCACCCGCACCGGCAGCTCGCGGTCCGGAGGAAAGACGTCGAAGAGGCCTCCCCGCACCGCGAGGTCGCCGGTCTCGACGACCAGGTCCGCGCGGCGATAACCCACACGCGTGAGCCGCGCGACGAGGCCCGTCAGCGAGACGTCGTCGCCTTCGGCCAGGACCGCCGAGAGCGTGGCGAAGTCCTCGCGCGCCGGAAGCCGCGTGAAGAGGGAGCGCGCGGGGAGGACGACCGCGTCGATCCCGCCGCCTCCCGAGAGCGCCGAGAGCAGCGCGAACTCGTCGCGCCGCGCTTTGAGCGAGGCAGGGATCCTCTGGTAGGGGGTCAGCGTCGGCGCCGGCGCGTGGAAGATCCGCTGCAGCCCGGCCGCGTCGAGGTCGCAGAGCGCGAGCTCCGCTTCCTTCTCGTCCGGGACGACGATCGCCAGGGGCCTTCCGAGGTCCTCGGACAGTGCCGCGAGCAGGAGACCCGGCAGCGCGCCGACCCCTCCCGAGACGACCGGGCGGACTCCTCCCTCGCGGAGGCGCCGGAGCAACTCCGCGTAACCGGGAATCTCCCGAGCCAGATCCGTGAGAAGACCCATGAGACAGACCCGATTCTAGAGAGTGCGAAAACCCTGCCGACGAATCGGCGGAACACCGTTCAAGCGTCGAATCGACCGAGATCCATTCGCTTCGCTCAGGATGACGAGGGATGGAGTCCTCCCAAAAGGGAACAGCCTCCCCCTTGTCATTCCGAGGAGCGCAGCAACGAGGAACCTACCCCGGGCAAGATCCTTCGCTTCGCTCAGGATGACGAGGGAGGAGGATTCTCTTCTTAGGCCGGTCCCACCCCCTGTCATTCCGAGGAAAGCGAAGCGACCGAAGGATCCTCTGGGAGCTGCCGCGTGATCCCTTCTCAAGACGACATCTTCATCGGGGCCATGGCGCGGAGGCGCTTGACGGTCTTTTCGACGGCTTCGATGGTGAAGTCCACTTCCTCTTCCGTGTTGCCGCGACCGAGGCCGAAGCGGATCGAGGCGTGGGCCAGGTCGTCGGAGACACCGAGGGCCTTCAACACGTGCGACGGGCGAAGGGATGCGGACGTGCAGGCGGACCCCGACGAGACGGCCACGTCGCGGATTCCCATCAGCAGCGCTTCCCCTTCGACGCCGGCGAAGGAGAGGTTGAGGTTTCCCGGCAGCCTTTCCTCGACAGCTCCCTCCGCAAGGCTCCCGTCCTCGCGAATCGCGGGAAGCGGCGCGCCGTTGACGGCGACGTCCTCGACGCGGCTGGTGATCCCGCCGAAGAGCCGGGTGCGAAGCAGCCGCAGCCTCCGCGCTTCCGCCTCCATTCCTGCGACGGCGATCTCCGCCGCCTTCCCGAAACCGACCACTCCGGGCACATTCAACGTCCCCGAGCGCAGCCCACGCTCATGGCCCCCGCCGAAGAGGATCGGCGAGAGACGGACGCGCGGGTTCTTCGATCGAACGTAGAGCGCGCCCACCCCTTTCGGCCCATAGATCTTGTGCGCCGTGACCGAGGCCATGTCCACGCTCATCGCCTCGACGTCGAACGGGATCTTTCCGAACCCCTGGACGGCATCCGTGTGGAAGAGGACTCCCCGGTCCCGGCAGACGGCGCCGATCGCCCCGATCGGGTGGATCGTTCCAACCTCGTTGTTGGCGAGCATCAACGTCGCGAGGATCGTCCTTTCCGTGATCGCGTCGCGGACCTGCTCGGGGAAGATCCGCCCGGCCCGATCGACCGGCAGGTAGGTCACCTCGAAGCCGTCCTTCGAGAGCGCTTCGCACGTGTCGAGGACCGCGCGGTGCTCGGTAGCGCCGGTGATGACGTGGTTCCCTTTCTGCCGGTACATCCGAGCCGCGCCCAGGATCGCCAGGTCGTCAGATTCCGTCGCGCCGCTGGTGAAGACGATCTCCTTGTCGCCGGCGTTCATCGCGGCCGCGACCTGGTGGCGCGCCTCGTCCACCGCGGCCTCGGCCTCCCAGCCGAAGACGTGGTTGCGCGAGGCGGCGTTGCCGAACGTCTCCGTGAAGTACGGCAGCATCGTCTCGAGAACCCGCGGATCCACCGGGGTCGTCGCATGGTGATCCATGTAGATCGGAAGTTTCATGACTTCGGCACCGACCGCACTATAGAAGTACCACCTTATATATAGAAGGCTTCCACCGGATTACGATCAAATAAACTTTTTAGAATTAGATACTTGAACCATAAATGATGACAAATGATGACAAAACAGGAAATCCAAGTAAGATAAAGCCTATGAGCAAGCAAAAGAAGACAAACGAAGCCGATCGGCAACCCATGATGACCGTCGCCGAGCTCTCCGACTACCTCGCGCTCTCTTCCAGGAGCATCTACCGCCTTGTCGGCGACCTGCCGGCGATCCGCGTGGGCGGCCGCTGGCGGTTCCGCGTCAGCGACGTGGAGAAGTGGCTCCTGAAGCAGCGCCACGCGAGCGAGCCGCAGATCGAGCCGGTGGAAGAGTTGGGAGCGCGGCTTCGTCTCTTCTCCTACATCCAGCCGGCCAATGTTTTCGTGGACGTTCCCGAGACGCAGGCGCCCGCGTTGATCCGGAGCGCGATCGAGAAGGCGACCCTCGCTCTGACCGGGCCCGGTCCGGAAACAAAAGAACAGCTGGTCACGTCAATCCTCGAGAGGGAAGCGCTCTGCAGCACCGCTCTCCATCCCGAGGTGGCTTTCCCGCATCCGAGAGATCCGGAGAAGTCCCCGCTCACCGCCGACCAGATCGTGATCATCCGCGCGGCGCACCCGGTGGAGTTCCACGAGATCCACGGTTACAAGCCTCGGCTCGTGTTCATCCTGCTCGCCCGGACCGCTTCGCTCCAGCTCCTCTGGGAGGCGCGGCTCTCGCACCTCCTCCACCGCGAGGGGTTCGTCGAGAGCCTGCTCGCCGCGCCGACGAAGGAAGACCTTTACGCCGTCTTCGCGCGCGCGGGCCAGGAAGCCGAAGCCGTCCTTCAGCCGGCCTGACCAGAGTCCGGCAAGCGGAGGCGTGATGACGGCCCTGCGCATCCTCGTCGCGATCGACCTGACGCCCGCCTGCGCGGCGGTCTTCTCGAGGGCCGTTCTTCTCGCGAAGAAGACCGGCGCGGAGCTTCTCGTCGCCCACGTCTACAGGCCGCCCAACGTCGCGCTGGCCGAGGCGGTCGCTCCCGGGGTCTACGAGGAGTGGGACGAGAACCTCCGCATGGAGGTCGCCCGGCGGCTCGATCCGCTGGTCGAGAGCGCGCGGCGGCAGCTCGTCCGCGCCCGCGCCCTGGTCCTCGCGGGACTCCCCCGCAAGGCGCTTCTCGCCGCCGCGGCGGAAAACGGGACCGATCTGATCGTCATCGGCGCGCGCCGGCAGCGCGGCCTCGCGAAGCTTTTCCACCGGAACCTCGCCTCCCGAATCGCCTCCGCGGCGCTGTGCGAAGTCGTGACGGTTCTCCCCGGCGAGCCCCTGGCCAGGATGCTTTTCTTCGACCCGCGCCGATCCGCCGTCCAGGAGAGAAACGCGAAGGTCTAGAATCGGGGCAACGATGTCGAGCGTTCCCCGGACGGAGAGGGAATTCGGATTCACGTCTCCCCCGCCCCGGGTGAGCCTCGTCCACGCCTTCGACCGGCCGTTCGAGAACGTCGTCGCGACGGCCAGGACGTGCTACTCCTCCAAGGGGATCATCACGGAGGACCAGGCCTCGGCTCGGCCCGAGAGGCGCGACGCGCTGGCGAAGTCCATCTACGCCGCCGGGCACCACACGACGTTCCAGCACGCACACTTCCAGTTCGCGCTGGAGAACGTGTCGCGGCAGTTCCTCTGGAGCTTCCTGCACAGCCACCCCTTCTACAACTCCGAGCAGGTCTCCCAGCGCTACGTCGAGGTCAAGGGAGGCAACTACGCGGTGCCGCCGATGGGGCCGGCGGAGCGGGACCTCTTCGAGGCGGCCGCGATCGCGCAGCAGAACGCCTACCAAAGGCTGACGGAGCTGCTGACGCCGCTCGCCGGGGAGCGCTACTTCGAGATCTTCCCGGGAAGGACGCGGGGCGACGGCCGCCGCAAGTACGCCGGCTCGGTCCAGAAGAGGGCGCAGGAGATCGCGCGCTACGTTCTGCCGGTCGCGACCTTCGCGTACCTCTACCACACGGTTTCCGGGATCACGCTCTTTCGCTACTGGCGCCTCTGCGAGTCCTTCGACGCTCCGACCGAGCAGCGCGAGGTCGTCGGACGGATGGTCGATGAGGTCCTTCGCCACGATCCGCTCTACGAGGCGGTCCTGCAGGACCCGATGCGGCTCGAGGAGACGCCGGAATTCGCGCTCTTCCAGGCGAGGCAGGCGGCGACGAAACCGGCGGCCGGCGGCGGCGAGTTCCGCCGGGAGTTCGACCGCGAGCTCGGCGGCCGCGTCTCGCGGCTCGTGGACTGGAAGGCCAACAACGAGGAGATCCTGGCGTCGTCGGTTCGGGAGATCCTGGGCCTCGCGCGGGCCGCGCTCTCCGACGATGAAGCGATCCGCCTGGCGCTGGACCCGGCTAAGAACCCGCTCCTGGGAGAGACGCTGACGCTGACGACGCACGGAAAGCTCGCGCGCGCCCTCTTCCACCCGTCCTACACGTTCCGAAAGAGGCTGTCGCACACGGCCGACAGCCAGGACCAGCGCCACCGCATGACGCCGGCCTCGCGCCCCGCTCTTCCGGCCTACCTGACCGACGAGCCGGACTACATCGTGCCGATGCTCGTCGCCGATGTCCCGGAAGCCGAGGACCTCTACCGCCGGACGATGGAGCGGACCTGGGAGACGATCGGCGACCTGCGCTCCCGCGGCGTCGCCGACGAGTACGCTGCGTACCTGCTCCCAAACGCCGTCGCGATCCGATTCACGGAATCGGCCGACCTCCTGAACCTCCACCACAAGTTCGCCATGCGGCTCTGCTACAACGCACAGGAGGAGATCTGGCGCGCCTCCCTCGACGAGGCACTGCAGATCCGCGAGATCAACCCGCGGATCGGTCCCTGGCTCCTGCCACCCTGCACGCTGCGCCACCACGCGAACGTGCGCCCCGTCTGCCCCGAGGGAGACCGCTTCTGCGGCGTGATCGTCTGGAAGCAGGACGCCCCGCAGTACGCCCGGACCCTCTAATCTCCGGCGGTTAGCCGCGGCGCTTGACCGAGAGGGTCAGGGTGAAGCGGGCGACGGGCTCGGGGCCGAAGAGCTTCGGCACGGTCGCGGTGACGTGGATCGGCAGGCTCTCACGCTCCCCGGAGACGGAAGCTTTCCGGACGAGCTCCAGGATCTCCCGCCCCTGCTCGCAGGCGAAGTGGACGTCGTCTTCGGCGCGCTTCAAGAATTCCCCGTGGACATCCTTGAAGACGATCGCGATCGCGCCTCCCGCCCTCCGCGTCGCGTCGAGCGCGATTAGCGCCGCGGCCGCGTCGGCCCCCGTGCAGAGCGCGCCGAAGTACATCGAGCCCAGGTGATTGCGGGTCCGCCAGGTCAACGGCACCACGATCTCGCAGCGGTCCGCCGTCAGATCGACGACGGAGGGCTTGACCCAGCAGATCAGCCGGATCTTGCGAAAGGACCAGAGGCGCAGGGCGAGAGTTGCCCGCAACCTGTCGAGCTTTTTCAAGGAGGATAAACTCTACCGCCGAAAAATCGGGAGGCCGAAAAATGAAGTCCCTTCTCCGCAGCGCGCTCGCCGTCTCTCTTCTCGCCGGCATCGGATCCACTGCCTTCGCCGCGAAGGCGCCGACGCCGTCGGAGTTTCTCGGCTTCGAGGTCGGGGCGGACAAGAAGCTGGCCGACTACCGGCAGATCGCGAAGTACTTCCAGGCGCTGAAGGCCGCCTCGCCGCGCGTAGACATCGAGGTCCTGGGGAAGACGACGCTCGGCGAAGACATGTTCCTGGCCGTGATCTCCTCGGAGGAGAACATCAAGAACCAGAAGGCCATCCGGGAGAACGCCCGGCGGCTCGCGGACCCGAGGGGCCTCTCCGACGCCGAGGTTCAGAAGCTCACCCATGACGGCAAGCTTGTCCTCCTCGTCACGTGCAACATCCATTCGACCGAGATCGGCGCCTCGCAGATGGCGATGGAGTGGGCGCACGCGCTCGCGACGGCGACCGACCCGGCGACGGTCAGGCGATTGAACGACGTCGTCCTGCTGCTCGTCCCCTCCCTCAACCCCGACGGGCAGATCATGGAGACGGAGTGGTACCGCAAGAACCTCGGCACGAAATTCGAAGGAAGCCGGATGCCCTGGCTCTATCACCACTACGTGGGCCACGACGACAACCGCGACTGGTACATGCTGACCCAGAAGGAAACGCAGGCCATGACCCGCGCGGTCTACAAGGAATGGTTCCCGCAGGTCTGGCTGGACGAGCACCAGATGGGCTCCAACGGCCCGCGTATCTTCGTGCCGCCGTACGCGGACCCCGTGGACGTGGACATCCATCCGCTGGTGTGGCGCGAGGTCAACGTCATCGGCACGAACATGGCTCTGCGCCTGGAGCAGAACGGCAAGTCCGGCGTCATCTACGGCTTCTCCTACGACGCGTACTGGCCGGGCGGCACGAAGAACACCGCCTGGTACAAGAACATCTCAGGGCTGCTGACCGAGGTCGCCTCGGCCCGCATGGCGACGCCGATCGAGCTTCCGGCGGGAGAGCTCGCCGGGGGGCGCAAGGGGCTCATTGAGTACGGGCCGCAGACGAACTTTCCCAATCCGTGGCCGGGCGGGAAGTGGCGGCTCCGCGACATCATGGACTACGAGCGGATCGCTTCGGACGCGCTCCTGGAGTCCTGCTCGGACCGCCGCGAAGATTTCCTGCGCGACATGGCTGCGAAGTCGCGCGCGGCGATCGCCGCCTTCGGCGCGAACGACGCGTGGCGGATCCCCGCCTCCCAGCATGACCATCCCACGGCGATTCGCCTGGCGCGCCTGATGGAAGAGCACGGCGTCGAGGTCAAGGCGGCGGAGAACGGCGACATCTGGATCCCGCTCGCGCAGCCCTACGGCAAGTTCGTCCAGGAGATGTTCTCCGAGCAGCGCTATCCCGAGGTCAAGCTCGTCCCGGGCAAGGACATCGTGCGCCCGTACGACGTGACCGCGTGGACGCTCCCGATCATGATGAACGTCGCCGCGGAGCGCGCCACGCTGCCGTCGGGGCTCAAGCCCTTCGCCTGGAAACCGGCCGGAAAGGCGGCGGCCGAGGGGAAGACCGTCGCCATCGCGCCGGGCAGCCCCGAGAACTTCAAGGTCGTCAACGCGGCGCTGCGCGGGCAGGGGTCCGTCTCGATCGCGCGAGCGGCATTCAACTCGGGAGACCACCGGATGCCCGCCGGGACATTCCTTCTCGACGCCGCGGCGGCCAGAGCGGCTTCGGGCGCGGCGTCGGAGACGGGCGTCTCGTGGACGGCGGTCCCCGGAAACACCGGCCCGGTCGAGAAGCTCCAGGCGCCGCGGGTCGGCCTCTACAAGCCGTGGGCCGCCTCGATGGACGAGGGATGGACGCGCTGGGTCCTCGAGCAGTACGGCTTCGACCCGAAGTCCCTCGACAACAAGACGGTCAGGGCCGGGAAGCTGAACGAGAAGTTCGACGCGATCGTGCTGCCCAACGTCGAGAGGGAGACGATCGCCTCGGGCAAGCCGCGCCGGGAAGAGGGAGAGATGCGCTACTTCGCGGAGCTGCCCCCGGACTACGCGGGAGGACTGGAGAAGGAAGGCGCGAAGGGACTGAAGGAGTTCGTCGAGGCGGGCGGCACGCTGATCGCGTTCGCTGCGGCCTCCGATTACGTGACCGAGGAGTTCAACGTGCCGGTCCGCAACACGCTGGCGCGAGTCCGGTCGGACGATTTCTCCTGCCCGGGATCGCTCCTCCGCGTGAAGGTGACGCAGGACCACCCGGTGACCTACGGCCTGCCGGCGGACCTGGCTGTCTTCTACGACTCGCCGGTCGCCTTCGCCACGCAGCTTCCCGGCATGGAAATGGAGCGCTGGGTCCTCGCCTCCTACCCCGAGGCGCCGCGGGACATCCTCGCCTCCGGCTGGATCCACGGCGAGGACCGCCTGGCCCGCCGCGCCGCCGCGGTCGCGATGACATACGGGAAGGGCAAGATCGTGCTGCTCGGCTTCCGCCCGCAGAACCGCGCCCAGACCCTCGCGACCTTTCCCTTCATCTTCAACTCGCTCTACTGGTCCGTCGCCAAATGACAGGGGAGGCGTAAGCCTCCCCTTCTTGTCATCCTGAGGTAGGCGAAGCGACCAAAGGATCTTGGTCGAACAGCCGCGAGAAACATTTCACGCGGCCCAGTCGAGTAGATCCTTCGCTGCCCTTGCGGCTAGCTCAGGATGACATGATGAGAGAACGTGTCCAGGTGAGGGAAGTGCTAGGCTCCTCCGCCATGAGACGGAGCTTCGGACGGGCTACTGCGGGGACCCTTGCCTCATTGACTCTTCTACTTACCGCCGCTGCCTGCAGTTCGACGAAGGTCACCGTTGCGAAGTTCGTCACTCCCGCGCCGACGCCGGTTCCACCGACTCCGCCGCCGCCGCCGACTCCGCAGCCGACGACGCCTCGCCCGCCTGCCGCGACGCCGACGCCGCTTCCCGTCGTCACCGCCCCGGCCCAGACCTACGACCGTTCGCCGGGCGTTCTCTACGAGGAGAAGCGGCCGACGCCGACCGCGACGAAGCCCGCACCGCCGCCGCCGACGGCGACCGCGGCTCCCCGTCCGCCGGCTCCGGCTCCCCCCGCGGCGGCCGCGACCCGAGCCCCCTCTCCTGTTCCCCCGCCCCCGGCGACCCGGCCCCCGTCACCCGTTCCCACGACGCCGCGGCCGGCTGCCGCCGCTCCCCGTGCGGCCGCGACCGCGACGATTCCCGCGCCGACGGCGACCTCCCTGCCTCCCACGGCGACGGTCCCGCCTCCGACCGTGACGGAGACCGCGACGGCGTCGCCCTCGCCGTCCCCGACCGTGAGGGTGGGAACGCCGACTCCCACTCGTAAGCCCGGCGTCTATTACGAAGGCGAGGAGGTCCCCTTCCGCCTCGCCGTGACCTGGACCCCCACGCCGACTCCCCCCAGGCGCCGCTAACCTTCAGCCGCGCAGCCGGGCTGGTCCCTCGACGGTTCCTTTCTCGCTTTTTTCAACGAGAGACGGACCCTGGTCAAATCGACGGCGGACAGAGGTCGGAAAGACCTTCGCCCAGGCTGCGCTCCGCTCTGACGGCAGCAGGGCTGAGATCAGAACGAGACGCGAAGCGCCATGCGGAAGGACCGCGGGGCGTAGCGGGCGGTGACCTTTCCGTAGTTCGGGTTGTTCTGTGCCTGGTTGGGATCGTAGATCGTCGCCGGAAAGCCGTCCGGCGGCACGATCGTCCAGCCTTCGTCGGTCGAGACGGCGGTCTGGTTGTTGAAGACGTTGAACAGATACGCCTGCAATGTCGCCGTCATGGGGCCGATCGGGATCGGGTAGGCGAGGGTCAAGTTGGCTTCCCACAGAGTTGGAAGCCGCCCCGCGGATCCGCGCGGCAGCAGGTAGATGGCCGCCTCGTAGCCGTTGTTGAAGTAGCCGAGCTTGTTGAAAGGGGTACCCGACACGACGAACGTCTGGAGGCCGACCGTGAGGCGCAACGGCGTCACCCAGTAGCCGTCGAGCCGGAATTGATGCGGCCGGTCGAGCGTGAGAGTTCCGTAGGCGTTGTGCGCGAGGGCGGGGTAGTCGTAGTCCGAGTTGAGCCCCGGGCGTGTCTCGCCGAAGACCTCGTTGATGCCCCCGTCGTAATTCCCTCGCAGTGAGGAGTAGATGTAGCTCGCCTGGAGCCAGAGGCGGTCCCCGAGCGCCTCGCGGGCGAGCAGCTCGATGCCGCGGTAGAGACGTTTCGCCGCGGGCGCAGCAGGAGCCGTCGGCGTGCACTGGTACCAGTCCGGGTCGTCGACGAGGCCGTTGCAACTGGGCGCGTTGCCGCTCGCGAACTTCGCGTTGGAGCCGGGGTTGATGACGGCGCACTGGTTGCCGCCGTTCACGGGGTTGTTGTAGTCGAGGTCGCATCGGGTCTCGAGAGCTCTCCCGAGTCTCCGGTAGGTCCCCTTGAGGCCGACCGTGAGAGAGGGGGTGAGCAGCCTTTCGATCCCGACCGTCAGCTCGTCCTGGTATGGTCCCTGGACGCCCTCGTCCACCGCCACCCCGAACGCGCCTCCGCCGCCGCGCGCTGTCGGGTGGTGCGGAACGGTCGGATCCTGGACCACGCTGACCGGATCGAAGTTCCAGGTCCGGAACAGCGAGAGGGCAGCGAAGGTCGTGAGGGCCGCCTCCGTGGGCAGGGCGTAGGAGAAACGGCCAGCGAACGCATAGGCCTTGGTCCTGCCGTCCCGCCACGGGTCCCAGGCGATGCCGAGTCGCGGCTGCCAGCCGTCGGTGAAGTGGAGGACGGTCTGCCCGGTGTAGTCGCGCGTCGTTTCCCCGTCCCAACGAAGGCCCGCATTGATCGTCAGACCCGGCGCCGGCTTCCACGAATCGGAGACGTAGCCGCCATAGTCGAGCACCTGAGCGCCGCGGCGAACACCCGGGATCGGCGTAGGGTCCTGCGGGCCAGCGGCGAAGAACTGGTGCTGGTAATACTTCGGCCCCCACTGGTTCAAGATAAAGACGAACTGTTCCCCGGTGATGAGCTGCGCTCCGCTGGTGCGCCCGTCCAGGTAGTCCCCGCCCCCCTTGATCTCGTGGTCTCCGGCGTAAAAGCCGAAGGTCGCGGCGTACTGCTGGCGTGACGAGGCGTTGCGGTCTCCCCCACCAATCTGTCCGTAGCCTCCCTGGATCGAGTGGGGCTCCGGAGGTAGTGCGCAGGGCTTGTCGAGGGTCCCGCCGGCGCAGGTCAGGTCCGTGGTCCGGATCCCATCGGGAGCCCCCAGGGTGTTTCGATCCTTGTGGTACGAGCCCTGGAGCGTCGCGAGCGCCTGCGACCCGAAGAGCTGTGTCAGGCGAATCCCGAAGTCGGTTCCCCCTTGCGTCCGCGTCGAGAACCAGGTCGACGGATCAGAACTGATGATCGCGTTTACGTGGACCTGCCCCTGCCGGGGATCGGCACCTGCGGCGCCGGAGGTGGAGGACGGATCTCCGAAGACGGTGCCGACGAGCGATGTCGAAGGCGCGATGTTCCAGGTCAGCTTCCCCGAGAACAGGTTGTCCGCGGCGTCGAACGGAAACTGGTCGTCCGTGGAAACGAACACGTTCGGCGTGATGCGCGACACGTGGCCGTCGAGCGTCACCCGGTTGTAAGCACCGAAGAACCACAGCCGGTCCCGGACCAGGAAGCCCCCCAGGTCCGCTCCGTAGTCGTACCGCGTCTGGTCATCGACCCGCATGTCCTCGGTCACGGAGTCTTCGGGCCTCACCTTCCTTGCCGCCGCGGTGTTCCCGTTGTCGTAGTAAACGAACCCGTCGCCGTGAAAGGCGTTTCCGCCCGACTTCGTGATGACGTTGATCACGCCGCCCATCGCCCGGCCGTACTCGGCCTGGTAGCCGCCGGTCTTGACCTCGACCTCCTGGACGAACTCGTTGTTGATCGCCTTGCCCTGGGTTCCCTTGAGCGCGTTGGTGGTACTGACGCCGTCGATGATCCACTGGCTCTCGGCGGAGGTCGCGCCGTAGATGGCCAGGGCGAGGGAGCGTCCCTGCTTGTCTCCCTTGTCCGTCGAGACGCCGGGATTGGATCGAACGATGTCGGCGTAGTTGCGGTCCACCGGGAGATGGGCGATGACGCCGCTCGTGTAGTTGGTGCCGGTCGTGGTCGTCGTCGTGTTGATGCGCGGCGGCTCGCCCGACACGACGACTTGCTCTTCGGCTTCGAGCCGGAGCGTCAGGTCCACGGTCATCTCGGACCCGAGCGACACGGTGCACGCCGACTCGACCGGCCGGAATCCGGGCAACGTCGCGACGACATGGTAGGTGCCTGGGGGGATCGCCGGGACTCGGTACAAGCCGTCGCCCGCCGTCACGGTCCTGCGCGTCCCCGGCAGGCTCGAGCTCGTCGCCTCGATCACGACCCCGGGAAGGGGCGTCCCCGAGGCGTCGGTCACGCGGCCGGAGATGTCCCCCGTCGTTTGGGCGAGGTGCGCCGCGGGCAGGAGCAAAAAGCCCAGAACAAGGGCCGTCTTGCGACACCTCATGATGCTCCTGGCTCGATCAGCGGATCGGGTTGCGAGAAATTGTCCCGCTCGTCCCCGGAGCCGTCAAGCAAGAAGTTCCCTCGCCGCATGCGGTGGGAGCTATCGCGCCGACGGGCGGGGCAGGAAGTTCTCGAAGACCCAGAGGCCCTGATCCGGGAACCCGGTCGTGAAGGCGATGCGGCTCCCGTCCGGGCTGACGCGAATGTCGCGCAGGGCGTGCCTCGAGAGGCCGAGACGCCGGGGCGAGCCCCCCTCCGCGGAGACGGCCCAGAGCTCCCCCTCCCGTCCGCGCTCCGGGGTCGCAGGGCTCGTGCGGACGAAGAGAATGGTTCTGCCGTCATGGGTCCAACCGCCGGAATCGAGCGCGTCGGGCAGGGGCGTCTCGAAGATCCTTCGCGCGGACCCTCCCACGGTCGAGATGACGTTCAGAGTCGCGACCTTCTCCGCTTGCAGGTGGAGGCCGAAGGCGAGCCGGCGGCCGTCCGGCGAAACGGAGAGATGAGCCAGGATGGATTTCGGAGGAGGCTGATACAGGAGCTCTTCCTCTCCGGAGCTCGTGTCGAGCCTGGTGATCCTCTGACTGTTGCGTTTCACGTAGATGTGCCGTCCGTCCGCGTCCCACGCGAAGCCGCTGAAGGCGGTCGAGTCGCCCGTCTGAGCGAGAAACGTCGAGAGCAACTTTCCCGAATCGGCTTCGATCAACCGTAGCGCCTTGACTCCTCGCCGGTCCGGTCCTCCGAACGCGATCAACCGTCCGTCGGGAGACCAGTGCGGGCCGTTGACGCGCTCCATGTCGACCTCGAGCTCCCGCTCGCGGCCCGAATTCATCGAATGAAACACGAGGATGTTTCGTCCCGGCCCGAAGAGCGTCCGCCACGAGGCGAAGAGGAGGGTGTTTCCATCCGGAGACCAATCCGGGGAGATATTGGAGCCTTGGAAGCTTGCAGCGGCGTTCGTCGGCTCGCCCTGGACGTCGCCGGTCGCCGGATCGATCGGGACCCAGTAGACGTCCATCAGACCGACCCGGTGGTTGTAATAGAGAGCTCCCCGCCGCGTCAGCGTGATCGGACCGAAGGGCCCGATGTCCTTGTCGAGGAGCCGGGGCGGCCCCTCCGCCCGCGCGTCGCGGATCGGCTGGAGCCAGAGCCCGGGGCTTCCCGTGCGCATGCTCGCGAAGACGAGGGCGGTTCCGTCGGGCGTCCACAGCGGATGCGAGTCGTAGGTCGGCCCGGTCACCACGGGGATCTCCTCGCCGCCGTCGATCGCCGACAGATAGATCCCGCGCTGCTTGTCGCCGGCGTCCTCGGCGCGGTCATACGCGACGTAGCGGCCGTCCGGAGAGAGCGAGACGATCCAGGGGCGATACTCGAAGGTCCGCACGGTCCGCATCGCGCCGTCACTCGTGGAGACGAGGATGACGTCGGTTGCTCCTCCGGCTTGCTGCCGGGTCGCGAGGATCCAGCGTCCGTCGCGGGACCACTCGAAGGGGAGGAGGTCCGTCAGTCCGGGGCCGCCGTACAGGAGACGATCGTTGGAGCCGTCCGCCCCGACCACTCGAAGCTGTGTGCACCCGCAGGAGTCGGCATTCCAGTTGTAGGCGACCTGGCTCGAGTCGGACGAGACGATGGACTCCGTCGCGTATCCTGAGTCGCTTCCGTCCATTCGCGTGAGGACGCGGCTGGAGCCGGTCGCGAACTCGAAGAGCGCGAGGTTCCCGGTCGCCATCACGGTGTAGGGGAGATACCGGCCGTCCGGAGACGGCGTTCCCCCCAGCATCGCCCCCGGCGGGCCGTGCACGTCCCGCTTCTGAGCCGCCGCGCCGAGCGAGGGCGCGACTCCCTTATTGGAAACCGGGTCGCCTCCCTGGCGGCGCCGTGTTAGGGCCGGGACGACCGCGACTGCGATGGCGGCGAGCAAGAGGGCGGCGAGGGCGAGCCGGGAGCGCCGCGCCCTCCGCGATTCGCTGGCGCGCTGCGCTCCCTCGAGCGCCGCGAGCATCTCGCGGATCGAGCCGAACCGCCGCGACGGCTCGCCCTCAATGGCCTGGCCGATCGCCGCGGCGAGCCTCCGGCTCACGCCGGGCGCTCCGGCGGCGAGCTCGAGCCGCCGGCCGGTCCTGTGGGCGTGGGTCATCTCGCGGACCGTGGATGCGCGGACCGGATAGGAACCGGTGCGGAGATGGAACAGGAGCACGCCCGCGCTGTAGATGTCGGAGCGTACCGTCGCCCGCTCTCCGCGAAAGACCTCCGGCGCGAGGTAGAGCGGGGTCCCGGCGGCGTCGGTGGCCGCGCTGGGCCCGCTCTGCGACTCCCGCCCCGTCCCGAAGTCCATCAGGACGAGGCGGCCGTCGTCGGTCTGCATCAGGTTCTGCGCCTTGATGTCGCGATGGAGGAGGCCAGCGTCGTGGACGGCGGCCACCGCCCGGCACAGCTCGATCCCGATCCGGATCACCTCGCGATCGTCGAATCGCTTTTGTTCGGCGAGAACCTGCTCGAGGTTGCGGCCATGGATGAACTCCATCCAGAGCCCGACCCGGCTGTCGATCTCGTCGGCGTCATAAACCGTGACGACGTTGGGATGACGGACCCGCGCCAGCAGACGAGCCTCCTGGAGAACCGTCGCGGCTTCCGGGCGTCCCCGGTCGGCGTGGAGGAGTTTGACGGCGACTTCCCGGTCAAGCTTCGAATCCCACGCGCGGTAGACCTCGCCGAAGGCTCCGCGGCCGATGAGTTCGCGGATCTCGAGCCTTCCCCAGCGTTCGAGCGCGGGCGGCTGCGCGGCCGGTGAGACGTCATGACTGAGATTCCGATGAAGCTCGGCGATGGCGGCGACGACCCGGAGCTGCTGGACGGCATCGCGCTGAGGCTCCGCAGTCAACGATTCCGCGGAGGCCCAATCGACATGGTGTCCCTGGAGGACCTCGAACGCGATGTCCTCGAGAGGCTCGTCGTCATCCTCCACCGGCCATCTCCTTCGCCAGCCGAACGAGCGCCCGCTTCGTCGCCTTGAGCGCCGCGTCGTACGACGGCTTCTCTAGCATCCGGGCGACCTCCTCGTAGGAGTAGCCGAGCTCGACCCGGAGGATGATCGCCTCCCGATCCTCCGGCTTCAGCCGGGCGAGCGCGCTCTCGTAGCGTTCGATCTCTTCCATTCCAATCGCCTGTTCCAGCGGCGACCGCCCCGGGTCGGCCTTCGTGTCCTCCAGCTCGACGCGCCCGGGTCTCCTCGCAGTCCGGCGGATCTCGTCGCGGATGCGGTTCATCACCGCCTGCCGGAGATACGCCTGGAGCGCTCCCTCCCGCGAGGGCTCGAACACGTCTAATCGGTTAAACGTCTGGATGAGGGTTTCCTGGACAAGGTCCTGGGTGTCGGCGAGATCGCGCGCCCAGCCCGGCAGCCGCCCCCGCGCCCAGCGCTGGAGCCTCGGGAGGTGCCGGGCGAAGAGCTGCTCGAGCGCCTGGCTGTCTCCTCCGCGGAACCGCGCGATCAGCTTGAAGGTGGACTCCGTCTCGCCCGGAAGACCGGATCCGGAGGAGCCCTGGCTGCCTGGTCGTGCGGTCTTGTCCGTAGGAACGTGCCCGTTTTGGCCGCCATTCTAGCCCGGCGGCTGCCGCCCTTCTCGCGCGCCGGTTGTCAGGAAATCCAGCCGGCATCGTTCTTAAGAACAAGGGCAGATCCAGGAACGGCGGCTGAGACAGTTTCTCAAGCGGGCTGCGTTGAAAGGGGGTTTCGATGAGACGGCTCTCCAGGCCTTTGATTGGTTCATCCCTATGCCGGACCTTCCGGGTTGCGGCGATCGCGCTCGCGTTCGCCCTCTGCTGCTTCGGGACCGCCCAGGCCGCGGGGCCGCACACATGCACGAATGTTCCGCTGACGACTTACTTCAGCGACCTCGACTCTCAGGGCCTGCCCTCCGACATCGCGAGCGACGGCCTGGGCGCGTACCACGACAACTTGGACGGGGTCACCTCGTTCCTGACCTGCGCCGCGTACAACGGCCTTGGGCTGGGCGACTGGCAGTTTGACTCGTATAGCTCTGCCTCGCGCCGGGTCAACGAGAGCCTCGACATGGACGACGCGGTCCAGCCCGGCGACCCGCACTACACCGCGCCGGCCAACCCTCCGTACTGGGGAAGGCAGAGCCTCAAGGCCCACATCGAGGTCAAGTGCACTCTCGTCTACAACGACATGCACGCGATGGCGGCCGGCTCGTCGTTCACGTGCCCCCTGCTCAACCGCTTCAACACGGCCGGCAACATCGACTACAACCTGGGCCCCGCCGAGTCCTTCTTCCACTACCCGGAGACCACCGACGCGAAGGTGACCTGCAACACCGCGGACTCCGGCGGCTGCAACGACTGGTTCATCGACCCGATCGTCCCGGGCCAGGCCGTCGGCCGGCTCCAGACTCCCTCCACGCAGAAGGGGAAGCCCCAGGGTCCCACCGACGACGGCGACTTCTACATGCATTTCCACATCCACCTCACCCGGCCCTGAAACGGCAGCGCCCGTAGAGGCAGAAAGGCATCGTGCTCGTCATGCGAAGAGCCGTCAGAAAGCTTTCGAGCCTAGTGCCGCTCGTCCTGTTCCTCGGTCTAGCCGTCGAAGGTTCGGACGGGCTCCGGTTCCGCTTGCCAACGACCGACATGCTTCCGTCGGCCCGCGGGCTGGGCTCGAAACCGCGCGTTGCCCGGGCCGATAGCGCGAAGGGAGTTCAGACCTGCAACGCGCCGACGGCCGTCGCTTCGGGAGGCGGCACGATCGAGCCGGGCGGGTCGATCGCGCTCTCGGGCTCCGGCGGCGTGAGCTGCCTCTGGTCTCCTGCGATCGGGCTCGACGACAATACGTCCTGTTCGCCGATGGCGAGCCCTCCTTCGACCACCTCCTACGCCCTGACGGTCGTGGACGATCATGGCTGCGCCTCGACCAACGAGACGAGCGTCACCGTCGTCGTCGGCGCCTCGATGATCACGGAGTACCCACTCCCCGACGGCTTCACCTACCTGGAGGACATCGTCACCGGGCCGGACGGCGCTCTCTGGTTTACCGAGGGCGCTAATAACAAGGTCGGGAAAATCACGACGGGTGGCGTCATCAACCAGTACTCCGACGTCTCGCCCAACTCGGATCCAAACGGCATCACAGCCGGACCGGACGGAACCGTCTGGTTCACCGAGCTAAACGGCGTCGCCGATCCCCACATCGGGCGAATCGATACGTCCGGCGCCATAACAGAGTTCGTCTATTCGCCGGATCCGAACAATGCCTGGAACATCGTGAGCGGACCCGACGGAAACCTCTGGTTCACCGTTTACAACTCCGGGCAGATCGGGCGCATGACTCCGGCGGGAGCCGTCACCCTCTTTCCGGCTCCGTATTCCGGCAGCGGCCCGCTCGCCATTACCTCGGGTCCGGCCGGCGCACTCTGGTACACCGAGCTGGATCTGGGCGAGATCGTCAAAGTCACGACGGCAGGCGAGTTCACGGCATTCCCCATTCCTACGGCCGGCTCGCATCCCTTTGGAATTACCGTCGGCCCTGACGGAGCGCTGTGGTTCACGGAGTACTCTGCCAACCAGATCGGGCGAATGACGACGGACGGCGTCTTCACCGAGTTCCCGGTTCCGATACCCGGCGAGCCCTGGAACATCACGGCCGGCCCGGACGGCAACCTCTGGTTCACCGACACCGGCGCAGCTCAAGTCGGCCGAATCACGACCGACGGGGTCGTCACCGAGTTTTCAGTCCCCAGTGGCAACGCCCCTCGAGGCATCACCGCCGGCCCCGACGGCGCGGTCTGGTTCGTCGAGCGCGGCGGCTTCATCGGCCGCATCGCGCTGGGGCCAGTAGCTTCGTTCACCGCATCGCCGAACCCATCTGCCTGCGGCCAAACGGTCGCGTTTGATGCCACGGCCTCCTACCATCAGGAACCCAACCGCCGGATTGTGAGCTATGCGTGGGCTTTTGGGGACGCCGCAAGCGGCAGCGGCGTAACTGCCAGCCACACTTACACCGCCTTCGGCATCTATACGGCCACTCTAACGGTGACGGATGACAATGTTCCGCCAAAGACGGCTACGGCGTCTACTTCCATTTCGGTAAACCAGGGGAACCACCCTCCGGTGGCAGCCGCCGGAGGTCCGTACGTCGCCACGTTGGCTAACTCGTTCACGCTGGATGGCACCGGCTCTTCCGACCCAGACGCCGGATGCGGCGACTTTATCGCGAGCTACTCCTGGGACATTGCCGGCCTGATCCAGCTGAGCGGTTCGAGGCCATCGCTGACCTCGGCACAGTCCAACGCCCTGGGACCTGGCACGTACACCGTGAGCCTCACGGTGGTCGATTCTTTTGGCGCCGCCAGTACAGGACCCAGCACACTGACGATCAACGCTCCGACGAACCCCCCGACGGTGACGCCAACGAATACTCCGACGACCACTCCCACCAACACGCCGACGACCACTCCGACCAATACTCCAACCTCGACGCCGACCAACACTCCGACGAGCACTCCGACGAAGACACCAACCGGCACTCCAACCGATACCCCGAGCCCGACACCCACGAGCACTCAGACGCCGATTCCAACCAGCACGCCGACGCCGGCCAGCACACCGACTCAGGCGGTTACAGTCACGGAATATTTCACCGGCGTCGTCATTAGCGTAGGTAACCCGGTCGGCGTAAGCAGCGACCTAAGCGAACTGTTTCAGGTTGGTCAAGCTATGTCCGGCAGCTTTTCGTATTCCACCTCATTTCCCCCGGTGGATATGACGCCTTATTGCGGAACGCCGACGTGTAGCAACTACCAGCTCTACAATCAGCCAAACAGCGGGCAGGAGTTCATAAACGCCTCATTCGGGCCAAATCAGTACTCCTCGCTGGGCGGCGCAAACGGGCAGATCACGAACCCAAACGCGTTCAATATGAACTTCTTCGGTGCGGTCGGCCCAACCTCGGGAACCCTGCAGCCTAGCTACCTAACCTTTGGTACCGAGTCCAACGCTCCCATTAGCGGGTTCGCCTGGCCAGCGACGGGATTTAACTCGAACGATTTCAGCAACTCCTCTCTGGAAGTCACCTTCTATCTGCCTGGTTGCGACACCAACGGCGGCTGCTACTTTGCGGTAACGGGCCGAATAGACGAGATGTCCACCGCACCGTTGATCACACCAAGCGGCACCCCCACTGTAAGCTCGACGCTTACCAATTCACCAACTCCGACGCCGACCAGTACGGCGACGGTGACGCCGACAAACACCCCGACCGTTACGCCGACGAATACTCCGACGAACACGCCGATGCTAGTCCTCACCGATACGCCGACTCCAACTCCGACGCCGACTCTGCTTCCCTGTGGTCCGACTCCCAACGAGTTCCCGATCCCAACGGGCAACAGCTTTCCGGGGGGTATCATCGCCGGGCCGGATGGCGCGCTCTGGTTTGCCGAACAAGGCGGCAACAAGATCGGCCGGGTAACCACAGGCGGCGCGTTCGCGGGCGAGTTCACCGTTCCCACGGCGAGCAGCAGTCCTGCCGGCATCACAGTGGGAGCGGACGGCGCCCTCTGGTTCACCGAAAACAGCGGCAACAAGATCGGGCGGGTGACCACCGGCGGCGCCCTGGCGGAATTCGCCATTCCCACGGCAGCCAGCGGTCCTTACGGAATCACAGCTGGACCGGATGGTGCCCTCTGGTTTACCGAGTACAGCGGTAACAGGATCGGTCGGATCACGATCACCGGCGACATCAGTGAATTCGACCTTCCGACGGCCAATAGCGGGCCCTGGATCATCACGGCAGGACCAGACGGGGCGCTATGGTTCACGGAATACACCGGCAATCGGATCGGCAGGATCACTACGACCGGCGTGATCACAGACGAGTTCACCGTCCCCAGCGGCCCGCCTCGTGGCATCACCGCGGGGCCGGACGGCAACCTCTGGTTTACCGAGAACGCGGTCAGCAAGGTCGGACGGGTCACGACCGGCGGCCTCTTCGCGGAATTCGCACTCCCCACCGCGAACAGCCAGCCTCAGGGCATCGTCGCGGGGACCGACGGCAACCTCTGGTTCGCCGAGCAGACCGGCAACAAGATTGGCCGCATCACCGCCGCTGGCGACATCGCCGAGTTTGACGTCCCGACGGCCAACGGCGGGCCGTTATTGATTGCAGCAGGACCGGATGGCGCGCTCTGGTTCACCGAAGTCATCCGCAACAAGATTGGCCGCATTTGCACGACAGCGACGCCGAATCCGACGAATACCCCCACCGCGACTCTGACGGCGACGTCCACGGCAACCCCGACCGCCATTCCGACCGATACGCCGACCGCGACGCCGACGAACACGCCTACGAGCACTCCGACGAACACGCGTACGGTGACTCCAACCAACACGCCGACCATTACGCCGACCCCGACCATCACTCCGACGCCGACGAAGACGCCGAAGAAGTCGCCGACCAGCACACCCACGGCGACGCCGACACCGATCCCCTTCTTCGTCGTTTCTACTAACCCTTCCAATGGGGCAACGGCAGTGGCCACGAGCACGACCATCAGTGTGTCGTTCAACAGGGCGGCCAACCCTTCGTCGATTAGCGCCGGCGCGTCGAATTCCACCTGCAAGGGAACGATTCAGGTCTCGAGCAACAACTTCGCCAAGTGTGTACAAATGGTCTCGCCGTCGGTCGCGGGCGCCGGGAACACCACATTCACAGTTGCGCCGGCGGCTCCCCTGGTTTCAGGAACGACGTACAAGATACGGGTGACGACGGCGGCCCAAGCTGCTGACGGTGTTTCGTTGACTACTCAGTTCACCCAGACGACTGGATTCACGACTCAGTGACGAGGTCTGGCTCTGAGGGATGTCTCGAGCGCCAACAGTTGACCAGCCCCGTTCAACGTCTCGAATGCGGTGCTAACGGTGACACCCTGACGGACGCCACTTCCCGGCATATCGTTGTCGCGTGGGTGGCGACCGCGAGGAGACTCTCCGACACTTCCGTCGGGCGTTCTCCGAGAATCCGACGAACGCCTACCGGGACTGGTTCCGCCTCCAGGAGGAGCTGCGCGAGAGCGGCGACGCCGGGCTCGCGCGCGCCCTGGCCGACGACTTCTGGTCCCTCTCCCCTTCCCTGAACCTTCCCTCAGACGAGGACCGCGCCCGCTTCTTCCACAACACGGCTGTCTTCTTCGGAACGCCCGGCCCGGCCGCGAATCTCGCGCGCGCCCGGGAAGCGTTCGAGATCGCGTTGGCCCACTTCTCCGCGCACGACGACGCCGGGTGGCACGCCCGTGCGCTCCACAACTACGCGACGTCGCTTTCCAACCTCGGAGAAACGAGCAAAGACCTCGCCGAATCCGTCGCGCTCTTCGACCGGGCGCTCGAATGGAGAACGTCCGAGCGCGAGATCGCGCGCGGCGTCACGCTTCACAACCTCGGCATGGCGCTGCGGCGGCTGGCCGAGCTCGACGCGCCGGGGCGCGTCGGCCACCTCGACCGCAGCGCCGCTTGTCTCGAAGAGGCTTGTGAGATTCGGTTGCGCCACAGACTCGCCGAAGGACGCGCGCTGTCCCTTTTTCATCTCGGATTGACCCTGGAGGCGCTCGGGCGAAGGGACAAAGCGGTCCGCAGTTTCTACGGCGCTTCGGAGGAATTCGAGCGGCTGGGCAAAGCTGAATCCGCCGCAGTCGCGAGGGAACGAGCGGCTGCCATCGAAAGGTGAGGGCACGACGGGGCGGGAGGGCGCAAGGCCCTCCCCTACGGCACCACGGGAGCCCCTCCCCGGCTTACCAGATTTCGCAGCGGTCGGAGCGGACCATGGGGTCGCCGGGCTTGCAGGAGAAGGCCTTCGCGAACTCCGGGAGGTTCGAGGGAGGGGCGATGGCGCGGAAGCGGCCGAGCGGGTGAGGGTTGGTGTTGGTCAGGAGCTTGGCGAACTCCGGCCGGTCGTTGGTCGCCCAGATCCTCGCCCAGGAGAGGAAGAAGCGCTGGTCCGCGGTCAGGCCGTCGATCGCGGGCGGAGCGGGCTTGCCCTCGAGGCTCTTGTGGAAAGCGCGGTACGCGATCGCGACTCCACCCAGGTCGGCGATCGACTCGCCGAGCACGAGCTTGCCGTTCTCGTGGAGGTCTCCCTCGACCACGTACGCGTCGAACTGCTTCTCGACGCAGGTGGCGCGCGCCTCGTAGTTCTTCAGGTCCTCCGGCGTCCACCACTCGCGCTGGTTGCCCTGCGCGTCGAACTTGCGGCCCGAGTCGTCGAAACCGTGCGTCATCTCGTGGCCGATCACGGAGCCGATGCCGCCGTAGTTGACGGCGTCGTCCGCCTGGGCGTCGAAGAATGGCGGCTGGAGGATTCCCGCCGGAAAGACGATCTCGTTGCGCAGGGGCTGGTAGTACGCGTTCACGGTCGGCGGCGTCATCTCCCAGTCCCCGCGGTCCACGGGCTTTCCGACCTTCGCGAGGTCGCGGCGGGTCTCGAAGACCGTCGCGGCGAAGACGTTGGACGCGTAGGGGCCGCGTGACACCTCGAGCGTCGAGTAATCACGCCACCGCTCCGGGTAGCCGATCTTCTGGGCGAAAGCGTCGAGCTTGGCGAGCGCGGCCTTGCGCGTCTCCGGCCCCATCCAGGGAAGCCGCGCCAGGTCGTCGCGGAGCGCGGCGACGAGGTTCTTGACCATCCGGTCGGCGCGCTCGCGGGCCTGCGGCGGGAAGTGGTCGCGGACGTAGACCTTGCCCAGCGCCATCCCCAGCGCGTTGTCCGTGGCGGAGACGCAGCGCTTCCAGCGGGGCAGGTTCTGCTCGGTGCCCTCGAGCGTCTTCTGGTTGAAGTCGAAGTCCTCGTCCACGAACGCCTTCGAGAGAGTCGGAGCCGCGGCGTTGATCAGGTGCCAGCGCAGGTAGGTCTTCCAGAGCGAGACCGGCTCGGACTCGAGGAGGCGGTTGGCGGCCTCGAAGAACTTCGGCTGCCAGACGTTGACGGTGATCGACGGCGGGACGCCGCCGGAACGAAGGTAGTCCGGCCAGGAGAAGTTGGGCGTGAGCTTGCCCAGCTCCTCGCCGCGGTAAGGATGGTAGGTGTTGTCCGGGTTGCGCCGCTCGACGCGCGTCATCTGCGGCTCCGCGAGGTTCGTCTCGAAAGCGAGGATCGCCGCCGCCTCCTGCTGCGCGGTTGCGGGCGCGTCGCCGGCGAGCTCCAGCATCTTCGCGACGTGGGCCGTGTACTTCTGGCGAAGCGTCTTCGATTCGTCGTCGGTCTTCGTGTAGTAGTCGCGGTCGGGCAGCCCCAGGCCTCCCTGGAGCGCCGCGGCGATGACCTGGCTGGAGTTCTTGCGGTCCTCCTCGGAGCCGAACTGGAAGAGGGCGTTGACTCCCATCTGCTGGAGGCGGGAGATCTCCGGCTGGAGCGCGGTCCGGTCGCGGATGGCCGCGATGCGGTCGAGCTCGGGCAGGAGAGGCGCGATCCCGGCTTTCTCGATGGCGGCTTCGTCCATGCAGCTTCCGTAGAAGTCGGCGAGCTTGCGCTGCTCGGAGCCGGCGGCGGGCGGCGGACCCGACGAGAGCTTCTCGAGGGTCTGGTGGAGGATCTCGCGGTTGCGCTCGTCGAGCTCATTGAAGGCGCCCCAACTCGGATAGTCGGCGGGGATCGGGTTCTTCTTCATCCACCCGCCGTTGCCGTAGTCGTAGAAGTTCACGCAGGCCTTGGCGGTGGTGTCCATGTCGGCCGGGTCGAGGCCGTGGGAAGGCGCGACGGCGGTCTTCACCGGGGAAGCGGCCGGGGCCGCTGCCGGCGCGGCGGATGGAGAGGCGCCGCCGGTGGAGCACGCCGCCGCCATCGCCAGAACGAGAACGTTGAGAAGCCGCGGGAAACGCATCAGACAGTCCTCCCCTCGCCGAGAGGATACGTCCGAGACAGAGGAGGGTTTCAGGTCACGCTTCAGAGGAAGGCCTCGAGGCGGAAGCGGCCCTTCTTTTCAAGGAGGGGCTTCCAGAGGTCGCCCTTCTTCGCGAGGCGGGCGGGGACGTTGTCCAACCGGAAGTCCTCGATGGCGACCCCCTTCTCGATCTCCTTCCACGTCACCGGCGTCGAGACCGAGGCGCGGGGCTTGGGGCGCACCGAGTAGACGGACGCGAGCGTCCGGCCCCACGCGTTCTGGTTGTAATCCACGAGCACGCGTCCCTCGGGTCGCTTCGACACCTTGTACTCGGCGGTGACGAGCTTGCTGTTCCTCTGCTCCATCGCGAAGGCGAACTTCTTGGCGAAGCTCCACACGTCCTTCTGGTTCGGCCCGCGCACGATCGGCACGTAGACGTGGATCCCCTTCGAGCCGGTCGTCTTCGCGTAGTTGGGCATCTCGAGCGCGTCCAGCGCCTCGTGGACGAGGAGCGCCGTCTCGCGCACGGTCGCGAAATCGGCTCCCGGCACCGGGTCGAGATCGAAGTGGACGTAATCGGGAAGGTCCACGTCGTCGCACGTCGCGTACCACTGGTTCAGGTCGATGCAGCCCAGGTTGATCACCCAGAGGAGAGCCGGAAGGTCCTGGATCATCGGGAAGTCGATGACGTTGCCGGAGGAGTGCTCAATGGAGCAGAGCTCGATCCAGTCGGGTCGCGGGGAGGGGGCGCGCTTCATGAAGAAGAACTCGCCGGCGGCTCCGTGCGGGTAGCGCTTCATCACCATGGCGCGGTCGCGCAGGTGCGGGAGCAGATAAGGCGAGACGTCGGCGTAGTACTGGATCAGGTCGCGCTTGGTGATGTTGAACTCCGGCCAGAAGAGCTTGCGCAGGTTGGTCAAGCGGACACTTCGGGAACCCAGGCGAATTTCGACGTCGTCGG
>DATFQY010000040.1:0-2189 GCA_035263845.1 Thermoanaerobaculia bacterium | reverse complement strand
CATCCCGCCGACCTGGGCAACGTCCGCCCGGCGGCGGTTCGCGCGCTGGCCGAAGCCGCGCTCCTCCAGGTCCGCGCCTTCTACGACGCGAGCCTCGAATACGGCCGCAGCACGGAGGCCCAGTACGGCCTCTTCTACCTGGGCCAGGCGCAGGCGCAGCGGGATTTCGTCTCCCTCTGCCGCAAGTTCTCGGAGGCTTCCTTCGGTCACGCGCCGCCGCTGCGAAACTTGAGCGAGGAGCTCGACGCCCTGGAGGGCGAAGTCCTCGACGCCTACCGGCCGCCCGCTTCCATCGACAAGCATAGCGAGTTCATCGCGGTCAACGCGCTCATCAAGGAGGCGCGCGAGCTCAACACCGGCTGCTTCTGGCAAGGAGCGGCGCTTCGCTACCTCCAGGCAGTGCAGCGGTTCGCGCCGCTTCGTCCGGGCGCAACGCCTCTCGAAGGGCCGGCGCTGACACAGCGGCTCCAGTCCTTCGACAAGCGGCTCGCTTCCGCCGAGATCGACCACAGCCTGGGCCGCATGTTCCTGGAGGCCGCGCAATCGGCGGCCGCCGCCCCCGCGCCGAATGCGCCGCCGGCCTGGCCCATCGCGACCGACGTTCTGCCGCGGTACTTCGCGGCGCTCGAGGCGGCGCCGGTTCCGCCGCCCCGCCCGAATCCGCGCGCGACCGTGACGCTGGTGCGCTGGCCCTACACCTGAAACCTTTCCGACCCGGCAAGTTTGCTGGCCCAGAGCGTCGTCCGCGAGTTCGCAGGGAAGGTCCGGTTCGTCTCGGAGAACTATGGCGACTCGGATCTCGCGAAGAAGTTCGGCGTTACGCGGTATCCCGCGATCTTCGTGGACGACGTCCTCGTGGCCAAGCCGAAGGACTTCGGGTTCTACGGCAAGGGGGAGGGTTCGGGCGACGGCCGATACTCGCCGCTCAAGTCCGCCGCGAGCCACGAGCGTTTCCGGGCGGACCTGACGCGGATGATCTCCCTCGTCCTCGCGGGCCGCAAAGACGTCGCGCGAGAGTCCTTGCCGAAGGGTTCCGACGAGATCACCGCGATGCCGGGAATCAGCCTCACCGATCTCGACGGCAGACCGCTCACGAAGGAATCCCTCGCCGGCAAGGCCGTGCTCGTCGAGTTCTGGGCCACGTGGTGCCCGCCCTGCCGCGGGACGCTCGCCTGGCTGGGTGATCTGAAGAAGCGCTACGGCGACCGCCTCGCCGTCGTCGCCATCGCCGTCGAGTCCGACGAGGCCGCGGTCCGAAAGGTCGCCGCGGACAGCAAGCTTCCGCTGATCTGGGCGATGGGCACACCGGACCTCGCCCGATCCTTCGGCGACATCAGCGCGGTGCCGACGCTCTTCGCCTTCGACCAGAAGGGCGCCACCGCCGCGGCCTTCTTCGGCGCTCCTCCCAGCCTCCACGCGGACGCCGAATCCCGCCTCGCCACCCTCCTGCGATAGAGTCGGGACGCGCTATCTGAACGTGGCCACCGTGGATACGTTCCAGCGCCTCGGCCTGCTCCCGGCTTCCTCTGCCGCATGACGCGAATCCTGACCGTGGACGCCTTCACGTCGGAGCCCTTCAGGGGGAATCCGGCCGGTGTCTGCTTCCTCGAAGAACCGAAGGAGGATGCCTGGATGCAGCGCGTCGCCTCCGAGTTGAACCTCGCCGAGACGGCGTTTCTGCGCCCGAAGGCGGACGGCGACTTCGACCTGAAGTGGTTCACGCCGACCATCGAGATGGACCTCTGCGGGCATGCGACCCTCGCCTCCGCCCACTTCCTATGGGAGAGCGGGCGGCTCCCCGCCGGGAAGACGGCGCGCTTTCACACGAAGAGCGGCCTCCTGACGGCGGACCTCCGGGGCGACTGGATCGAGCTCGACTTCCCCTCCACGCCGGACACGAAGTCCGACCCTCCGGCGGGCCTTCTCGAGGCCCTCGGCGCCGAGCCGCGCTACGTCGGCCGCAGCGTTTTCGACTACATCGTCGAGCTCGATTCGGAGGCGAGCGTCGCCGCGCTCTCCCCGGACCTCGGACGCCTCGCGAAGGTCCGCGCGCGCGGCGTGATCGCGACGGCGCCCTCGGCGGTGCCCGGCTACGACTTCGTCTCGCGCTTCTTCGCCCCCGCCGCCGGCGTGGACGAGGATCCCGTCACCGGCTCCGCGCACTGCTGCCTCGTACCCTTCTGGAACCG
>DATFQY010000039.1:0-3343 GCA_035263845.1 Thermoanaerobaculia bacterium | reverse complement strand
GCCGCTCGATTCCATGTGCTTGGTCCCGGGACCGTGGCACGAGCTGCACGGCGCGTTGCCCACACCCGCCTTCCCGTACTCCGCTCCCGGAATCCGCGCGTGCGGACTCCCTGGCGCCTTCTTCCCCTGGTCCTCGTGGCAACTCACGCAGTCCGGCAACTCCAAGGAGGGCGCCGGCGTAGGCGTAGGGGCCTGGGCGGCGATCGAGCTCGACGCCAGAGCCAGGACGAGCGCGCCGATTCCGCCGAGGGCCCGCGGTCTCATGCACATCGCCCGACTACTTGGCGTGGACCTTGACGACGTCCCAGTCCTTCCCGTCCCCGTGGCAGGTGGCGCAGGCCTCGCCGAAAAACGGCGACTGCACCGTGTTCAGGTACGCGTGCGCCGCCGCATCGACGTTGTCGTGGCAGCCGAGGCAGGCGGCCGTGCCCGGGCCCTGAGGGCTGAAGTAGTCGCGCGGCGTCTGCACCGGGATCGCGCCGTTGGGCAGCGGCAGGTTGTACGTCGAGGTGGAGGTGTGGCACTGCACGCAGTTCCGCCGGTCGCCGGGATAGCGGACGTCATTGAAGTTGCTCGGACCCGAGAATCCGTAGACCGTGAAGTTCTGCGTCAGGTTCTCGCCGCTGTGGATCCGGTGGATGAGCCGCTTCAGGGAGATGGACTCCGGCGGTCCCTGGTCGGCCGGCCGCCTCCCGACGTCGGAGGCGTTGGGGTTGTGGCAGAGGACGCACTCCTCGATCGCGATGCGCTGGCCGCCGTGCGAGAAGGTCGTCGCCAGCCGGTCGTGGCACTTGTTGCAGTTGTCGAGGACCACGACGTTTCTCCGCGGCTCGGGCACGCCGTCGGTCACCGCGATGTACTTGATCGGGTTGACGGCGCCCTCGGTGTAGCTCGCGCCTTCGGGCGGAGCCGGGTTGAACGTGATCGTCCGGCGAGCCTCGATCGCGATGGCCCACGTCCCTTTCGCGTTGGGGGGGATCGCGTTGTTGAAGGTGTAGGTCGCGATCGACCCGTTGAAGGACGCCTTGGAGATGTCTTCACGGAAGGGCTGCGCCGGCGGCGTGGCTCCGGTGCCGTAGTCCGTAGTCGGGCCGTTGAGCAGCGCGTTGATGCTCTGGCTCGCGCCGAAGCTCTTCGGATCGAGGATCTTTCCGTCGTTCTCGGTCAGCTTGAAGGTCATTACGGGTTTCTTGCCCGGGCCGACGTTGGTCACGTCGAGGATCGTCGCGTTCAGGCCCTTGAGCTGCTTGGAACGATAGGGAACGGTGTGGGCCGTCCGGACCCCGGCGTCCCACTCGGTGTCGCCCTGCGGGACATGGCACTTCGCACACTGGCTGTCGTCGGCCTGCGGTCCGCCGGCGTGGTTTTTCCCGGTGACCCAGTCGATGTCGTCGTGGCAGGAGCCGCAGGGATTGCGCGCCGGGAACGTGTACCAGACGTTGGACTGCGACGGCTTGTTGGCCGGGTCGCGCCCTTCGTGGCAGTTGGCGCAGTTGCGAATGTCCTGCGGGAAGACGACCGTCGAGAAGTCGTTGACCGACTGGTTGTTCCCGATGATGACGTAAGGCGTTCCGGCCTTGACGCTCGGCAGGCTCGACCCGCGGTGGATCTTGTGGACCATGATCCGGAAGTCCACGCTGTTGCCCGTGTCCGGGTCCGAGGTCTGCGGCGAGTGGCAGAGGACGCACAGCTTGGCATCCGTCCGCACGTCGCCGTGGGCGGCCAGCGGCGAGTGGCACTGGTTGCACGCATTCTTCTCCTGAATTTCGTCCCACTTCTCCGTGACCGTCCCGCCGTCGGGCCGGAAGTCGTACTCGTCGTTGTCGATGTAGGCCTTGCCGGCCAGGCCTCCCGGCAGGTCAGCGGGCATCGTGCGCCGGCCGTAGGCGGCGATCGTGTGGGTCCGGCTCTTGTCGAAGTTCGCCGGCAACACTGTCTTGAACGTGTAGGTGAAATGCCCGATGTCGATGTCCTTGAAGACTCCGCCGGAATCCGAGGTCGCCTGGGTGGCCGACTTGCCGGTGATCGGGCTCGTCTGGACGCGGGTCGCGTAGGAGGTGTAATTGCGCGTCGAGCCGTCGTACCAGGAAAGCACGAAGGTGGCGCTGCAGCTGCCCGGCGTCTGAACGCCGAGGCGGTCCAGGGGCGCGCCCAGGTCGTCGCTGATCGTCACGTCGGCAACGGGCTTGCGGTCGCCGCCGATCGTCAGGCTGTTGATCTTGATGTGGTAGCCGGGACGGGCGAAGTCGAGCTGGTCCTGCGTGAGGTAGTACTCCTTCTCCGAGTTCGTGTAGAGCGCGGACGGCGATTTGCCGTCTCCGCTCCCGCGCGGTCCCACGACGCGCGTCGCGGTCTGGGCTCCGCTCGTCAGGAAGAGCGATCCGGCCGTGACCGCCAGGGCAATGCCACGCCTCAACATACTCATGGAGCCTCCTTCGTGCGGGCGCGCGGATCGCGATCGAGTGGCCGCCGCGGTCGGCGGGCCGTCCTGGGATTCGCGGTTCGTCTGTTCCCGTTCACTTTGTCTCGACTGGGTTCGGTCGCATTTCAACGGGAAACCGCGTACAGCCAATGATGCAGATTCATCAACGAATAACTCGTTGAGCCCTCGCCGCTTGCTCCGGCGCGGCACGCCTTCGAGAGCGGAAGATCCGCGTTTCGCGGCTGGCTGTCCTATCGGCTTGCCGACCCGAGGATTCCGGAGGTCGGCGTCGAGGCGGGGAAGGAGGGCCTCAGCGGCCCTTGACGATTGTCCGGTCCGGCGTCTCGGCGCTCACCCGGAAGGGGAGGCCGAAACGCCGGCCGGTTCCGATCCGATTCCTTATTTCTTCTCGCCGGGGTAGTCCTTCAACCAGGCCGGATCGACTTCCTTCGCCTGGCGCTTTCCCTTCTCGGCCACGAGCCACTTGCCGCGATCGTTCTCGACGGCGGAACCCTTCTTGGGCATCTTCTCCGTGTGGCAGTACATGCAGTCGGTCGCGGGGAACCCGGCGGCCTTTGCCTTCTTCTGGAGATCCATGGTCGCCGAAGATGTCCCCGAGAGAAGCATTCCACCGCACCAGACGAGAACCACGATCGCGAGCCCGAGTCCTGTTCCCGTTTTCTTCATCCGATGGCCTCCTTTGTTCCAGGCCCCCGAAGGGGAGCCTGCGCGCGGCAACATTATTCCGCTTTTTTCTCCTGGGCCGGCTGGTTTCCTTCCTGCCCTTTGGTCTGACTGGCGGGGGTTCCGGGGGACCAGCGGAGGTAGATCCCGTAGCGGTTGGCGTCGTAGGCGCCGCGAGCGCCGGTGTTCTGGAGAGCATCGTTGTACTTGTCGCGCCACCACTCGCCGATGAAGGCG
>DATFQY010000038.1:0-15159 GCA_035263845.1 Thermoanaerobaculia bacterium | reverse complement strand
GCCGCTCGATTCCATGTGCTTGGTCCCGGGACCGTGGCACGAGCTGCACGGCGCGTTGCCCACACCCGCCTTCCCGTACTCCGCTCCCGGAATCCGCGCGTGCGGACTCCCTGGCGCCTTCTTCCCCTGGTCCTCGTGGCAGGAGACGCAATCGGGTAGCTCCACGGCCGGGGCTCTTGGCGCCTCTTCCTTTTTCGCCGGCTCGGGCTCCTTCTTCGCCGCGGGAGGAGGCGCGGGCGCCGGGGTCGGAGTCTGAGACGGCTGGGTCTGCGCGGCGATCGCCCAGGAGGCCAGCGCGAGGACGAGGAAGCCGATCGCGCCGAGGACCCGCGGTTTGATCGGCATCGCTTATCCCTTCCTCTTCGCTGCGGAGAACCGGCGGGGCGGCCGCGGACGGCCGCCCCCGTGAGCTCTTACCTGGCGTGGACCTTGACGACGTCCCAGTCCTTCCCATCCCCGTGGCAGGTGGCGCAGGCCTCGCCGAAAAACGGCGACTGCACCGTGTTCAGGTACGCGTGCGCCGCGGTGTCCGAGGTGTCGTGGCAGCCGACACAGCCGGTCGTGGCCGGCCCCTGCGGCGAGAAGTAGTCGCGCTGCGTGATGGCCGGGATCACTCCGTTGGGAAGGGGCAGGTCGTAGGTCGTCGTGTCGGAGCTGTCGTGGCACTGCACGCAGTTCTTGCGGTCGCCCGGGTAGCGGACGCCATTGAAGTTGTTGGGCGCGCCGTTGAAGCCGTAGATCGTGAAGTCCTGCGTCAGGTTCGTCCCCGAGTGGATCCGATGAATCAGGCGCTTCAACACGATCGCCTCGGGCGGGTTGGCCGAGGCCGGCCGCACCGGCGAGTCGTCGGCGTGTGGGTTGTGGCAGATGTCGCACTCCTCGATCGCGATGCGCTGGCCGCCGTGCGAGAAGGTCGTCGCCAGCCGGTCGTGGCAGTTGTTGCAATTGTCGAGGATGACGACCCGGCGCCGCGGCTGGGCGGTCGCGTCCGTGACCGCGACGTACATGACCGGATTGACGGCGCCCTCCGTATAGGTCGTGGGCCCCTTCTTTGGAGCCGGGCTCAGGTTGATCGTCCGCTTCGCCTCGATCGCGACCGTCCAGGTTCCCTTGCCGCCGGACGGGATGGCGCCGTTGAAGGTGTAGGTCGCCGTGCTTCCGTTGAAGGTGGCGCCGGACGCGTTCTCCCGGATCGGCTGCGCCGGAGGATTCTGGCCCGTTCCGTAGTCCGTCGTGGGCCCGCCGAGCAGCATGTTGATGCTGGAGCTGTTTCCGAAGTTCTTCGGGTCGAGGACGGTGCCGTCGCCGTTGGTCAGCTTGAACGTGACGGTCGGCTTCTTGCCCGGGCCCACGTTGGTGACGCTCACGATCTGGGCATTCAAGCCCGGTATCTGCTTCGAGCGGTACGGGACCGTGTGCGCGGTCTTGATCCCCGCGTCCCACTCCGCGTCTCCCTGCGGGGTGTGGCACTTGGCGCATTGAGTATCGTCGGGCTCAGGGCCGGCGGGGTGATTGGCACCCGTCACCCAGTTGATGTCGTCGTGGCAGGAGCCGCAAGCGGCCCGGGAGGGATACGTGTACCAGGTGAACGCCTGGGTCGGGGCCTGGTCCGGGTTGCGTCCCGCGTGGCAGTTGGCGCAGTTGCGGATGTCCTGCGGAAGGACGACGGTGGAGAAGTCGTCCTCGGAGAGCATGTACTTCCCGCCGGCGACGACGCTCGGCAGGCTCGAGCCGTAGTGGATCTTGTGGACCATGACCCGGAAGTCCAGGGAGTTGCCGGTATCCGCATCGGTCGTCTGGGGCGAATGGCAGAGAACGCAGAGTTTCGCGTCCTGCCGCCGGCCGTGGAAGACGAGCGGGCTGTGGCAGGAGTTGCAGGAGCCCGCCTCCCGGATCTGGTCCCAGACGTCGGTGATCGCCCCTTTGTCGGGCCGGAAGTCGAACTCGGCGTTCGCGTTGTAGGTCTTGCCCGCGAGGATCGGGATGAAGTCGGGCATCGTGCGCGAGCCGTAGATGCCGACCGTGTGGGTCCTGGTCATGTCGAAGTTCGCCGGCAGGGCGTTGCCGAAGGTGTACGTGTAGTGGCCGATGGCGAGGTCCGTGAACTTGCCTCCCGAATCCGACCCGGCCTGCGTGAAGGTGCCCGCGGCGCCCGTCTCGCTCTTGACGATGTAGGAGGTGTAGTCGCGGGTCGTCGCGCTGTACCACGCGATCACGAAGCTCGCCGAGCAGGAGCCCGGAGTCTGGACGCCGTTTCGGTCGAGAGGAGAGCCGAGGTCGTCGGAGATGTTGACGTCCACGACCGGCTTGCGGTCGGACCCGATCGTGACGCCGTTTATGTTGATGTGGTAGCCCGGCTTGATGAAGTCGAGCTGTTCCTGCGTCAGGTAGGACTCCTTCTCCGACTTCGTGTACAGCGTAGCCGGCGACGCGCCGTCGCCCCCGCGCGGGCCCACCACGCGCGTCGCGATCTGGGTGCCGCTCGTCAAGAGCAGCGAGCCGGCCGTCACCGTCAGCGCGATTCCACGCCTCAACGTACTCATGGAGCCTCCTTCGCGCGAGCGCGCAGGTTGCGATCAGCGGCCGACGCTGGTTGGAGAACCGGGCCGAAACCTTTGGTCGGGTTCCTTTTCAATTCGAGCCCTATTGAGTGGACCGAGTTCCGCGCTGTGACGGTACCCCTGATGCGCCGTTCGATGCACTTGCATCAAAGGGCAAAGAGCCCGGCTTAAGGCCGCTTTAAGCGGAGTTTTCGGATCTTGACGCGGCTGACTCGTCGAGGCGCATGGCTTATTCGGTTACCACGACGTTGCGCCCGAGGAGGTCGGCGCAGAACCGCGAGAGGTCGGCGTTGGAGAACTCGTCCCAGCCGCGACAGGGCCCCGGGCCGCGGGTCCGGGTGTCGCACGCGAGTGACACGCCACGGCGCAGCTGCTCGGCCAGCTGCCAGAGGTTGGCGTACTCCTCCATCTGGGGACGAGTCAGGTGAGTGCTCCGTCCAATCGCGTTCTTCCACCGGCGGTCGAACTCGCGGGCATCCCAGCGGCGGAACCCGTGGCAGAAAATCCCGCGGTCCGCCGCCACCTGGCACATCGAGTGTTCGTCGTCGGCGAAGCGAAGCAGCGTTTCGCGAAGCCGGGCGATGGCTTCGAGCCGCGACCAGACCGTCGCGGGGGCGTTCATGGCGAGCTTCCTAGCGTCCCGCGGAGGTCTGCGGAACGATCCGGGAAAGAGGAGCGCCCTCTTCCACGCATCCCTGCGTGCAGCCCTTCTTCTCCGGCCAACGGTCGCAGGTGGTCACGGGAAACTCGCCGGCGTCGGTCAGCGAGCTGAGAGCCGACCTTGCCGCGTCGAGCCTCACCCTGGCGAGGTGGCCGTCCTGGGGACAGGTCACCAGGCGCTCCCCCCGGTAGCGCAAATACCCGCGCACGAAGAGAAAGCCGAGAGGGACGAAGGAAAGGACGAACAGCACGCCGAGAGCGACGAACAGGTTGCTCATGGGAGCCTCCTAGTTGATGCGACTGTACCGGCCGCGGAGGAGGCTCCGCCATGATGCAGCTGAATCAGTTTTTCGGCTTACCGGGCGTTGAGCAGGTTCCTCTCGTCCATCCCGCCGCAGCCGTCGCTGGAGAAGCTATTGCCGCAGCCGCCGGGGGAATCGCAGATGTTCCCGGTGAATCCCCTCGGGTTGACGAACTTCAACCACCCCTTGACAGCGGTCTCGACCTGGGCGGCGCTGGCGTTATGCCGGGCGACCAGGTAGTTGGAGAGCCCCCACACGGTCTTGGCGAGATTGCAGGGGCAGCAACAAGTTGCCTGGGAGAACTTGTCGCAGCAGGCGGCAGGCATCGCGGAAAGGGCCTTGTCGCGGACCTGTTTCTGCTCCGGGGTCAGCGTGATCGAGCGGCTGTAGCCGATGAATTCGGCCGACTGCGACGCGGCGTCGAAGAAGCGGATCGGCGCGGGGGACTTCGAGGCGGCGCGATCGAGGGCCAGGGCGGCGCACAGCGGGACCGCAAGAATCCACGCGGCGACGGCGAATTGACGGGATCGAGAGGTCATCGAAGTCTCGTTGTCCGGCGCAAGCTTAGGCCGGGTCCGGAAAACGGGAACTGATGCAGTTGAATCAGATCCCGGGACGCCGGTTTTGCGCGAAAATTGCGACGGCATGGCGGAAGTCCTCGACCCGGCTGCCGACCTGCTCTACGCACGCTGGAGGCGTGCCGTGGACCTGCTCTGGCGCGAGGTCCGCTACCGGCGGCAGCGCCAGTTGACCGAGCGCGAGCGCGTCCTCGCTGCCCGGCGAATCCGAAACCTCCAGAGGATCGTGCGGAGGGCCCTCTCCGAATACCACCGCCTGCAAGTCGAACGCTCCGGCCGCATGATCTGAATCATGGCGGCGCCGCCTCCGCGCGGCAAAGCTTCCGCCATGAGCTCTCTCTTCGATCCCAGGCTCCCGGTCAAGGTTCTTCTCGAACGGTCCGCGCCGGCCCGTGCCGTGCTGGCCGCTTATGGCCTCGACACCTGCTGCGGAGGCGAGCACCCCCTCGAGCAAGCCTGCGCCGCGAAAAAAGCTCCACTCGCGAAAGTGCTCGAGGACCTCGAGTCGGCGCACGCCGTGGCCGAAAGCTACAGCCTCGTTCCACCGACAATGACCGTCCGCGAAGTGCGCCGGCGGTTCCCCTCGACCGCCCCGGTCCTCGAGCGGTACGGCCTGGGGGACTGCGGGGGAGGGGAGGGGCCCGAGGAGCCGCTCGCGTGGTTCGCGACGGTCCACCGGCTTCCCCTCGAAGAGTTCCTCCGGGATGTCCGCGAGGCGGCCGTCCGCGACGCGGCGAGCGTTCCGCGGGCCGCGACCGCACCCTCGGCGGCCGCGCCCTTTTCGCCACACTTCATCCTCGGCTCTCTCGCCCTGACCCTGACGCTCGGCGCGACGACCGGGATGGTCAACCTGCTTCGTATCGCCGCCGGCGCGGAGGTGCCGATCTCCCACCGGCAGATCCACGGCCACGCGCAGATCCTCGGGTTCGCCGCTCTCTTCCTGATGGGAATCGCCTACCACGCCCTCCCGCGTATCCTGGGGATCGGGGGGTTGCGCCCCGCCTCCGCGCGGCCCGCCTTTTGGCTGATGTTCTCGGGCGTGATCCTGAGAAACGCCGGGCAGCCGCTGGGCTTGTACCCGGCCGGCCGGTTGATGTCGCTTCTCTCGTCGCTCCTCGAGGCCGCATCGGTTTTTCTCTTCGCGCAGTTCGTTTTCGATCTTCTCGCCCGGGTGCGGGCGGGCAAGTACGATCCGTCCGATCCGATCCTGCGGTTCGTGCGGGTCGGGACGGTCTTCTTCGGCGTCGCGATGCTCTTCAACGCCGCGCAGGGGATCTGGCTCGCGGGCCACGCCGAGACGGCGCTTCCCGTTTCGCTGACCGAGCCTTTCTACTTCGCGTCGCTCTACGGCTTCCTGCTGGCGTGGATCTACGGGTTCGGAAATCGCGTCGTCTCGCTCTTCCTCGGGCTCGGTCCGGCCGCCAGGCGCACGCCGGAGATCACCCTGTGGCTTCTGGCCGCCTCGGTGCCGGTCTTCCTCGCGTCGTCGCTGCCGGGTCTGCCGCTGTCCGCCTCGGTTGCGCTGCGAGATGCGGGGCTGGCGCTCTCGGCGCTCTCCGCAATCGTGTACCTCGCCGGGAACGGCTTTCTGTGGCGCCGCGTCACGCTGCCGGTGATGAAGGCCCCGGGCGCGCCGACCGCCGCGATCCGGTTTGCGTTCGGAAGCCTCGGCCTCTGGGCGCTCCTCGAGCTGGCCGCGGTGATCGCCTCGCGGGCGACCTCGATCCCCGCGATGAACCTGTGGTGGTCCGACGCCGCCCGCCACCTGTTCACCGTGGGGTTCCTGACGCTCTTGATCGTCGGGATGAGCCTGCGGATCCTCCCGGTCTTCTCCGGCAAGCCGCTCTGGTCGACGCGGCTGGCCTACGTGACTTACGCGCTGCTGCTCGGCGGCGCCGCGATGCGCCTGCTCCAGTACCCGGCGGCGTGGAACCCGCTCTTCTACCGGATCGGCTCCTTCATGGGAGTCCCGGTCGTCCTCGCGATCATCCTCTTCGCCTTCAACCTGGTCCGCACGATGAAGGCGCCCCGGCCGACGGCAATCCCATCCGCCACCTCTTCACGGCCAGCCTTCGTCTCGTCTCTCCCCGTTCGATAGGGCGGTGTCTCACTCCAGCGGAGGACGCTGCTTGCCCATGATCCATCTTCATCAGGGCGATTGGGATTCGCGGGCTTATGAAGCCTGATGTGATCCCGGTCATACCGCTTGCCCCGCACGAGCGGGATGCTCGCATCGAGCCAATGGGAATCTCCGTTCGATTTCCGGATCTGGCCCACTGGAAGGCGCAGGTCAAGTGCCAGGTGGGATGCCCGGTCGCGACCGACGCGGGGCGCTACGTCCAGCTGATCGCCGAGAGACGGGACGAAGAGGCGTACCTCGTCGCGCGCGCGCCCAATCCGTTCGCGTCGGTCTGCGGCCGCGTCTGCGCGGCGCCATGCGAAGACGCCTGCCGCCGCGGCTCCATCGACGCGCCGATCTCCATCCGTGCGCTGAAGCGCTTCGTCACCGAGCGGTACGGAGTCGAATCGATCCATCCGGACACGCAGGATCGGCTCCGCCGCGAGCTCGTCTCGGAAGGAAACCGCTATGCCGGCCATCTGCCCGTCTACCCGCTGGCGACGGGCAGCGCAGCGGACGGCTCGAAGAAGAGAGTCGCTATCGTCGGCGCCGGCCCGGCGGGACTGTCGGCGGCCCACGACCTCGCGCTGCTCGGCTACTCGGTCACGGTCTTCGAGGCGGCGGAAGAGCCGGGCGGCATGATGCGCTTCGGCATCCCGGAATACCGCCTCCCGCGAACGGTCATCCGCGCCGAGATCGATCGGATCGCCGGCCTCGGCGTGGACCTGCGCCTGGGCGCTCCTCTGGCTTCCGGCTCAGGTCTCGACGCGCTTCGCCGCCAGGGGTTCGAGTCCGTCTTCCTCTCCGTCGGCGTCTCGCGCGGGCGCGACCTGCGGATTCCCGGCGTGGAGCTGGACGGCGTGGTCAAGGCCGTGGACTTCCTGCTCAACGTCAACCGCGGCTACCGGATGAACCTCGGCCGGAAGGTCGTCGTCATCGGCGGCGGCTTCGTGGCCTTCGACGCCGCGCGCACCGCCCTGCGCCTGACGCGCGAAGACGACGCGGCGCCCCTCCAGGCGGAAGGCGACGCGCGCCTGAACGAGGCGCTGGACGCCGCGCGCGCCGCCCTGCGGGGAGGGGCCGCGGAAGTCACGATCGTCTCCCTCGAGACCTTCGAAGAGATGCCGGTCCTCAAGACGACTCAGGGACACGAGGAGTTCGAGGAGGCCGGCAGGGAAGGAATCCGGTTCCTCACGCGCCTCGGCCCGAAGGCATTTCACGGCAATGGCCGGCTCTCCTCGATCGAGTTCCAGCGCGTCCGCTCGGTCTTCGATGCGAGCGGGAGGTTCTCTCCCACGTACGCCGAGGACGACGTCACGGTGGTGGAGGCCGACGGCTGCGTGCTCGCGATCGGCCAGCGGGCGGACCTGGACTTCCTCCGTCCGGAGGACGGTGTCACGTTGACGCCCGGCGGCACGATCGCCGTGGATCCCGAGACCCTGGCGACGTCGGCCCCCGGAATCTTCGCGGGTGGCGACGCGGCGTTCGGCCCTCGCAACTTGATCGAGGCCGTCGCCAACGGGAAACGGGCCGCGCGCTCGATCCACCGGTATCTCTCGCGCGAGGCCGCCGAGCTCTCCTCGGAGCTCTCGATCGAGAAAATCCCGACCGCGATCTATCGGATGATCGCCGGCTTCGAGGTCCACGACCGGCAGGCGCCGCCGACGCTGGAGGTCGGGCGCCGGACGGGAATCGCCGAAGTCGAGACCGGCTACGGGGAGGAGGAGGCCAGGCGACAGGCCGCGCGCTGCCTCGTCTGCCACGTCCAGACGATCTACGACCCGGAGAAGTGCGTCCTGTGCAGCCGCTGCGTGGACGTCTGCCCGGAGTACTGCCTGGCGATCGTGCCGCTGGAGGAGCTCGAACTTTCCGAGAACGAAAGGGCGCAGCTCTCGCGGCGAGCCGAAGGCAACGGCCTGCCGCTCTCCGCGATGATCAAGGACGACGACCGCTGCATCCGCTGCGGGCTCTGCGCCGTCCGCTGCCCCACCGACGCGATGACCATGGAGCGGTTCTCGATCACCGAGCGCTTCGCCGCTACCGCGGCGCCGGCGTCCGGCTCGGCCGCCTGAGGAGAGACGCATGGAAAGACCCGTAAAGCAGGACCGCCGCGCGTTCTTCGTCAAGCTCGGGATCGGGGGAGGCCTCGCCGCGCTCGCCGGCCAGGCGGCGGCCTCGCTGCGATCCCTCGTTCCCAACGTCTCCTACGACGCGCCGACGACCGTCAAGCTCGGCATGCCGGCCGAGTTCCCCGACGGGATGAAGTTCCTCCCGGACCAGCGGCTCTTCGTCTTCCGAGAGGGCAACATCTTCCACGCCGTGTCGGCCGTGTGCACGCACCTCGGATGCACGGTACGCGCCGAGGCGCTCTCGCAGCCGGAGACGAAGACGGTGGACGGCAAGCCCTTGAGGCTCACGCACCGCTTCCTCTGCCCGTGCCACGGCTCGAAGTACAACGGCGACGGAACGAACATCTCGGGCCCGGCCCCAAAGCCGCTCGCCTGGTACCACCTCTCGGTCGCGCCGGAAGACGGGCAGCTCGTCGTGGACCTCGCGCGATCCGTGGAGCGCGACTTCCGCCTGACCGTCGTCTGAAGGAGATCTCATGAGCGCCAACCCGGACAGCAAGCTTTCCGCGAGCGCCTCCGCGCCAGGGGTCCACCCGAAACCTTTCTGGAGCCTGCGGCCGGCTTCCGACCGCGAGGCCGGCGACGCGGTGGTCTCCAACTTCCTCCTCCACTGGTTCCCGGCGAAGGTCACGAAGGCGTCGCTGGCGTGGAATTACTCCTTCTGGCTGGGCACGATCTCGGCGGCGCTCCTTCTCCTGCTGATCGTCTCGGGGGTGCCGCTCCTGTTTCTCTACGTCCCCTCCGTCGAGAGGGCGTACGCGTCCGTCAAGGACATCGAGTACGTCGTGACCTTCGGGTCGTGGATCCGCGCCGTCCACCGGCTCTCCGCCCACCTGATGGTCGCCGCGGTCTTCCTCCACATGGTCCGCGTCTTCTGGACCGGCGCCTACAAGAACGGCGCGGGAAGGGGGCAGCGCCGCGAGTGGAACTGGGTGCTCGGGATGATCATGCTCCTGGCGACGCTCTTTCTCTCGTTCACCGGTTACCTGCTCCCGTGGGACCAGCTCGCCTACTGGGCGATCACCGTCGGGACGAACATCGCCTCGTCGATCCCC
Source organism: Thermoanaerobaculia bacterium (assembly GCA_035263845.1). Classification (GTDB taxonomy): domain Bacteria; phylum Acidobacteriota; class Thermoanaerobaculia; order UBA5066; family Gp7-AA6; genus JAWOLE01. The sequence continues at coordinate 5,755 of DATFQY010000038.1, read as the reverse complement.
TTCGTCGGTCCGAAGCTGCGGGAGCTGCTGCTTGGCGGGCGGGTCATCGAGCAGGCGACGCTGATCCGCTTCTACACCCTCCACGTCATCTTCCTGCCCGGGGCGCTCGGCGTCTTCTTCCTGTACCACATGTGGCGCATTCGCAAGGACGGCGGGCTCGCGCGCGCAGACCGAGAGGCGCGCCGCAGCGAAGCGGCCGAGGTCGCGCCTTCGAAGACGAAGACCTACACGCTGCTGGGCGTCGCCCGGGGGACCTCGCCCGTCATCCGCGCGGCGACCCTGGAGAAGCCGGACACGACGGTCAACTCGGTTCCCGATCTCGTCCGACGCGCGGCCATCGCGGTCCTCGGAACGATCGCGGCCGTCTCGATGCTCTCCGTCTTCGTGCGCTCACCTCTGGAGGAGCCGGCCAACCCGCTCGTCACGCCGAACCCGGCGAAGGCTCCCTGGTACTTCCTGTGGCTCCAGGAGATCGTGACCGACACGACGATCCACGTCGGTTCCTTCACGATCAACGGCGCCTTCCTCGGCGGAGTGCTGCTGCCGGGGATCCTCGTCGCCCTCGCACTCGCGTGGCCATGGCTGGACCGCAGCCCGGCCGCCGCGGCGGGAGTCTGGTTCGACCGCGCCAGGCGCCTCCAGAACCGGGTCTTCCTCGCGCTCGTCGTGGCGATCCTCGTCCTGACGGTCGTCGGAACATTCCTGCGCGGGCCGTACTGGCACTTCTACTGGCCGTGGCAACCGTGGCCGGAGCTCCCCGGGAGGATCTGAGATGGAGAAGCGCACCAACTCGCCGTACCCGAAGATCGACCGCCCGGTCCTCGCCGCCATCGGCGTCCTACTGATCGTCTCGACGATCCTGTTCGCCTGGAGCGACCGGCGGCACGACTGGCGCTACTACCAGTACAGCTTCCGGCAGCAGGTCTCTGCGAAGTACGGCGCCGAGAAGGCGACGGCGGTCCCATCGGGTGTCCAGCAGATCTGGGTTCCGGACCTGCGGCGCGCCGACCGCTGCGTGACCTGCCACCAGGGCGTTTACTGGAACGGATTCGAGGCGGCCGAGGAGCCTTACCGCTCTCACCCCTCCGGGATCCTGAAGAACCACCCGCTCGACCGCTTCGGCTGCACCTCGTGCCACGGCGGCCAGGGATATGCGGTCGACGCCGACGAGGCGCACGGCCCGGTCGAGCACTGGGAAGAGCCGGTCCTGAGCTCGACGCTCGGCGAGGCTTACACGATCGCGGACGACAAGAAGGCGCTCATCCAGGTCAATTGCAACACCTGCCACCGCTACGACCGCGAGACGCCGGGCGCGGACTTCATCAACGCGGCCAAGAAGATCGTCCGCGAGAAAGGGTGCCGAGCCTGCCACGTCATCAACGGGCGCGGCGGCACGATCGGGCCGGACCTGACCTACGTCGGCGACAAGGCGGCCGAACAGTACGACTACAGCCGGCTCTCGGGACAGCGGACCACCTTCGCCTGGCACGTTGCCCACTTCAAGGACCCGCGGGCGCTCGTCGCCGAGACCGTCATGCCGAACTTCCACCTGACGACGAAGGAGGCCCAGTCGCTCGCGATGCTGGCGATGTCGTGGCGCAAGGCTCCAGTGCCGGCCGACTACCGACCAGGCACGCCCCGCACCGACGCCCGCACTCCCGAGGAGATCGCCGAGGAGGATCGGATGAAGACAGGGCCGGGCGCGTGGTTCGTCAAGACCGGCTGCTTCGTCTGCCACTCGATCCAGGCGCTCGGCGTCAAGAGCCCGGCGCAGATCGGTCCGGACCTCTCGACCGCGGTCGAGGACGTGCAGTCGCGCTTCGGCCGGACCGTGGACGACTTCCTGGCGGCGCCGACGGGAACGATGTCGGTCGTCCTCTCGCGCCAGATCATCCTCACCCCCGAAGAGAAGAAGGTCGCCGTCGCCAAGCTGCGCGAGGCCTTCCAGGAATTCCAGAGACAAAAAGCCGCAGGGACCGCTTCGAGGGAAACCGGCGGCCATTGAGGCGCTGCGGGAGATTTGCCCTGATCACAGATCACAAATCACAAATCACAAATCGGCATTAACAGGGAGGACAGCATGAAAAGAGCACTCATCGTCTTGACCGCCATCGCAGCGGTTATCGCCATCTACTGCGCTCCGTCGGCGCCGAAGGGGAGCCGGAAGGCTCCGGCGGGAGCGTCGGACCTCGCCGTCGCGGCGCAGAAGACGTACGTCGCGCCGGGGGACCTCGACGAGTTCTACCTCTTCGCATCGGGTGGCCACTCCGGCCAGGTCTACGTGTACGGGGTCCCGTCCATGAGGCACCTCTCGACGATCCCCGTCTATACGCCCTACCCGGCGACGGGCTACGGGTTCGACGACGAGACGAAAAAGATGCTGGGCGGGCTCACCTGGGGCGACGTCCACCACCCGGCGCTCTCCGAGACCAACGGCGAGTACGACGGCCGGTGGCTGTTCGTCAACGAGATGAACGGCCGCGTCGCGCGCGTGGACCTGCGCGACTTCAAAACCAAGCAGATCTTCGGGCCGATGCCCAACGTCTCGGGCAACCACGGGTCCGCCTTCGTGACTCCCAACACCGAGTACTCCATGCTCGCGACCCGCTTCTCGATCCCGCTGCCCAAGGGCAATTCCACGGGAATCGACAAGTACGCGACCGACTACAAGGGAATCATCGCGGCCGTGAAGATCGACTCCAAGACCGGCGAAATGTCGCAGGGATTCGAGATCCTCACTCCGCCCTTCGACTGGGACCTGGGCGACGCCGGAAAGAAAGTGTCCGACGGATGGATGTTCTGGACCTGCTACAACGCCGAGCGCGCCACGGGCAAGCTCGAGGTCACCGCCTCGCAGCGGGACCGCGACTACATCGCCGCCGTGGACTGGAAGGCCGCGGAGAAGGCGATCGCCGAGGGGAAGGGAGACATGCTCGGCGGCGTCAAGGTCCTCGACCCGAAGAAGGTCCCGGGCGTCGTCTTCCTGATGCCGTGCGGCAAGTCGCCCCACGGCGTGGACGTCTCGCCCGACGGCAAGTACATCATCGGCTCCGGGAAGCTCCAGGGCGTCACGACCGTCTTCAACTTCGAGAAGATCCAGACCGCCATCCGCAACAAGGACTTCACGGGGGACGAGGACGGCATCCCGGTCCTCAAGTACGAGTCCATCAAGGACGCCGAGGTCCCGGTGGGGCTTGGCCCGCTCCACACCCAGTTCGGCCCGGACGGCTATGCCTACACGTCGCTCTTCGTGGACTCGGCCATCGCCAAGTGGAAGCTCGGGACGTGGGAGGTCGTGGACAAGGTCCCGATGTCCTACTCGATCGGCCACCTCTGCGCCGCCGAGGGCGACACCGCGTCGCCCAAAGGGAAGTACCTCGTCGGTTTGAACAAGCTCTCCCACGGCCGTCACCTCTCCGTCGGGCCGTCGCAGCCGGAGTCCTCACAGCTCGTGGACATCGGCGAGGAGAAGATGAAGCTCCTCTACGACGCTTTCACCGAGCCGGAGCCCCACTACGCCCAGATGATCGAGGCCAAGAAGCTGAAGCCGATCGAGGTCTACCCCAAGGAGGAGAACAAGAACCCCATGGCGATCTGGGACGTCAAGGACGCCGGGGTCACGCGCGCCGGCACCAACGTCACCGCCAAGGTCGTCCTCGTCCGCTCGACGATCACGCCGACGGCGATCGAGGTCAACCAGGGGGACACGGTCAGAATCGCGATGACGAACATCGAGCAGACGACCGACGAGCTCCACGGGTTCGGTTTGCTCGACTACAACATCAACATCGTCGTGGACCCGGGCGAGACCAAGATCGTCACCTTCAAGGCGGACAAGCCCGGTGTGTTCCCGTACTACTGCACGAACTTCTGCTCGGCCCTCCACCAGGAGATGCAGGGATACCTGATCGTCAAGGGGAAGGGCTGATCCGGGGGACTCCATGAAGACTTTCTTCGAGCGCGGCACGCGGTTTCTCTCGGCGCCCCTGGGCGTCGGGCCGAGGGGGCTGATCGTGATCGCGACCGTGTTGATGCTCCCGGCATACCTGACGCCCCTGTGGAAGCTGACGATGTTCGCTCCCCAGTACCCCGACGGCCTGCGCCTCTCGATCTACAGCTACAAGCTCGAGGGAGGCAACGGCGGCCAGGACATCAAGGAGATCAACGTCCTGAATCACTACATCGGGATGCGCGACCTCGCGCCCGCCGACTTCACCGAGTTCAAGTGGATTCCGTTCGTCGTCGGGGCGCTGGGGCTGCTCTTCCTCCGGGCGGCGCTGATGGGCAACATCAGCTCGCTCGTGGACGTCTTCGTTCTCTACGTCTACTTCGGCCTCTTCTCGCTCTGGTCCTTCGGTTACAAGATGTACGTGTACGGCCACACGCTGGCGCCGACAGCGGCAGTGCGCGTGGCCCCCTTCATGCCGCCGCTCTTCGGCCACCACAAGCTCGCGAACTTCGACGTCTACTCCTACCCTGGACTGGGGTCGTACTCCCTCGCGGCGGCGGCGCTGGTCCTGGCTGCCGCCGTCTTCCTGGCCGGCACGGAGCAGCGCGCCGAGGAGCGGGCGGAAGCGGCGCTGGCGGGGTGATCGCTTGGCGACGCCCCGGGCTCTCCTCCCGATCCTGGCGGTCCTCGCCGTCCTGACGGCGTGGTCGGTCCGGGCCGGCGCGGACGAGATGGCTCCCGCGGCGGCTTCCGGAGTCGAGGGCCGGCCTGCCCCGCGGGACGTCTCGCCGCTTCAGGCGCGCGTGGACGGGGCGCCGGCCGGCTCCGTGGTCGAGGTGGGTCCGGGCACCTGGGGCGGCGATCTCGTCCTCGACAAGCGCCTGACGCTGCGCGGGCGCGGCCGGCCGCTGCTGCTGGGTTCGGGAAACGGAAGCGTGGTCCGGATCCGGGCTTCCGGCGTGACGATCGAGGGCTTCGACATCGACGGACGCGGCAGGGGCGACCTGATGCGCGACACCTCGGGAGTCCACGTGGCCGCGGCCGGCGCCGTCGTCCGCGATTGCCGCATTTCCGGAACGCTCTTCGGTGTCTACCTGCGCGAGGCCTCCGGCGCGGTGATCGAGAACTGCGAGATCCGCGGCATCCCCGGAAAAGATCCCGGCGAGAAGGGGAGCGGGATCCACGTCTGGAACACGAACGCGTTCCGCCTCGCCGGCAACTCGATCACCGGCGTGCGCGACGGTTTCTACATCCAGTCCTCCTCCGGCGGGACGATCCGCGGCAACTCCGCGCGCGACCTGCGCTTCGGGCTCCATTACATGTTCTCCGACGACAACGTCTTCGAAGACAACCTCTTCGAGAACGGCGCAGCCGGCACCGCGCTGATGTACTCGAAGCGGATCGTGTTCCGGCGAAACCGCTTCCTCCACAACCGCGGCTTCGCCTCCGTCGGCCTGCTGCTGAAGGCCTGCGACGGCGTGACCGCGGACTCCAACCTCCTCGCCGACAACGCCCGGGGGATCTTTCTCGAGGGGTCCACGGACTGCGCCTTCCGCGGCAACGTCGTGGCGGCATCGGACACGGCCATCGTCCTCTACGACTCCTGCTCGAAGGTCCGTTTCGAGGGGAACTCGTTCGTGGCAAACCAGACTCCGCTCACGCTCGTGGGCCGCCGGACGGACACGAGCTTCGACGGCAACTACTGGTCGGGCAACGGCGAGCCGGACCTCGACGGCGACGGCCGGAGCGACCGGCCGTACCGGCTCTCCTCGGTCTTCGACCACTTCCGAGGGAACCTGACCTCGG
>DATFQY010000037.1:0-17002 GCA_035263845.1 Thermoanaerobaculia bacterium | reverse complement strand
CACCTTCGTCGCCCGGCAGATCTCGCGCCGCGGCGGGGTGCTGCGCCTGCGGCTGGCCGGCGACCGGGTCAAGATGTCCGGCCAGGCCGTCACGGTGATCCAGGGCGACCTTCGCGCCTGATTCTTCGGCATTTTCCGCCGTAAAGGCGTGGCACTGGCCTTGCACTTTTGGAAGGCGCGGCGTTGTGAGTACGGTGCAGCGACGCCCGCCCCACGGTCCAGGATCCACAGCCCGCGATGTCCCGATGCACTGATCAAGAAAGGCAGGTTCCAAGATGTCCCGGAAACCCGTTTCGTTGTTGCTGGGCGTCGCCGTGGGCGCGTTGCTCTCGGCGTCCACCGCGGTTGCCCAGACCTATGACAAATCCAAAACGACCGACACGTCGAAGTCGAGGATGGGGCAAACCTCGTCCTCGACGAGCCTCGCCAGTTCCGACGCGAGCTTCCTCAAGAAGGCCGCCCTGGGCGGTTTGGAGGAAGTCGAGCTCGGCAAGCTCGCCGCCGACAAGGCCTCGAACCCCGACGTCAAGGCTTTCGGTCAGAAGATGGTGGATGACCACTCCAAGGCCAACGGCGAGCTGATGAAGCTCGCGCAGCAGAAAAACCTGCAGGTCCCGAGCGCTCCGGACGCGAGCGGCAAGCGGGAGATCGACAAGCTCTCGAAGCTCTCCGGCGCGGCGTTCGACAAGGCGTACATGAAGGAGATGGTCGAGGACCACAAGAAGGACGTCGCCGAGTTTCAGAATGCGGCCAACACCGCGAAGGACTCCGACGTGAAGAACTTCGCCTCGACCACGCTTCCGACTCTGAAGGAACACCTCGACATGGCGAAGACCGACCACGCGAAGGTCGCCGGCGTAAAGACGAGCAAGGCGAAGACGGCGGGGACTTCCTGACCGCGATCCGGCATTGACGGACAAGACGGCGGAGCCACGGGGCTCCGCCGTTTCCTTTTTGGGATGACAATGGGATGAGCCGTCGATCATGGAATCGCCCCCATCCTCCCGCGGTGCCCGGAGCGCGTGGCCGCTGCCCCCGCTCGACGCTCGGGTTCTCTTCGTTCTCGTGGCGGCGAAGCTCGCCCTGCACCTCGCGACGGCCGGCCGCTACGGGTACTTCCGCGACGAGCTCTACTTCCTGGATTGCGCGCGGCACCTGGACTGGGGATACGTGGATTGCGCGCCCCTGATCGCGGTCTACGCGAAGGTCGCGCTCCTTCTCGGAGGCTCGCTGCCGGTCCTGCGGACGATCGCGGCGATCGCGGGCGCCGCGCGGGTCGCGCTGACGATGCTCCTGGCGCGGGAGATGGGCGGCGGCCGCTTCGCTCAGGCGGTCGCGGGGCTCTGCGTGATCTCCGCCGGGATCTTCCTGGGAGAGGACAGCATCCTCACGATGAACGGGTTCGAGTCGCTCTACTGGATGGGGTGCGTCTTCTTCGCGATTCGGATCGTCCGAACGGGGAACTCGCGGCTGTGGGTCTGGTTCGGACTCCTCGCGGGGCTTGGGATCGAGAACAAGCACTCGACGCTCTTTTTTCTGGCGGCGTTCGCCGCGGGTCTCCTGCTTTCGCCGGAGCGCCGCGAGCTCGCGCGCTCTTGGATCTGGATCGGCGCCGCGATCGCGCTCCTGCTCTTCCTTCCGAATGTCCTGTGGCAGATCGCCCATGGCTTTCCGACGATCGAGGATCTACGCAATGTGCAGCGAAGCGGAAAGAACGTGGTCCTTTCCCCGCTCCAGTTTCTCGGCCAGCAGATCCTGCTGCTCCATCCGCTGCTCCTGCCGTTCTGGGTCGGCGGCCTTTACAGTCTTTTCTTCGGCCGCGCTTTGCGGCTCCGGCTCCTGGGCTGGACCTACGTCTTCCTGCTGGCAGTGATGATCGTTCTGAAGGCCAAGAACTACTATCTGGCGCCGATCTACCCGATGCTCTTCGCCTCGGGGGCCTTGGCGCTGGAGTCCTGGCTGGAACGGCGCGGCTGGAGTCGGGGGCGCGCCTGGCCGAAAATCGCGATCGGTGCGTACATCGCGGGCGCCGGGGCCATGGCCGCGCCGGCGATCCTCCCGATCCTCTCGCCCGAGAACCTCCTCGCGTACCAGAGGGCGATCGGCGCGGCGCCGCCGAAGACGGAGGTCCGCCACGAGGGGCCGCTCGAGCAGAGGCTCGGAGACCAGTTCGGATGGCCGGAGCTCGTCGCGGACGTCACACGGATTTACAGATCGCTTCCGGAAGCCGAGCAAGCGAAGACCGGTATCTTCGCGAGCAACTACGGTGAGGCGGGAGCGCTGCATCTCTTCGGTCCCGCATACGGGCTGCCCGACGCGATCTGCGCCCACCAGAACCACTATTTCTGGGGCCCGCCGAAGGCGGAGCCGGAGAACCTGATCTGGCTGCAGTGGGGCCGCCGCGGCGTCGAGGACCACTGCCGATCGGTCGAGAAGGCGGGGGAGCACTTCCATCCCTGGGGCATGGCCGAGGAGAACCGGGCGATCTGGCTGTGCCGGGGGTTGAAGCACACCATCGCGGAGTACTGGACTCCCGACTTCAAACACTGGAATTGACCGCGGCAGGCGAAGAGCCGCCACGAGGGCGCGGCGACCGGAGGCGGGCGGGCGCAAGGCCCGCCCCTACGGCACCGGAACCTCCGCGCTTCGCTTCCTCGGTCCTCCGATAAGGCCTTGACATTATTTTAGTGAGTACTAAAATGACCTCATGTCGGCCGTGTTCGATGCCCTGGCCGCTCCGCGGCGCCGCGACATCCTGAGGCGGGTCTGGGACCGGGAGGCGTCGGCGGGGGAGATTCACCGATCCTTTCCCGACGTCAGCTTCGGCGCGATCTCGCAGCACCTGGGTGTCCTCGAGGCGGCGGGCCTCGTTTCCCGGCGCGACGTGGGGCGCTTCCACTACTACACGGCGCGGCGCCGGGAGATGGGGCACCTGGGCAAGTGGCTGGAGGAAATGTGGGACGACGCGCTCGCGACCCTGAAGTTCCACGCGGAGTCCGAGGAGAGGGCGAGCCGGAGAAGGAAGGGGAGAAAGCCATGAAGGCCGAACTCAACGAAACCCTCGATCGCCGGATCACGATCCGCGCGAGGCGAGAAACCGTCTTCGCCTACTTCACCGACTCGGCCCGGTTCGCCCGGTGGTGGGGGGAGGGCTCGAGGATCGACGCCCGCGAGGGCTGCGAAGTCTTCATTCGCAATCCCAACGGGGTCACCGTGACGGGAAAGATCCTGGAGGTCGAGCCGCCCGAGCGGATCGTCTTCACCTACCTGAGTGCCGGCGTCGAGTCACTCGTCACGATCCGCCTCGAGGAGACGGCCGGCGGCACGGAGCTTCACCTGCGCCACGCCTTCTCGAGCGCGAAGATCCGCGACCACTTCGTCCAGGGCTGGCGCTACCAGCTCGCCCTCTTCTCCAAGCTCGTCGGCGAGGACTCGAAGGACGCCGTCGCGCGCAACGTGGACGCGTTCTTCCGCGCCTGGGGCGAGCCCGACGGCGGGACCCGCCGGAAGCTGCTGGAATCCTGCGCCACGCGGGAGATCTCCTTCCGCGACGCCTACAGCGCGACGGACGGCCTGGATGATCTCCTTGCCAACCTCGACGCCATCCAGGTCCACATGCCGGGAGTGACCCTCTCGCGCTCGGGAGACGTGCGCCTCTCGCACGGGACGGCGCTGGCCGACTGGACCGCGATGCGGGGCGGCGAACCCATGGGAGCCGGCACCAACGTCTTCGATCTCTCTCCCGATGGCCGGATCGCCCGAGCCGCCGGGTTCTGGGGGAAGTGATCGCCGACGCGATTGGCTAAACTCCGCGCGGTGAAGAAGACGCTCCTGGCCGGTTGCGCCGCGTCGGTCCTGCTCGCCGCCGGGCTTTCGGCGGAAGCCGGAAAGATCGCGTCCGCGACCATCTCGTTCAAGGGGAAGACCCGGACCTATTCGCTCTTCGTCCCGGCGGGGGCGCCGGAGGGGGCGAAGCTGCCGGCGATCGTCACGCTGCACGGTTCCGGGGCCAGAGGCGAGAGGCTGGTGACCAATTGGATGGATCAGGCCCAGAAGGAGAAGATCATCCTGATCGGGCCGGACTCCCTCGACGCGGTCCACTGGGTCTCGCCGGCCGACGGCCCGCTCCTCCTCCACGACATCGTCGAGCAGGTCTCGGAGAAGCATCCGATCGACGGCCGCCGCGTCTACCTTTTCGGCCACTCGGCGGGCGCGGTCTGGGCCCTGCAGATGGGAGCGCTGGAATCCGAGTACTTCGCCGCCGCCGTGATCCACGCCGGGTCGCTCCAGCCGGGCTACTTCAAGATCTTCGATTACGCAGGCAGGAAGATCCCCTATTTCCTCATCATCGGGACGCTCGATCAGTACTTTTCGCTGGAAGAGGTCGCCGGGACGCGGTACGCCCTGAAGTCGCGCGGCTTCCCGGTCGAATTCTGGGAGATCGCGGGTCACGACCACCGCTACTCGGCCCGATCGAAGGACATCAACGCGAAGGCCTGGGAGTTCTTCCAGAAGAACCCCCTGCCGGCAGACCCGAAGTACACCGCCTACCAGGACTCCAACTGATTGCGGGAAGAAGGGGCCCTCCGGATTCGTTGCAAACGGCGCAGCGAGAGTCACTTAAGGTAACTGCAACAATCCGGGGGGACCGGACGTAGTTGCCCAAGTGGCCTTCTTTGGGAGGGGTGGCCGTTTCGGTAAAGTGTCTCCTCCGCGGCACCGCGCCGGGCCCGGCCCAGGAGAAGAATCCATGAAGCGAGCACAACGGGGAGAACGCGTCCCCTCCATCCTGGCGTCGGCGTGCCTGCTGGCCGCGGCGGCCGCGACGGGCACAGTCGCCTGCAAGAAGCAGCAGGCCCAGTCCTTCGAGAGGCCTCCGGCCGCGGTCACCGTGGCCCAGGCGGTCGCCAAAGACGTCCCGGTCTACCTGGACGAAGTCGGAAAGTGCGTCTCCCGCGAGGTCGTCTCGGTCATGCCGCAGATCGCCGGCAAGATCACCGAGCTTCACTTCACCGACGGCGCCGACGTGAAAAAGGGAGACCCTCTCTTCACGATCGACCCGCGGCCGTTCGAGGCCGCCCTCCACTCGGCCGAGGCGGACCTCGGCAGGGCGAAGGCCCTCCTGAACTTCTCGAAGAGCCAGTGGAACCGGGTCGAAACGCTGATCCAGACCAAAGCGGTCTCCCAGGAGGAGTACGACACCCGCAGGAACGCCGTCGAACTCGCGCAGGAGCAGGTCCGGCAGGGACAGGCGGCCGTGGAGACCGCGCGGCTGAATCTCGATTACTGCTCGATCCGGTCTCCCATCGACGGCCGCACCGGGCACCGCCTCGTGGACATCGGCAACGTCGTCAAGGCCAACGAGACCCCGCTCCTGATGATCGAGCGGCTCGACCCCATTTACACCGACTTCACGATCCCGCAGGGCCAGCTGACCGCGGTGCAGAAGAACATGAACGCGGGCAGCCTGAAGGTCGAGGTGCGGCTGCCCGACGAGACGGACAAGCCGATCGCCGGGACGCTGACCTTCCTCGACAACGCCGTAGCCGACGCGACCGGGACGGTGAAGCTGCGGGCGACACTCGGCAATGCCGATCACCGCCTGTGGCCGGGCCGGTTCGTCCGGGTGCGGCTGCTGCTCTCGACGCTCCCCGGCGCGATCCTCGTGCCCGCGGTCGCGCCCCAGCTCTCGGCCAAGGGCTCCTTCGTCTACGTCGTCAAGCCGGACTCGACCGCCGAGATGCGGGCGGTCAAGACCGGGCAGCGCCAGGGGGATTCAATCGTCATCGAGGACGGAGTCAAGGCCGGCGAGAAGGTCGTCGTGACCGGGCAGCTCGGAGTCACGCCGGGCGGCAAGGTCCGCGAGGTGTCGGCCGAAGGCGCCGCCGCGCCAGCGGTGGCGGGATCGGGAGGCAAGTCATGAACCTGTCCGAGCCGTTCATCCGCCGCCCGGTCATGACCGCGGTCCTGACCGTGTCGGTGATCCTCTTCGGTGTCCTCGCCTACAGGCGGCTGCCGGTCAACGACCTGCCGGTCGTGGATTACCCCGTCATCCAGGTGTTCGCGTCCTACCCGGGCGCCTCGCCGGAGACGGTCGCCAACAACATCGCCACCCCGCTCGAGCGGAGCTTCATGCAGATCAACGGGCTCGAGCTCGTCACCTCGCAGAGCACGCAGGGGTTCGTGACCCTGACGCTTCAGTTCGCCCTGTCGAAGTCCATCGACGCGGCCGCCACGGACGTTCAGACGGCGATCTCGCAGTCCACCGGGAGCCTGCCGGTGGATATGCCCTCCCCGCCCTCCTTCTCGAAGAGCAACCCCAACGACCAGCCCGTCATGTACATCGCGCTGACATCGGACTCGGTCACGCCCGGCCAGATCTACCAGTACGCGACGACGCAGGTCGGCCAGCGCATCTCGATCCTGCCCGGGGTCTCGCGGGTCAACGTCTACGGCACCAAGGCCGCGATCCGGATCAAGGCCGATCCCCGGTCGCTGTGGGCGCGAAAGATCTCAGTGGACGACCTCGCCGCGGCGATCCGGCTCGGAACGAGCTACTCCGGCGCGGGCCAGCTCGACAGCTCGACGGGCACCTCGGTTCTCCAGCCCAAGGGACAGCTCGACACGCCCGAGGGTTACGCCAACCTGATCGTCGGCTCGACCGAAGGCTCGCCCGTGTACCTGAAGGACGTCGCCCAGGTGCGCGAGTCCGTCGAGAACGAGCGCATGAACATGCGTTTCTGGGTCCGCGGGTACCCGATCCCCTCAGCCACGGTCGTCGTCGCCGTCAGCCGGCAGGCCGGCGCCAACGCCGTCGAGGTCTCGAAGAGCATCCGGGAGATCCTGCCGATCGTCCAGACGGAGGTCCCGGGCTCCGTGCGGATCACGCCGATCTACGACCGATCCCAGTCGATCGTCCATTCGGTCGCCGACGTGCAGTTCACGCTGCTCGTCGCGTTCGTCCTCGTCGTCGCGGTCATCTTCCTCTTCCTCGGCCGAGCGACCGACACGATCATCCCGGCCGTCGCGCTCCCGCTGTCGCTCCTGCTGACCTTCGTCGTCATGCGGTTCCTGGGATACAGCCTCGACAACCTCTCCCTGATGGCGCTGACGCTGGCGATCGGGTTCCTGATCGACGACGCGATCGTGTTTCTCGAGAACACCGTCCGTCGGATGGAGCATGGCGAAAACTCCTGGCAGGCGGCTCTCGGCAGCGCCAAGGAGATCTCCTTCACGATCCTCTCGATGACGATCTCGCTCGCGGCCGTGTTCATCCCGCTCGTTTTCATGGGCGGGCTCGTCGGCCGCATCTTCCGGGAGTTCGCGGTCACCATCATCGTCGCGATCTTCGCCTCGGGCCTCGTGTCGCTGACCCTGACGCCCCTGATGTGCGCGCGGCTGCTCAAGGAGCGCGGCCCCGGCTCCCGGAAAACGTGGATGGAGCGGGTTATCGGGCGCGTGGAGAAGCGGGTCCTCGACTTCTACGGAGGGTCGCTGTGGTGGTTCCTGCGCCACCGATGGATCTCGCTCCTGATCTTCGTCGCGTGCCTGGGCGGTACGGTCTTACTCTTCATGGTGATCCCCCGGATCTTCCTGCCGCCAGGCGACAGCGGGGTCGTCTTCGGGGCCTTCCTCGGCAAGGAGGGCTCCTCTCCCGAGCAGATGCATGCGATCCAGGACCGTGTGGACGAGTCGCTCCACAGCGATCCGAACGTGATGATGGACTTCACGTTGAGCGGCGCGACGGGATTCCTCTCGTCGAACATGGGGATCACCTTCACCATGCTGAAGGACGCGAAGAGGCGGCCGCCCATCGCCAATGTCGCGGCCGAGTTGATGGGGAAGATCTCCTCCAACCCCGGCATGTTCGCGTTCCTGCGTCCGTTCCCGGTGCTCGAGATCTCCACGGGCGCGACCTCACAGACACAGGGGCAATACGCCTACTCCGTCTCCGGCGTCAACGCCGCGCAGGTCTACGAGACCGCCGGGAAACTCATCGCCAAGATGTACCAGTACCCGGGCTTCCTGACGGTCTCGTCGGACTACTTCGCCAACACTCCCAATACGGACATCGAGATCCGGCGCGACCAGACCAAGATGTACGGGGTCTCCGAGGCGCGGATCCTGACGCTGCTTCGCAATGCGTACTCCCAGAACTATCTCTACCTGATCAAGAAGCCGGAGGACCAGTACCAGGTGGTCCTGGAAATCGGGGACCGCGAGCGGTCTAGGCCCGAGGACCTGGCCCTTCTCTACATCAAGTCGGACGACGGAAAGAACCTCATCCCGCTCTCCGAGCTCGTGACCTGGAAGCAGACGCTGGGCCTTCAGTCGGTCAACCACTTGAACCAGTTCACCAGCGTCACGATCTTCTTCAACCTGAAGCCGGGCGTGGCGATCGGGGACGCGACGAACTACATCCAGAGGGCCTCGGCCGAGATCGTGCCGGCGACGATCCGCGCGAGCCTCCAGGGCGAGGCCCTGACCTTCCAGAACACGGTTCGCGACCTGACCATCCTGATGTTTCTCGCGATCTTCGTCATGTACGTGATCCTCGCGATCCTCTACGAGAGCTACGTGCTTCCGGTCACGGTTCTCTCGACCCTCCCGACGGCGCTCGTCGGCGGCCTTCTGGCGCTCTTCGTCTTTCGCGAGCAGGCTTCCCTCTACGCCTTCGTCGGCATGTTCATGCTGATGGGCATCGTGAAGAAGAACGGCATCCTGATCGTGGACTTCGCTCGCCAGCGGGTGGACGCCGGCGAGAAGGCGGACCAGGCGATCCACGACGCCAGCATGGATCGCTTCCGGCCGATCCTGATGACGACGCTCGCGGCGGTCTTCGGCGCGCTGCCGATCGCGCTCGGGTTCGGAGCGGACGGGGCGTCGCGCCGGCCGCTGGGCCTCGTCATCGTCGGCGGGCTGATGGTTTCACAGCTCATCACGCTCTACATCACGCCGGTCATCTACCTGTACCTCGAGCAATTCCAGGAGAAGGTCTTGAACCGCACCTCCTTCTTCCACTCGGGCCACATGGAGGGGGAAGAGATCGAACGGCGCACGGCCGGGGCGCGGGCCCAGCACGTCTGATCGGCCGTCGATGCGCGGAATGAGGAAGCTCCTCGTTGCGGTGCTCCTGCCGTCTCTGGCGGCAGGATGCGCCGTCGGCCCCAACTACAAGAAACCGGACCTGCCGGTGCCGGAGAAGGTGCGCGGGTCCGTCACTCCGGCCGAAGCGGCGTCGCTCGCGGATGCGCCGTGGTGGGAGATCTTCAAGGACCCGACGCTGGAGCAGCTCGTGGACGAGGCCCTGAAAACGGGCTACGACATCCGGCTCGCGACGGCCCGGGTCGAGGAGGCCCGCGCCGCCGCCGGGATCGCCCGCGCCGACTTCTACCCGCAGATCGGCTACAGCGCGCAGTTCTCCCGCTCCCGGACCTCCGACTTCGTCACCCCGGGCTCGACCCCGATCAACCTCCACGACGTCAACCTCGGTGCGACCTGGGAGATCGATTTGTGGGGACGGATCCGCCGCTCGAGCGAGGCGGCGCTGGCCAATTACTTTGCAACCGAGGAAGCGCGGCGGGGAGTGCTCCTCTCTCTCGTCTCGGACACGGCGTCGGATTACTTTCAGCTACGCCAGCTCGACCTGCGGCTCGAGATCGCGAAGCGAACGGAAACGGCCTTCCAGGAGACCTACGACCTCTTCGACCGGAGGCTCAAGGCCGGGATGGCATCGGCGCTCGAGACGGCGAGCGCGGAGGCTTCGCTCGCAGTCGTCGCGGCCGTCGTGCCGGCGCTCGAGACCCAGATCACGTCGCTGGAGAACTCGATGGCGCTCCTGCTCGGCAGGAGCCCGTCGGAGATCCCGCGCGGGTCGGCGCTGAACGACCAGTTCCTGCCGCCGGATGTGCCGGCGGGGCTGCCCTCGGAGCTGCTGCGCCGCCGGCCGGACGTGCGCGAGGCGGAGCAGAACCTGATCGCGGCCAACGCCCTGGTCGGCGTCGCGACGGCGAATTTCTTCCCGACGATCAGCCTGACCGGCGCCTTCGGCGCGGTGTCGACCGAGGTCTCGAACCTGTTCCCCGAGGGGAAGGCGTGGTCCATCGCGGCGGGGCTGACGGGGCCGCTCTTCCAGGGCGGGCGCCTGAAGAACCAGTACGACGTCCGGGTGGCGCAGTGGGAGGAGGCGAAGGTCCAGTACGAGAGGACCGTGACCAACGCGTTCGTCGAGGCCTCCTCGGCGCTCGTCGCGCACCAGAAGCTGGCGGCGGCGGAGCGGGAGCAGCAGCGCGCGGTCAACGCGTTCCGCGAGGCCGTGACGCTCTCCAACCAGCGATACATCGCTGGCTTCGCCAGCTACCTCGACGTCCTGCAGGCGGAACAGAACCTCTTTCCCGCCGAGAATGCCCTGGCCGTGCTTCGCTTCCAGCGCCTCGCCAACTTCGTCCAGCTCTACAAGGCGCTCGGCGGCGGATGGAACATCGAGGACCCGACGTGGGTCCGCGCGAAAGGAGAATCGAAATGAAACGCAAGGCATCCGCGGAGTGGCAGGGAGACTTGAAGGGCGGGAAGGGGAGGATTTCGACGGACTCGTCGGTCCTCTCCGGTACGCCTTACTCGTTCACGACTCGCTTCGAGAACGAGAAGGGAACGAACCCGGAGGAGCTGATCGCGGCGGCGCACGCCGGATGCTTCTCGATGGCGCTCTCGGCCGAGCTCGGCAAGGCGAACCTGAAGCCCGATTCGATCCGGACGACGGCGACCGTCAGCCTCGACAAGCTCGACAGCGGCTGGACCGTGACCGAGTCTCACCTCGAGGTCTCCGCGAAGGTCCCCGGCGCCTCCCGGGAGGCCTTCCTGACCGCCGCCCGCGCCGCCGAAACCGGCTGCCCCATCTCCAAACTCCTCAAGGCCAGGATCACCCTGGACGCCAAACTAGAGTCGTAGACCGACGAGAGTAGATCCTTCGTCGCTCTGCTCCTCAGGATGACAATGGGGAGAGCATCGCTTCCAGAATCTGCCGAATCCTCCCCTTGTCATCCTGAGCGAAGCGAAGGACCTACTCTCGTGAGGAAGAAAGCGTCGAAACGCGGCGAAGGGCCGCCTCGGCATCGGCGACCATCCGGCGCAGGATCTCCGCGGCGGGCTCGATCGAGTCGATCAGGCCGGCGTCCTGGCCGATGAAGAGGGGAGCATAGGAGGCGTCGCCGGCCTGGAACGCGGCGACCATCTTTGCGGAGACCTTCAACCGATTCGCGCGGAGCTCTCCCTCGCGGCCCGCCCACTCCTCGACCAGCCGGTTACGAACGACGCGGGACCACGCCCCAGGCCAGACCCGGCCGCGCGCGATGTCGGGGATCTCGGTCAGCAACGTGTCGTGGCCGTCGCTCTCGAGGATCGCCTTCTTGAATCCGTCGGCGACCGGCGATTCCGGCGTCGCCAGGAACCGCGTCCCGACGAGAACACCTTCTGCCCCGAGGACGAGCGCCGCCGCCAGCCCTTCTCCAGTCGCGATCCCTCCCGCGGCGATCACCGGCACGGGCGCGACGGCGCGGACGACCTGGGGCAGTAGCGCCACGGTTCCCATCAGGCCGACGTGGCCGCCCCCCTCCGTCCCTTGCGCGACGATCGCGTCGGCGCCCGCCTCGACGGCGCGTCGAGCCTCCGGCACGCCGGACACCATGTGAACGACCTTCGCGCCAAGGCCGTGGGCGCGGGAGAAGAGCGCCGCGAGGTCCTGGTCCGGCCAGGCCCACGCCGTCGAGAAGACCGGAGGCCGCGCCTGGAAGACGGCCTCGAGAGCAACCTTGTCGGCGTCGAAGAGAAGGAGATTGAGGCCGAACGGCCGGTCCGTCTTCTCGCGAATCTCCCGAGCCGTCGCCGCGATCCATTCCGGCGTTCGCCCGACGCAGCCGACCATCCCCAGGCCCCCGGCGTTCGAGATCTCGGCGGCGAGACCGGCGCTCGTCGCGGACCCCATCGGGCCCAGCAGCACCGGATGATCGATCCCGAAGAGCTCGCAGGCGCGGGTCCGCAGCATGAAACAGAACCTACTTCGGAACGGTCCGATCGGTCAAAGCCGCAGGCGCGGCGAGCTGATTGCAGGGGACCCGGAAGCATGTGGCGCTTCCATTGCGCGGTGGTTCTTCTGGCGGGCGCCGCCCTGCGCCTTCACGCGCAAGAGCCGGCAGGACAGAGCGCGCCGCCCTTTCCGCGCGACGCCCCCCCGGAGTGGGGAGTCGAGGCCGGTTACGGCTTTTCCGTCCACTTGAACCGCGGGCGCTCCGCCGAGCATCTCCTGCTGCTCGAGCCGTCCGTCGGCCTGCGCCTCGGTCCCCGCATTCAATACGTCATCGAGGCGCACATCGCTCACTACCTGACGCCGCACGGCTATATGGTCGGCGTGATGCCGCTCGGCGCCCGCTACCTCTTCGGCGGCGGCCGCACGATCCCGTACTTCTCCGCCGCGGCCGGCCTCGGCTGGACGGACCTCACGCAGCTGGAGGAGATCGACCGCCGCTTCAACTTTCTCCTCCAGGCGAGTGGCGGCGTGCGACACGCGGTCTCCGAGAACCAGGCGTGGACTTTCGAAGCGCGTCTCGCGCATATCTCCAACGCCGGGACCGCCCTTCCCAATCTCGGTCTGAACAGCCTGGTCTTCCTCGCGGGATTTCGCTTCCAGTAGCATCAAGGGGTGCGGCGCCTCCCGCCGATCGCCATCGCCCTCGTTCTCGTGCCCGCGGTCGTCGCGCTCGGGCCGAAGAAGGAGTCCGGTCCCGCGGAAGCCGCCCTCGACCGGAAGGGCCTCGCCGCGCGGGTCCGCGAGGAGACGCTCTCGGCGTGGCGAGCCTACGAGGCGGACGCGTGGGGCCACGACGAATTGAAGCCCGTCAGCAAGGCCGCGAAAGACTGGTACGGCGCCGGCCAGTCCCTGCTGATGACCCCCGTGGACTCGCTGGACACGCTCCTTCTGATGGGGCTGAACGAGCAGGCCGAGCGCGCGAAGTCGGTGATCCTCGAGAAGCTCTCCTTCGACCGGGACATCTTCGTCAAGAACTTCGAGATCACGATCCGCCTCTTGGGCGGCCTCCTCTCCGGCTACCAGATGACGGGAGACGAAAGGCTCTTGCGGCTGGCCGACGATCTTGGCACGCGGCTCCTTCCCGTCTTCGGCTCGCCGACCGGCATGCCCTACGTCTACGTGAACCTGAAGACCGGCAAGACGAAGGACCCGAAGTCCAACCCGGCCGAGATCGGGACGCTCATCCTGGAGTTCGGGACGCTCTCGAAGCTGACGGGCAAGCCGGTCTACTTCGAGAAAGCGAAGAGGGCGCTGGCCGCGGTCTACGAGCGCCGCTCGAAGATCGGGCTCGTCGGCGAGGAGATCGACGTCGAGACGGGGCAGTGGACCAACCGCGCCTCGCACATCGGCGGCGCCATCGACTCGTACTACGAGTACCTCGTCAAGTGCGCCGTCCTCTTCGGCGACGCCGACTGCGTGCGCATGTCTCGCGAGAGCATCAAGGGCGTCAACGAGCGCCTGGCGGAGGAGGCGCCGTCGGGCTTCTGGTACGGCCAGGCGGACATGGAGACCGGCGTCCGCACCGCGTCCGAGTTCGGAGCGCTGCACGCCTTCTTCCCGGCGGTCCTCGCCCTCTCCGGCGACCTGCCGCGCGCGAAACGCCTCCAGGACTCCTGCTTCAAGATGTGGAACCTCCACGGGATCGAGCCCGAGGTCCTCGACTACCGCACGATGAAGGTCGTCAGCCCCGGCTACCAGCTGCGCCCCGAGATCATGGAGTCCGCCTATTACCTCTACCGGTACACGAAGGACCCGCGCTACCTCGAGATGGGGCGAACGTTCCTCGAGGGGCTGGAGAAGCACTGCCGCGCGGGATCCGCGTTCACGACCCTCAAGGACGTCACGACGAAGGAGAAAGGCGACCTGATGCCGAGTTACTTCCTCGCCGAGACGATGAAGTACCTCTACCTCCTCTTCGCCCCCGAACAGACCCTCGACTTCCGCAGCGTCGTCTTCAACACCGAAGCGCATCCCCTTCGCCGGGTTCGGTAGCGCTGCCGAGATGGCGGGGCGAAAGAGAGTCGCGGTCGTCCTCGCCGTTTTCTTTCTCCTCTGGTGGCTGGTCGTTTGGCTGCGGGTCCAGCCGCGGGCGCTCTTCGTCCTCGTCAAGGCGCTGGTCTGGATCGGCGGGCCGGCGGTCTACCTCCGGTTCGTCGACGGCCGGGATCCGCTGGAATTCCTGCAATTGAAGACCCACCCGAGATCGGGCCTGGTCTGGAGCATGGTCGTGCTCGTCGTGATCGGACCTCTCTGGGTCCTCGCCGTGGTCCTTCTCCGATGGAAGAGCCTTGACCTTTCCCGGTGGACGCCATCCAACCTCGTCGGAGCGCTCCTGGTCGCCGCCCTGATCGAGGAGATCGCGATGAGGGGCTTCGTGCTCGGCAAGCTTCGGGAGGTCGCACGCTTCTGGACCGCCAACCTCCTCACCGGCCTGTTCTTCGTCGCCATCCACTGGCAGGCGTGGCTGTTCTCCGGAGCAATCGCTCGGGGGAGGATCCCGGCGATGTCGTTGTCGATCCTCGCCCTGTCGCTCGCCGCGGGATACCTCGTCCGGAAGAGCGGATCGGTCTGGCCGGCCGTCGCGCTCCACGGAGTGCAGAACCTCGTCGCCCTGCTTTGACGGGGCGCAAACTTTCTCCGGCCAGCCCCGTAGCTTCCTGCCGTGACGCTGGACGACGCGGCTGGCCGCCGCCCCGACCCGCTCGACACGATCCTCTTTCAGAGCCCGGTCGTCGTGATCGGCGCGTTCCGCGTCGATCCCGGCCACCCCAGATTTCAGGACTCCGGCCCGATCCAGCGGCACATCGTCGTCTTTCCGAGGACGTTCGTCCGTATCGCCCACGCGGGAGGCGACGGCTTCCTGGCGGGGCCGGAGCTCGTCACGTACTACAACCGGGGGCAGGTCTATCGCCGCGAGAGCGTTCGAGGCCTGCCGGACCGCTGTGAGTGGTTCGCGTTCGGAGCGGAGACTCTCGCCGAGGCCCTCCAGCGGTGGGACCCGGCGGCGGCCGGCCGTCCCTCGTCGCCCTTCCCGTTCGCCCACGGGCCGGGCGACTCCGTTTCCTACGCCCGGCAGCGACGGATCGTGGAGCTCTTATCGTCCGGACGCCGCGCCGACGCCGCCGCCGTCGAAGAGGCGGCGATCGAAGTCCTCGCCCGCCAGCTCGCGGCGGCGTACCGGGTCCGCGGCGGCCTTCCACGACCCGCCTCGCCCGCCGCGATCCGAGTCGAACGAACCCTCGCCGAGGAAGCGAAGGCGCTTCTGTCCGAGTCGCTGGAGCGGCGGCGGCCACTGGCGGACCTCGCTTCCGCGCTCGGAGTCTCGGTCTTCCGGCTCTGCCGGGTCTTCCGGCGCCGAACGGGAACGACGCTCCACGCGTACCGCAACCGCCTCCGGCTGGCAGCGTCGCTGGAGCTCCTGGGAGACGACCGCGGCGACCTGACCCGAGTCGCGCTCGATCTCGGCTACTCGAGCCACAGCCACTTCACCGCCGCCTTTCGCCGGGAGTTCGGCAACACGCCCTCGGCTTTCAGGGCTTCCCTGGCCGCACCGGCCGGGCGGGCCGCTCGACACCACTCGAGATGATGAAGACACGTCCCGAGCGGTAACCATGGATACCGCTCCAGGCGGACGTCACGAGGAGATCGAGCGTGCCGTCGCCGTCCACGTCCCCGATGCCGACCGCGTCGAAGCCCAGGGTCTCGCCGGGTATTTTCCCCGTCCAGGTCTTGAGCAGGCTCCCGTCCTTGCCCGAGTAGAGCGAGACTCGGCCGCCCGACGCCGCGGCGCCGGCGTACTGCCAGGAGCCGATGACCAGGTCGTCGAAGCCGTCGCCGTTGACGTCGCCGGCGCCCGCGGTTCCGATGCCGAACCCTTCGCCGGCGGTCTCGCCGGTCAGCGTGAAGAGCCGTTTTCCGCTCTTGCCGGAGTGCAGATAGACGCGGCCGGTCGAGCGCCCTTTCGCGTTGTGCGACCAGTCGGAGGCGTAGACGTCCGGGAAGCCGTCGCCGTCCAGGTCGCCCGGCACGGAAACGAACATCGCTCCGAGCGCGTTGCCCTTCTCGTCGGACTCGATGACGAACTTCGGCTTGCCGGAGAGATCCGAGTAGACATAGACGCGGCCGGTCTTCCCCGGCCCTGCCCCGGGCGCTCCGACGAGCAGGAGCCGGCGCTTGCCGTCGGAGAAGCCGGCGACGGTCGAGCCGAACGCGTCGCCCTCGCGCTCGCCCGTGAAGGTCGCGAGCTTGTGTCCGTCTTTCCCCGAGTAGACGTAGGCGCGCCCGGCGCCCTTGCCTCCCGCGTTGTTGCCGGGCGCTCCCACGAAGACGTCGGCGTAGCCGTCGCCATCCACGTCGCCGGCGCTCGAGACGTGGCGACCGAAGTTGTCGTCCTTGCTCTCGGCGGTCAACGTCAGCAGCACCCGGCCGTCCCGCCCGGAATAGACGTAGGCCTTGCCGGCGCCCGGCGCGCCCGCGATGACGTCGGGCACGCCGTCGCGGTTGACGTCCCCCGCGCCCTCGACGCCTAAGCCGAGCTGGTCCCCTGGGCCCCCGTCGGCGGCCCATAGCAGCTTGCCCGTCCTCGTCGAGTAGACGTAGACCCGGCCCGCGCGCGCTCCCCCGACCTCCTTCGTCGGCGCGGACGTCACGACGTCGGGGATCCCGTCGCCGTCCACGTCGCCGATCGGCCGCGCGATCCAACCGAACTGGTCGTTGACGGCCTCGCCGTCCCACTCGCGCACGATCTTCGCCGGCTCGACGAAGGGGTCGGCGAACTCCTCGGGCGCGGGCAGGAGCTTCGGGAAGCGTGGGTCGGCCCGCAGCGACTCCAGGTTCGGGTCCACCTGGATGAACGTGATGTCCATCTTCCGGGTGGCCTTGACCTTCGAGAGCCACTCGAATGCCCGGTCGGCGTCTCCC
>DATFQY010000036.1:0-44801 GCA_035263845.1 Thermoanaerobaculia bacterium | reverse complement strand
AAGGAATTTGGCTGGGAGGCAGGGACTCGAACCCCGATTCACTGGTCCAGAGCCAGTTGTCCTACCATTGAACGACCTCCCAGTCGTTCGAGGGAACGCGGATTATCCGGGAAGCGCCCGGTCCCGTCAAACCTGGTTAGGGAGGCCTCGTATGTCACGAGGGAGGGGTTCGCAATGGACACTCGCAGCGCGGCATCGGCGCTTTCGGCACTGATCCTGGTCGTGGTGAGCGGGGACGCCGAGGGGCAGGCGAAGAAGGCTGACGACATGGCCGACCGCGTCAACCGGCCGGTCGTCTACTCCGTCGAGGGCATGGACCGGGTCCGCGTCCGCAAGGACCTCGTCTACAAGAAGGACGGCGGGACGGAGCTGAAGATGGACATCAGCACGCCGGAGGCCCTGAAGCCCGGCGAGCTCCTGCCCGCCGTCTTCTTCCTTCACGGCGGCATCCCGGCGGACGTGCCCGTCAAGCCGAAGGACTGGGGGATCTACAGGTCCTGGGGGCGTCTCATCGCGGCCTCGGGTCTGGCCGCGGTGACCTTCAATCACCGCGTGGGTTTTCCCGATCCGAACCTGGCGCAAGGGGCGGCCGACGTGGCGGACGCGATCGCGTTCGTCCGCGACCGGGCCGCGGAATTCGGGATCGACAGGGATCGCATCGCCCTCGCCGCATACTCCGCCGGCGGCCCGCTGCTCGCGGCTCCGATCCGCGAGCCCCAGCCGTATGTCCGGTGCCTCGTGGCGTTCTACGCGTTCCTGGACCTGCGCCCATCGGAGCTGCACCGCAAGTTCCTCTCGGACGAGCAGGTGCGCAAGTTCTCTCCGGCGGTCGCGATCTCGGAGACCAAGGGGAAGATTCCGCCCATCTTCGTAGCCCGCGCCGGCAAGGACCAGATCCCGGACCTGCTGCCGGGGCTCGATCGGTTCGTTTCGGAGGCCCTGGCGCGCAACGCCCCTCTCGTTTTCTTCAACCAGCCCGACGGCGAGCACGGCTTCGACAACCAGCCGGGCGACCCTCGCTCGCGGGAGATCGTGCGGGAGGCGGTGGAGTTCCTGAAGAGAAACCTGACCAGGCCGTAAGCCGCCGCGAAGGGTATTAGACTCCCGCCGGTGGAGTCGGAAAGTCTTTCGGCGAAGCATTGCGTTCCATGCCGGGGCGGGGTTCCGCCGCTCTCAGCGGAGGAAGCGCGGAGGATGGCGGCGAAGGTGCCGGGGTGGACGGTCAACGAGGACTCCTCGCGGCTTTCCCGGCGGTTCGAGTTCAAGGACTTCATCCACGCGATGGAGTTCGTCAACCGGGTCGCCGAACTGGCCGAGGAACAGGGCCATCACCCCGACATCGCGATCCACTGGAACAAGGTGGACCTGATCCTCTGGACCCACAAGATCGGCGGGCTCCACGAGAACGATTTCATCCTGGCGGCGAAGATTGGCCGCCTGCTCGAGGAGCCGCGAGGAGACCGGCGAAACGTCGCCGGCTGAACCGTTCGTCAGCCTGAGGAGGCAACGATGCTGAAGGGAATTCTGTCAATCCTGTTGCTGGCCGCCGCCGCCCGGGCGGGGGCAAGCCCCGCCCCTACAACGGAGAGCGCAGCGTCTCCGGCCGTGGGAACAGCCGCGCCGGCGTTCACGCTGACGAGCAACGAAGGCAAGTCGGTCAACCTCGCCGACTACCGCGGCAAGTGGGTCGTCCTTTACTTCTACCCCAAGGACTTCACGAGCGGCTGAACGCTCGAGGCGAAGAACTTCGAGCGTGACTCGAAGAAGTATGAGTCGATGAACGCGGTCGTCCTCGGCGTCTCGGTGGACACGGTCGAGTCCCACAAGGACTTCTGCGCAAAGGAGGGGCTCTCCTTCAAGCTGCTCTCGGATCCCGACGCGAAGATCTCCACGGCTTACGGCTCGGTCCGCGAGAACGAGGGGAAGAAGTACTCGGCGCGCAACACGTTCGTCATCGACCCGCAGGGGAAGGTCGCGAAGGACTTCATCGGCGTGAAGCCGGCCACCCACAGCGAGGAGGTCCTGGCGGCGCTGGCGGATCTCCAGAAGAAGTAGGCCGGTCGAGGCTCGCCGGCGGTGCCGATCCGGGTCTGGAGCGCGGGCGAACACGAGGTCGCCGAGACCGTTCTTCGATACGAGCACCGGCCGGGCGACATCGTGACCCTGGAGGACCCACCCGTCGGTTCCTCCCGCTGGCGTGTCCTTTCGGCACGGAAGGACCCCCACGGCTGGCGGACTACGGCGACGCGATGCCTGCCCGGCTGCCGCGAGCATTCCCTCGCCAGGCCCGGCGAGGGGCAACCCTGCACTTAAGTCCGATTGATCCGGCCCCCCACCTGGTTTGAACTATCCTTTGCAGAAAAGGGGGAAATTTCGATGAGCAAGTCCGTGTACCGGGGGACCCGATCGGTTCTCGGTGCGGTAGTCCTGCTCCTGGCGAGCGCCCCGGCGTGGGCGCAGATTCCCGAAGGCGTTCCCGAGAACGTCCGCTTCCGGATCGGCGGAATCTTCGCGAGCTTCTCGACCGAGATCATCGCGAGCCGGCCGGGCGCCCCCGGATCGGACATCAACTTCACCAGCGAGGGTCTGACGGACGACCACAAGAACACGTTCCGGGGCGAGGGCTACTGGAACTTCGCCGGCAGGAGCTACCTCGACTTCGGCTACGTGAAATTCAGCCTCGAGGGAAGCAAGCAGATCACGAAGGACTTCACCTTCAACGGAGACGTCTACAAGGCGGGCGCGCAGGTCAGCGGCGAGACGAGCAGCCAGTACATCTACGGGGCCTACCGCTACGGCATCGTCAAGAACCCCAACGTCCACTTCGGTCTCTCGCTCGGTGTGAGCTACGCCAAGCTGTCGGCCAAGCTCTCGGCGACGGCGGGAGTCCAGCGGCCGGACGGGACCGTCATCCAGGGCGGGGCCTCGACGGAGCGCTCGATCAGCGTCCCGGTTCCGCTGCTGGGCGCGGACCTCGAGTTCCAACTCGCCAAGGGCCTGACCGTGATGGCGCGCGTGCGGGGAGTCGGCGTCACGATCGATCCGTACTCCGGGTCGTGGATCGAAGGTGCCGCCGGGCTGAACTGGTATTTCGGCGAGCACTTCGGGGTCGGCGGCGCATACGAGTACCAGAAGATCACGCTCAAGAAGGACGAGTCCACCCCCGACGCGTTCCGGTTCGAGCAGCGCTATGACGGACCCCGCGCCTATTTCCTGCTGACCTTCTGACCCTTCCGTGGGGAAGCGGCGGGTCGCGGCGGCAATCATTTTCGGTTGCTGCGCCGCGATCCGCGCTCAGGAGCCCGCGCGGGTGGACCTGACAGCCGTCAATCCCCCCGAGGCACCCGCGCCGCTGCCGCTCGGGCCCGACCAGCTGGCCCCGGTCCACACGGCCCGGGCGCCGTCCAGGCCCGGCCTGGACTTCATCGCCGCGCCAATCCCGATCTCCAGCCCCACCCTCGGGACGGGCCTGGCCGCCGTCGCGGCGGTCCTCTTTCCGATCTCCAAGGACGACAAGGTCTCGCCGCCGACGACGGTCGGGGTGGGCGGCCTCTACACCGACAACCACAGCTGGGCGTTCGGCGCCGCGGCGAGGCTCTACCTCTCCGAGGACCGGTGGCGCCTGCTGTCCGGGGCCGCCAGGGGCGAGTTCCGCTACAAGCTCTCGTTACCGGAGCTCGCCGGAACGGCCGGCGTCCCGATCCGGCAAACCGTCAAGGGCCTGACGGCGGAACTCCTCCGCCGCGTCAGCTCGGTTCTTTTCGTCGGAGCCCGGTATACCTACGCCGACACGGCCATTGGCTTGAACGCCTCCGACGAGGACTCGGAATCCGCCCCGCCGCCCCGCGACCGGTCCGTCCGGCTCGCCGCGCTCGGCCTGCGCATCCAGACGGACTCGCGCGATTCGACCTTCTACCCGAGGCGCGGCGCCCTCTTCGACCTGACGACCGACTTCTACGAGCCCTCGTTCGGCGGTACCCGCACCTACCAGTCCTATAAGGCGTCCTTCAACGCCTTCTTCTCGACGGGAGAGCGGGTAGTGTTGGCTGTGCGGGGCTCTCTCTGCGACGTTCGCGGCGACGCGCCCGTCTACGCCCTCTGCCTCTTCGGGATGCAGGGCGATCTGCGCGGCTACGAGGTCGGCCGCTACATTGACCGGACGATGTGGTCGGCGCAGGCGGAGTACCGCTGGCGGCTTCCGGAGAGTCTCGGGTCCTTCTTCGGCCGTTTCGGCCTGGTCGGCTTCGCCGGGGTGGGGGAGGTTGCGTCCTCCTTCACGGACGGCGGATCCCGGGACCTCCTGGCGGGCGGGGGCCTGGGGATCCGGTACCTCCTCTCCCGGCAGAACCCGATCAACTTCCGCATCGACTACGCCTGGGGCAAGGCCGGCAATCGCGGCCTCCACGTCGGGGTGGGCGAAGCCTTCTGAACTCCCCGCCGGGCGACGCCCGGGGGAACAGCGACCAAGGTGCAATCGGACGCGGCCCGAGGTCCAATGGAAGCCTCCCCCGGCCGGCGGTACGGTGGCGCGGAATGAGCCACGCCCGAAAGGTGGTGGCGATCGTCGAAGACGAACTCGCCGTGCGGCGTTCCCTCGAGCGCCTTCTGCGCGCCCGTGGAATCGCTTCCGAGAGCTTCGCCGACGGAGAGAAGTTCCTGCGCTACCTCGACGTTTGCCGTCCGAACTGCGTCATTTTCGGACGGCCCGCGAAGAAAGGCGGCGCGATGGCGGACCTGCTGCAGATCACGGCGGAAACCTTCCAGATTCCGATCCTGGTCCTGACCGGCCGCCGGCCGGCGAGGCCGCGCAGACACGCGGCCGATCGGGGACGACGGGTGTAAGGGCGCATCCGGCCGCCTGCCGGAGCAGAGAGGAACCCTGATGCAGAGTGAAGGATCTCGGACTCCGTTCGTTCGATTTGCGCTCGTCGCGGCGGCCGTCCTGCTCGGCCTCGCGGCGGCCGGACCGGCGGGCGCCCAGACGGATCCCGCCGCGGGGCCGCGGATGGACATCTACGGGTTCGCCATGCTCGACACCGGCTATGACTTCAAGCAGGTGAACCCGGACTGGTTCGACGTCCTTCGTCCGACCAAGCTGCCTGCGTCCAGGGGCCAGTTCGGCGACGACGGGAACTTCTACGCCAGCGTCCGGCAGAGCCGCCTCGGCTTCAAGGGATACCTGCCGACGAGCCTGGGCGAGGTCAAGACGATCTTCGAGTTCGAGCTCTTCGGCGTTGGCTCGGACGCCGGGCAGACGACGTTCCGCCTCCGGCACGCCTGGGGAGAGATCGGGCCGTTCGGCGCGGGCCAGACCTGGAGCCCCTTCATGGACCCCGACGTCTTCCCCAACTCGCTGGAGTACTGGGGGCCCAACGGGATGGTCTTCTTCCGAAACGTTCAGGTCCGCTGGATGCCGAAAAACGACGATCACACACAGCTCTGGTTCGCCCTGGAGCGGCCGGGAGCGAGCGCGGACGGGGGAGTCTTCGCGGACCGGATTCAGCTTCAGGAAGGCGTCAAGGGGCATTTCCCGGCGCCGGACGTGTCGGCCCGCTACCGCTGGACCGACAACTGGGGCCACGTCCAGCTCGCCGCCATCTACCGTTATATGAGCTGGACGGACACGGTCAACAACTCGATCGACCTCTCCGGGAACAAGTCCGGCTGGGGCGTCAACTTGAGCACCAATATCAAGACGCCCATGAAGGGCACGATCCGCGCCTCGGTCGTTTACGGGGAGGGGGTCGAGAACTACATGAATGACGCGCCGGTGGACATCGCCGCGGAGGCCAATCCGGGGAATCTGACCCGCCCGATCACGGGAAAGGCCCTGCCGGTCTTCGGACTCGTCGCCTTCTACGACTTCAACTGGAGCGAGAAGCTCTCTTCCGCCTTCGGCTACTCCCGCGTGGACATCGACAACAGCGACGCCCAGCAGGCGAACGCGTTCAAGAACGGGCAGTACGCCCTGGCCAATCTCCTCTACTATCCGGTCAAGAACGTGATGGCTGGCCTGGAGTTTCAGTGGGGCCGCCGCGAAAACTTCCGCGACGGATTCTCGGTGGACGACTATCGCATTCAGTTCTCGTCGAGATTCAACTTCGATTTCCACCTGGGAGGGAGCAAATGAGCCACAGGCGCACCGGGATCCTCGCCTTCGCCGCCGCGCTGGCGATCGCCGCGCCTCCTGCGCTCGCGCAGGCGCCCGCGCAGATCGAGTCGGCGATGAAGGCCGCTTACGAGAAGTACAAGGACTCGCAGGAAGGAAAGAACGCGGACTACATCCCCGCGCTGGCAAAAGTGGACCCGAAGATCTACGGGATCGCCCTCGTCACGGCCGACGGCAAGGTCTACACCGCGGGCGATGTCCGGTCCGAGGTCTCGATCCAATCGATCTCGAAGGTCTTCACGATGGCGAAGGTCATCGAGGAGCAGGGGCCCGACGCGATCGTCCAGCGGATCGGGGTGGACGCGACCGGCATGCGGTTCAATTCGATCGTCGCCGTCGAGTTCGCGCAGAAGGCCCTCGGCGGGCCCGAGATCAACCCGCTCGTCAACCCGGGGGCGATCACCGCCACGAGCATGGTCCGGGGCTCGACCCGCGACGAGATCTGGAAGAGCCTCCTCGGCTACTACTCCGACTTCGCCGGCCGGCCTCTCTCGGTCAACCAGGAAGTGTTCAAGTCCGAGTCCGACACCAACCAGCGCAACCAGGCGATCGGGTACCTGATGTACGCCTACGAGTTCATCAAGTCCGAGCCGATGCGGGCGACGGATATCTACACGGAGCAGTGCTCGGTCAACGTCAACGCGAAGGACCTCGCCGTCATGGCCGCGACGCTCTCCAACGGCGGCAGGAACCCCCTCACGGGCAAGCAGGTTGTCAAGACCGAGAACGTCCCGCGCGTGCTGGCCGTGATGGCGACCGCCGGCCTCTACGACGACTCGGGCAAGTGGCTCTACCGGACGGGGCTGCCGGCCAAGAGCGGGGTGGGCGGCGGGATCATCGCCGTGTCGCCCGGCAGGTTCGGGATCGCCGTGATCTCGCCGCCGCTCGACGCCGCGGGCAACAGCGTGCGAGCGCAGAACGCCATCGCCGACATCTCCAACGCGATCGGAGGGAATCCCTACGCGTCCAGGCCCCGCTGAGGAGGGACCGAACATGAGCACGGCACCGAAGACCCGGATCGAGCGCGACCTCCTCGGAGACCTTCCGGTCCCCGCCGACGCCTACTACGGCATCCAGACGGCCCGCGCGCTGGAGAACTTCCACATCTCGGGGGTCGAACTGCGCCTCTATTCCAACCTGATCAAGGCCCTGGCCATGGTGAAGATGGCGGCCGCGCGGGCCAACTACGATTGCAAGCAGTTCTCCAGCGAGATCCTGAAAGGGATCGAGGGCGCCTGCCGGGAGCTGATCGAAGGCAAGCTGCACGGCGAGTTTCGTCTCGACGTCATCCAGGGCGGCGCCGGCACCTCGACAAACATGAACGCCAACGAGGTGATCGCGAACCGGGCCCTGGAGCTGATGGGCCACCGGAAGGGGGAGTACAAGTACTGCAGCCCCCACGACCACGTCAACGCCTCGCAGTCCACCAACGACGCGTACCCGACCTCGCTTCACGTCGGGATGGCTCTCGGAAACGTCGAGCTCGTCGAAGAGGTTCGGGAATTGATCGCGGCCTTCCGGGCGAAGGGGAAGGAGTTCGCCGGAATCCTCAAGATGGGTCGGACCCAGATGCAGGACGCCGTCCCGATGACGCTCGGCCAGGAGTTCAACGCGTTCGCCGAGACGCTCGCCGGCGAGGTGATGGCCCTCGAGCGCATCCAGAGCGTCCTGTGCGAAGTCAACATGGGGGCGACCGCGATCGGCACGGGCTTGAATGCGCCCGCCGGCTACGCGCAGAAGTGCGCGGAGCACCTGGCGAAGATCACCGGGTTCCCGATCCACCTCGCCCCGGACCTGATCGAGGCGACCCAGGACACGCAGTCCTTCGTTCTCTACTCCTCGTGCATGAAGAGCCTGGCCATCAAGCTCTCGAAGGTGTGCAACGACCTGCGCCTGCTCTCCTCCGGGCCGCGGTGCGGATTCCGCGAGCTACAGCTTCCGGCCAAGCAGCCGGGCTCCTCGATCATGCCGGGCAAGGTCAACCCGGTCATTCCGGAGGTCGTCAGCCAGGTGTGCTTCCGCGTCATCGGGAGCGACTTGACCGTAACGATGGCGGCGGAGGCGGGGCAGCTCCAGCTGAACGCCTTCGAGCCCGTCATCGCCGCCTGCATCTTCGAGGCGCAGACGATGTTCATCAATGCCGCCCGCACGCTTCGGGTCCACTGCGTGGACGGCATCACCGCCAACGCCGACATCCTGAAGCACTACGTCGAGTACAGCGTCGGCACGGTCACGGCGCTCAACCCGGTGATCGGGTACGAGCGCTCGACCGAGCTCGCCGCGGAGGCGATGAAAACGGGAAAGGGGATCCTCGAGCTCGTTCGCGAGAAGAAGATCCTGACAGAGGCCCAGATCTCGGAGGTCATGAACCCGGCCGCGATGACGGGACAGCAGACCCGGTGACGGATTGATCCGGCCGTGTTGACGAACCTGGCGGAGGCCTTCCGGCGCCATCCGGAGCTCGCGATCTTCGCCACGCTGGCCGTCGGCTTCGTCCTCGGGCGGATCCGGATCGGGGCCTTCCAGCTCGGCAACGTCGTGGGGACGCTGCTGGCGGGGGTCCTCATCGGGCAGCTCGACATCGAGGTGGACCCCGTCGTCAAGGTGGTCTTCTTCGACCTCTTCCTCTTCGCCACGGGGTACAAGGTCGGGCCGCAGTTCATCCGGGGGCTGGGGAAGAATGCTCTGCCCCAGGTCGCGTTGACCGTGGTCCTCTGCGTGTCGAGCCTCGCCGTGACGGTCGCGGCCGCGAAGATCTTCCGCTACGACTGCGGCACCGCCGCGGGCCTGATGGCGGGCGCCTTCACCGAGTCCACCGTGATCGGCACGGCGGGCAACACGATCGAGCGCCTCGACCTGCCGCAGGAGGAGAAGACCCGCCTCTTAAACAACATCCCCGTCGCCTACGCCGTGTCCTACCTCGTTGGGACGGGCTTCGTGGTGTGGTTCCTGTCGGGCCTCGCTCCGAAGCTGCTGAAGGTGGACCTCAAGGCCGAGGCTGCGAACCTCGAAAAGGAGATGACGGGAGGCCGGGAGCTCGAGTGGGACACGCCCTCCGCGTACCGGGAGTGGGACGTCCGCGCCTACCGGATCGACGACCGGTGGGCGGATCGGCCCGCGGGGGAGCTGGAGAAGACGTTTGCCCCGGAGCGCGTGTTCATCGATCGGATCCACCGCGGCTCGAGCCTCCTCGCGGCCGGGCCCGAAACGGAGCTTCGCCGGGGCGACGTCGTCGCCGTCACCGCGCGGCGGCGGGTGCTTTCGGGAGGGACGCCGATCGGGATCGAGGTCGAGGACCGAGCCGTCCTGGACTACCCGGCCGCCGTCCTGGACGTGGTCCTGACCGACGGGAGCCTCGCCGATCGGACGCTCGCCGAGATCGCGGAGCTCCATGGCCGCGGCGTCGCGCTGGTCAAGCTCGTCCGGGGAGGGGAGGAGATCCCCTTCGCCGCTACCACGATCCTCAACCGCGGCGACCTGTTGACGCTGTCCGGCGCCCGGAGCGAAGTCGAGCGTGCCGGCAAGGCCCTGGGATACATCGAGAGGCCCTCGGAGGCGACCGACGTCGTCTTCCTCGGTCTGGGCATCGTCGTGGGCGGCCTCCTCGGGGTCGTCTCGGTGATGGTGGGCAGCGTCCCGCTCTCCTTAACCGCCAGCGGCGGCGCGCTCATCATGGGGCTCGTGTTCGGCTGGCTGCGCTCGGTCCGGCCCACGTTCGGGCGGATCCCCGAGGCGGCCCTCTGGGTCTTCGACACCGTCGGGCTCGCGACATTCATCGGCGTCGTCGGCCTCGCCGCGGGCCCGAGCTTCGTGGACGGGCTTCGCCGGACCGGGCCGAGCCTTCTCCTCGTCGGGCTCGTGGTCGCGGCCACGCCGCACCTGGTGACGCTTCTCTTCGGCAGCAGGGTCCTGAAGATGAACCCGGTCATTCTCTTCGGCGCCGTCTCGGGGGCGGGCACGGTCACCGCCGCCCTGCGGGCCATCCAGGACGAAGCGCAGAGCAAGCTCCCCGTGCTCGGTTACACCGTCCCCTACGCCATCGGGAACATCCTCCTCACGGCGTGGGGGCCGGTCATCGTTCTCTTGACGAAGTAGGAGGCGACCAATGCCGGGACGAATCGCAACCCTCCTGACGCTGACCGCGGCCGTGGCCATGGCGGCGATTCCCGCGTCCGCGCAGACCGCGGCGAAGGGGCTCCCCAACATCGTGGTGCTCGCCACCGGCGGAACGATCGCCGGCGCGGCGGCGACAGACGTTCAGGCCGGCTACACCTCCGGGCAGGTCGGCGTCGAGCAGCTCCTCGCGGCCGTGCCGCAGGCGAAGAAGCTCGCGAACCTGAAGGGCGAGCAGATCTCCAACGTCGGCTCGCAGGACATGAACGACGAGGTCTGGTTGAAGCTCGCCCGCCGGATCAACACCCTCGCCGCGGGCAGCGACGTGGACGGCATCGTCATCACCCACGGGACCGACACGATCGAGGAAACCGCCTACTTCCTGACGCTCGTCGTCAAGACCCGCAAGCCGGTCGTCCTGACGGCGGCGATGCGCCCCTCGACGGCGCTCTCGGCCGACGGCCCGCTCAATTTCTTCAACGCCGTCGCGGTGGCGGCGAACCGGGAGGCCGCAGGCCGCGGCGTCCTCGTGGTTGTTAACGACTGGATCCACGACGCCTCGTCGCTGACCAAGACGAGCACCACGGCGGTCCAGACGTTCCTGTCGCCCCTCCGCGGCCTGATCGGGACCGTCGCCTACGGCGAGGCGGAGTTCTTCCGCGGCCCGGTCGGGAAGAACACGCTCGACTCGGAGTTCTCGGTCGAGAAGATCACCTCGCTACCGCGGGTGGACATCGTCCTGGCCTACGAGAACATGGACGGCGTGCTGATCGAGGCGGCGGCGGCCGCGGGAGCGAAGGGGATCGTGGTCGCGGGCGTGGGCAACGGCAACATGACGGAGGCCGCCCTGAAGGCGCTGGCCGCCCAGGCGAAAAAGGGTATCGTATGCGTGCGGTCTTCCCGAGTCGCGACGGGACGGGTGGGCCGCAACGTGGAAGTGGATGACGACAAGCTGGGCCTCGTCGCCTCCCTGGACTTGAACCCGCAGAAATCGCGGGTCCTCCTGCGCCTGGCCCTGATGCAAACGAACGATGTCAAGCAGATCCAGAAGTATTTCGATCAGTACTGAGGAGAAGGGATGAGCCAGGCTCCTACCTTCCTGGGTTCTTCGATCGGGAAGAAGGTGGTCATGGCCCTCACGGGCGTGATCCTCTTCGGGTACGTCCTCGGCCACATGATCGGGAACCTGCAGGTCTACCTCGGGCCGGAGGCCCTGAACCACTACGCCGTGGTGCTGCGGCAGATCTTCCACGGATGGGCGCTCTGGATCGTCCGCGTGCTCATGCTCGTGGCGGTGGGCCTTCATATCTGGGCCGCCACCGCGCTGACGCTGGAGAGCCGGCGCGCGCGCCGTGTCGGCTACGGGGAGCAGAAGTGGAAGGAGTCCACGTACGCGTCTCGGACTATGCGGTGGGGCGGCGTCATCATCGGCCTCTTCGTCGTCTTCCACATCCTCAACCTGACGACCGGGACCGTGCACCCGGGTTTCGTGGAGGGGGACGTCTACCACAACTTCGTCGCTGCTTTTCGGAACGTGCCGACCTCGATCGTCTACATGATCGCGATGATCGCCCTGGGTCTTCACCTGCGGCACGGCGTCTGGAGCATGTTCCAGACACTCGGGGTCTCGCACCCGCGCTACATCGCGATGGCGAAGGCCGCGGCGCTTCTCTTCGCCGTGATCATCGTCGCCGGGAACCTCTCGTTCCCGATCGCCGTGCTGGCCGGGTTCATCCGTTAAGGGGTAAGGCTGGAGGATTCATGGAACTTCGCGCGAACGTCCCGTCCGGACCCATCGAGAAGAAGTGGGACCGGCACAAGTTCGAGATGAAGCTCGTCAACCCCGCCAACAAGCGCAAGTACTCGGTCATCATGGTGGGATCGGGTCTGGCGGGGGCCGGGGGCGCCGCCTCGATGGCGGAGCTCGGCTACAACGTCAAGTGCTTCTGCTACCAGGACTCGCCGCGCCGCGCGCACTCGATCGCGGCGCAGGGCGGCATCAACGCCGCCAAGAACTACCACAACGACGGCGACAGCGTCTTTCGCCTCTTCTACGACACGGTCAAGGGAGGCGACTTCCGCTCCCGCGAGGCCAACGTCTACCGGCTGGCGCAGGTCTCCGTCAACATCATCGACCAGTGCGTGGCGCAGGGGGTCCCCTTCGCCCGCGAGTACGGCGGGCTGCTGGACAACCGCTCCTTCGGCGGCGCGCAGGTCTCGCGGACCTTCTACGCGCGGGGACAGACGGGTCAGCAGCTCCTTCTCGGCGCCTACCAGGCGCTCGAGCGGCAGATCGGCCTTGGTTCAGTTCAGATGTTCCCGCGCCACGAGATGCAGGAGCTGATCGTCGCGGATGGCAAGGCCCGCGGCATCGTCGCGCGGGACATGGTCACCGGCGAAGTCGAGACGCACCTGGCCGACGCCGTGTGCCTCTCCACCGGCGGCTACGGCAACGTTTTCTACCTGGCGACCTACGCCAAGGGGTGCAATGGCACGGCGATCTGGCGCGCCTACAAGAAGGGCGCGGCGTTCGCGAACCCTTGCTTCACGCAGATCCACCCGACCTGCATCCCGGTGACCGGGGAGTACCAGTCCAAGCTGACCCTGATGAGCGAGTCGCTCCGCAACGACGGCCGGATCTGGGTGCCGAAGGCGAAGGGGGACAAGCGTGCGCCCAACCAGATCCCCGAAGAGGACCGCGACTACTACCTGGAGCGCATGTACCCGAGCTTCGGCAACCTCGCCCCCCGCGACATCGCCTCGCGCGCCGCCAAGAAGGTCTGCGACGAGGGGC
The DNA here is from genome assembly GCA_035263845.1 of Thermoanaerobaculia bacterium. Taxonomy (GTDB): domain Bacteria; phylum Acidobacteriota; class Thermoanaerobaculia; order UBA5066; family Gp7-AA6; genus JAWOLE01. The sequence continues at coordinate 31,725 of DATFQY010000036.1, read as the reverse complement.
GCGGCGTGGGGCCGACGGGGCTCGGCGTCTATCTCGACTTCAAGGACGCGATCGCGCGCCTGGGCCGGCTGAAGATCGAGGAGAAGTACGGCAACCTCTTCGAGATGTACGAGCGGATCACCGACGAGGACCCCTACGAGGTCCCGATGCGGATCTACCCCGCGACGCACTACACGATGGGCGGCCTGTGGGTGGACTACAACCTGATGAGCACGATCCCGGGCCTCTTCGTGCTGGGCGAGGCCAACTTCTCCGACCACGGGGCCAACCGCCTCGGCGCGTCGGCCCTGATGCAGGGACTGGCCGACGGGTATTTCATCATCCCGTACACGATCGGCGATTATCTGGCGCGGCAGAAGTTCACGCCGGTGCCCGGCGACCATGCCGACGTCCGCGCGGCCGAGAAGGCGGTCGCCGACCGCAACCAGAAGCTCCTCTCGATCGGGGGCGCGCGCACCCCGACCTCGTTCCACCGGGAGCTCGGCAAGATCATGTGGGAGCACTGCGGAATGGCCCGCGACCGGAAGGGCCTGGAGGAGGGCCTCGCGCTGATCCCGAAGCTGCGCGCGGAGTTCTGGAGAGACCTGCGAGTGCCCGGCAGCGGCGCGGAGCTCAACCAGTCGCTCGAGCTGGCCGGCCGGGTGGCCGACTTCCTGGAGCTCGGCGAGCTGATGTGCCTGGACGCGCTCGAGCGGGACGAGTCCTGCGGCTCGCACTTTCGCACCGAGCACCAGACCCCCGACGGGGAGGCGGAGAGAAACGACCGGGACTACTGCCACGTCGCCGCCTGGGAGTACAAAGGCGAGGGGCAGAAGCCGGTCCGGAACGTGGAGCCCCTGGTTTACGAGAACGTCGAGCTCGCCGTGCGGAGCTACAAATGAAGATCACGCTGAAGGTCTGGCGGCAGAAAGACGCGAACTCGGAAGGGCGGTTCGTCACCTACGAGGCCCCGGACATCACCGAGCACATGTCGTTCCTGGAGATGCTCGACGTGGTCAACGAGGGCCTGATCGGCAAGGGCGAAGAGCCCATCGCCTTCGACCACGACTGCCGCGAGGGCATCTGCGGGACCTGCGGAATGGTCATCAACGGCCGTCCCCACGGGCCGCGCGACCGGACGACCGCCTGCCAGCTCCACATGCGCTCTTTCCAGGACGGCGACGTCATTACCATCGAGCCGTGGCGCGCCTCGGCGTTTCCGGTCATCAAGGACCTCGTCGTGGATCGCGGAGCCTTCGACCGGATCATCGCCGCCGGAGGCTTCATCACCGCGCCGACCGGGAGCGCCCCGGACGGCAACGCCATCCCGATCCCGAAGGAGAACTCGGACCTCGCCATGGACGCCGCCGCCTGCATCGGCTGCGGGGCCTGCGTGGCCGCGTGCCCCAACGCGTCGGCGATGCTCTTCGTGGGCGCGAAGGTCGGGCAGCTTGCTCTGCTGCCCCAGGGACAGCCCGAGCGGCGCGACCGCGTCTTGAGGATGGTGGCGCGGATGGACGCCGAAGGCTTCGGTACCTGCACGAACCACGGAGAGTGCGAGGCCGCGTGCCCCAAGGGCATCCGCATGGAGTTCATCGCGCGGATGAACGCGGACTTCGTCCGCTCGAGCCTCTGGGCCGGCCGGCGCAAGTCCGGCGCGGGAGACTCGGCCGGGGGCTGAGGCCCTACTTGCCCATCGAGCTCAGGAGGCGCTCCATCGGCTCCTGGCTCAACCGAATCAGGCCGCGGGCCGGCTGGTTCAGGTCCAGCGTGACGCAGACGGTCAGCGTGACGACCGCGATGAAGGCCGCGGTCCCGGCGAAGGAGGGGTGCTTCGAGAAGCCCTGCTGGCGGCCGACGAGCCCCGCGGTCGCCGTGGCCGCGAAGAGGAGCAGCGCCACGATGCTGTCGGGCAGCCGATCGCGAGTCGCCACGATCCTCGCCGCGTGGCTGCTCGTCAGGCCGTTCAAGGTCTGGGTCAGGGGGATGGCGATCGGCGTGCCGGCCGAGAGGGCCTGGCCGACGAGCTCCGTCATGCGGCCCTGCATGCTCTCGAACTGCGGCAGGGTCTTCTGCACCTCCGGTCCCCACCCCCTGGTGGCGACGGCGAGGCGCAGGCGCGTGTAATCGCGGACCAGCTCCTGGAGCTTGCTCCGCGGTGGCTCGGGAGAGAGCGTGACGCAGGTGTAGAAGTCCCCGATCGCGTTGGTGTCCGTGACGAGCGCGTCGCGGCGGCGGTCGAACTTGGCCAGCGCGATCGAGAAGGTAAAGGCCAGCAGCAGTCCCAGGAGGGCCAGCGCGGCGTCCTCGAGCTTGGTCTCCGGCTGCTCGAGGCCGCGGGCCTTCTCGGCGCGGCCCCGCTTCCAGCCGACCGCCCAGGCAACCGCCATTGCGGCCGCCAGCAGGAGCGAGATGAGCCACGCGTCCGTGTCCACGAGCAGGCCCTGCAGGGACATCTTCGGCCACCAAGAGTACCTGTCCCGGGAGCGAGATAGGATTGAACCAAGGTTCATATGGCAACGGCCAGAATCCCCGAGACGTCCGCGACAGCCGGCGTGGACGGCGGCTTCACTGTCGTGTACGGCGGGCCGATGATGCGCCTGGTGGCGCGGATCGGAATCGAGCGGCTCGCCGTGAGGGCGCTCTCCTTCGCAGTCATCACCTGGGTTCCGCTGCTCGTCCTTTCGGCGATTACGACTCTGGCGACCGGCGGGCCGGAGCTGAAGCTCTTCGTGACCGACTTATCCGCCCTGGTCCGCTTCCTGATCGCCGCGCCGCTCCTGGTCATGGCCGAGGCGAAGATCCACCGGTTCACCGTGCAAAGCGTCCGGCAGCTCGACACGGCCGGGTACCTTCGCGAGGAAGACCGGCCGCGGTTCCAGCGAGCGCTCGCCGAGGTCGCACGTGGCCGGGAGTCCAAGCTCGCCGAAGCCGTGATCGTCGTGCTCGCCTACGTCGCTGGATGGATCTGGTTCCGCAACGAGCTGAAGGCGGGCAGCGCCGGCTGGCACGCCCGCGAGGACGCCGGAGGCCTCCATTTCCTCCCGGCCGGCCTCTGGTACGTGTTCATGAGCATCCCGTTCTACCAGTTCCTGATCTACCGCTGGATCTACCGGATGCTCCTGTGGATCCGGTTCCTCTGGCGGGTCTCCCGCATGGACCTGCTCCTCTACGCAACTCACCCCGACCATGCGGCGGGCCTGGGGTTCCTGGCCGGCACGCAGTCCTCCTTCGCCCCGATTGTTTTCGCGACGGCCGCCGTGACCTCCGCGATCCAGTTCGAGCGGATCCAGAACGGGCTCACGACGCTCGAATCGATCCAGTGGATGGTGCTCGCGCTGGTGGTCGTGATCTACCCGCTGCTGCTGCTGGGACCGCTCGTCGTGTTCTACCCGCTGCTCGCCCGCACGCGCCGGGCGGCGGACCTGGAAAACAGCGCGCTCGCCATGCGGTACGCGAGGCTCTTCCACCAGCGCTGGGGGGCTCACCGCGGCGACGACGAGAGCCTGCTCGGCACCTCAGACCTTCAGTCCCTCGCCGACATGCAGAACTCCCTTTCGGCGACGCAGCGTATGCGCCTGGTCCCGGTGACCGTCAACGCCGCGAAGACCTTACTCCTGGCAGGCGCCCTTCCCTTCGTCCCGCTGCTCCTGACCAAGTATCCTCTGGATACGGTCCTGAACATGCTCTTGAAGGCCGTGACCTAAAGGAGGCCATTCCATGCGTTCCCGGTTGTCGCTGTCGGTTCTCGCCGCGGGACTTCTCGCCCTTCTCGTACTCCCCGCCGCGCCGTCGGCCGCTCAGGAGAAGAAAGCGCCTGCTTCCGCCCCGAAGGCCGCCAGGGAGAAGCACGAGCTGCCGGTCCCGAGCGCTCCCTGGAGCGGCGATTTCGACGGAATGAGGAAACGGCGCCTGGTCCGCGTGCTGGTCGTCTACAACAAGACCAATTTCTTCATCGACAAGGGCCAGCCCCGGGGAATCACGGCCGAGGCTTTCAAGCTCTTCGAGGACGACATCAACAAGAAGTACAAGACGGGAAATCTGAGGATCCACGTCGTCCCGATCCCCGTCCGGCGCGACGAGCTCGGCGATTACCTGCTGTCGGGCAAGGGCGACATCGTCGCGGCGAGCATCACGGTCACGCCCGAGAGGCAGGAAAAGGTCGACTTCACGACCGGAGGAATGAAGAACATCTCGGAGATCGTGGTCACGGGGCCCGCCTCCGAGCCGGTCTCCTCGAGGGAAGACCTTTCCGGCAAGGAGTTCTTCGTCCGGAAGGGCTCGATCTTCCAGGAGACGCTGGAGAAGTTCAACGGCGAGCTGAAACAGGCGGGCAAGGCTCCGGTCGAGCTGCGATTCGCGCCGGAGGACCTGGAGGACGAGGACCTTCTCGAGATGTTGAATGCCGGCCTCGTCAAGTACCTCCTCGTGGACGACTTCCTGGCAAACTTCTGGTCGAAGGTCTTTCCGAAGATCAAGCCCCGCCTGGACCTCGCGCTGCGCACCGGAGGCCAGATCGAGTGGGCCATGCGCAAGGGGAGCCCGCTGCTCAAGGCCGAGCTCGACGGCTTCCTCGCGAAGCACCCGGAAGGGTCGGCGACCCGAAACATGCTCTTCCAGAAGTACCTGAAGAACACCAAATTCGTGAAGGACTCGGCTTCACAGGAAGAGATGGCGAAGTTCAGCCACCTCGTCCAGTTCTTCAAGGACTACTCCGATAAATACGACATGGACTACCTCCTCATGGCCGCGCAGGGCTACCAGGAATCCCGGCTGGACCAGGGGGCCAAGAGCCAGGTCGGGGCGGTCGGCGTGATGCAGCTGATGCCGGCGACCGGCAAGGACATGAAGGTCGGAGACATCTCGCAGGAACAGCCCAACATCCACGCGGGCGTCAAGTACATGCGGTTCATGATCGACCAGTTCTTCGCCAACGAGCCGATGGACAAGATCAACAAGGGGCTCTTCGCCTTCGCCGCGTACAACGCTGGGCCCGGGCGGATCCAGAGCCTCCGCAAGGAGGCGGCGAAGAAGGGCTACGACCCCAACCGGTGGTTCAACAACGTGGAGGTCATCGCGTCGGAGAGGATCGGACGCGAGACCGTGACCTACGTCTCCAACATCTACAAGTACTACATTGCCTACAAGCTGGCCATGGAGACGATGGAGGATCGCCGGAAGGCGAAGGAGGAGGCCAAGGGCTCGAAGTAGGGGCGGCCCTTGCGCCCGACCGGAGCTTAGTCAGTCCCCGGAGGGATCTTCCCAGCCATCGAGCCCGGCCATGAGGCCGTCCGCCTCGGCGGGTCCCCAGCTGCCCGGCGCGTAGGAGTGCACCGGCGCGGCATCGCCGAGGATCCCGTCCACGACCTTCCATGCCGCCTCGACCGCGTCCTCGCGAACGAAGAGCGTCGGGTCTCCCTTCATGGCGTCGGTCAGGAGCCGCTCGTACGCGTCCACTTCATCGCGGGCGGCGTCGCGCACTGCGACCAGCTCCGACGGCATGGATTCGATCCGCGGACCGGGCTTGCGGACCCGCACGGCCAGCGAGATCGAGACCTTGGGCCCCAGCCGGAATCGGAAACGATTGCTGTCCTTCGGAGAGAGGCGCGACAGCGGGGGGCGCTTCAGGTCCACGACGACTTCGGTGGCCGTGACCGGCAGGCGCTTGCCCGCCCGGATGAAGAACGGGACGCCGGCCCACCGCCAGGAGTCCACTTCGAGCCGGACGGCGGCGAAGGTCTCCACGGTGGACCCGGGCGCCACGCCCGGTTCGTCGCGGTACCCCTCGAACTGCCCGCGGACAACGTCCTTCGGCCGGATCGGCGGGATCGCCCGGAAGACCTTGACCTGCTCATCGCGGATCCGGTCGGCCTCCACCGAGATCGGCGGCTCCATGGCGAGGTACCCGACGACCTGGAGCAGGTGGTTCTGGATGACGTCGCGGATCGCTCCCGTCGCGTCGTAGAACTTGCCGCGGCCCTCGACGCCGAACGCCTCCGCCATGGTGATCTGGACGGACTCGACGTAGTTGCGGTTCCAGATCGGTTCGAGGAACGTGTTGGCAAAGCGGAAGAAGAGGATGTTCTCGACGGCGTCCTTGCCGAGGTAATGGTCGATTCGGAAGACCGACTCCTCGGGGAAGACCGAGTGGACCGTCACGTTCAACTCGCGGGCCGAGGCGAGATCGTCGCCGAACGGCTTCTCGATGACGACCCGGGCGCCGTCGGCGCACCCGGAAGAGCCGAGGGCCTCGATGACTTTCCCGAAAAGAACCGGGGGGATCGCAAGGTAGTGCGTCGGATGTTTTGCCGGGCCGAGCGCCTTGCGCAGGGTGGCGAACGTCGCCGGGTCGGCGTAGTCGCCGTCGATGTACTGGAGCTTCGAGAGGAGTTGTCCGAAGGCTTTCTCGTCCACGCCGCCGCCGTGCTCGTTGATGGAGGCCCGAGCCCGCTCGCGGAGCTGGTCGAGCGTCCATCCCGCCTTGGCCACGCCGATGACCGGGACGGAGAGGTTCCCGTGCTGGGCCATCCCCTGGAGGGACGGGAAGATCTTCTTGTAAGCGAGGTCCCCGGTCGCGCCGAAGAAGACGAGGGCGTCCGAGGCGGTCTCCGGGGAAGCCATGCCGGTCAGCGGGAGCGGGGGTCGCGGGCGCGCGGAACGTCCCCGGGCGAGGCGACGACGGCCGACGGCGGTGCCCAGGCCTCCGTGACGCCGGGGACGCCATTGAAGATCCAGTTGCTCGGCGCCATGGTCGGGTCCGCGGCCTCTGGGGCCGGCGCGGGCCGCTCGTTGATGACGGTCACGGTGCCGCCGCCCTCCATCGGGAGGTTGCCGATGGCCTTGGCCCCGAGGAGCTGCAGGTGGATCTTGAAGGCGTCCAGCCCGGCCACCTTTGAGATGTTCTTCACGTCGGCCTGCCGGACGGCCATGAGCGTCCCCTGGTGCCAGCTCTTGTACTCGATGCTGTTTCCCCTCTGGTGCGGGATCTCGCGCGAGTACACCTGGCCGGTCGGCTGCAGGTCGATCTGGTAGATCACCTCGCTGTTGATGTCCTTCGTCCGGCGAACCATCTTCTTGACCCGGGACTTCTTCAGGTGCACGACCGCGCGGTCCGGCCAGACCTTGAAGACGTACTCGTCCCCGTGGAGCACCGGCGTCGTCAGGGCGAACCCCGTGCCGCTCGGGTTCAGGTCGATCTGCCAGATGTCCAGCGGCTCCTCGGCGGCCCGCGGCTTCATCCCGACCTCGGGCTGCTTCGCCTGCTGCCCGTTGGCCGAAGCGACCAGAATCAGGACAAGAGCGAAAAGAGCGCCGGCATGACGAGTTCTCATGATCCTGTCCCTCCAGCCAACATTATTGCCCCATGCCAGGGCGGCCAATTGGACCAAGGTTCATCCTCGATCACGAATTGTGAGGGAAAAAGGCGTCCCGGAGCTCACCTTACGGCTCAACGCCGTGCTGGATTCCCAAGCTAGAAACGGTAGACGGGGACGATGTTGACACGCTCAAGCTGCCCCAGCCCTCACGAATTCCCGTCGGCGCCGCGCGCGCCAGCGCGAATCGCGAAATATCCCGCCAGGCCGGCGACGACCGAAGCGGCGAGGATCCCGAGGCGGGCGGCGCCCGCGTGCGACGCCGCCTCCGCCTCCTCGGCGAGCGACGTGATGAAGAGGCTCATCGTGAACCCGATGCCGCAGAGGATACCGACGCCGAAGAGCTGCCTCCAGCCGATGCCTTCCGGCAGCGCGGCCAGCCGGGCCTTCACCGCCAGCCAGGCGACGCCGAGTACTCCGAGCGGCTTGCCCAGCACCAGGCCGGTGAGGATCCCGAGAGGAATGGGGTGGACCACGTCTCGGATTGACATCCCGGCGAGCGGGACTCCGGCGTTGGCCAGCGCGAAGAGGGGCAGGACCCCGAAGGCCACCCACGGGTGGAGCGCGTGCTCCAGACTTTTGAGCGGCGACTCCTCGCCCTCCGGAGCGCGCAGCGGAATGAAGAGCGCCAGGATGACGCCGGCGAGCGTCGCGTGGACGCCCGACTTGAGCACCGCGACCCACAGGGGGACGCCGAACAGGATGTAGGCGGCAGGCCTTCTGACCCCTGCGCGGTTCAACGCGGCGAGCGCCAGGATCCAGACGCCGGCCATCGCGAGCGACAGGAAGGACAGCTCCTCCGTGTAGAAGAGGGCGATCACGAGGATCGCACCCAGATCGTCGAAGATCGCGACGCTCAGCAGAAACGCCTTGAGCGCGGTCGGGACTCCCTTGCCGGCGAGTGAGAGGACCGCCAGCGCGAACGCGATGTCGGTGGCCGTCGGGATCGCCCAGCCGTGCCGCGCCACCGGGTCGGACCCGTTGAACGCCAGGTAGATCGCCGCCGGCGCGAGCATTCCTCCCGCGGCCGCGATGCCCGGGAGGCTTGCCTTGCGCAGGCTCGAGAGGTGGCCTTCGAGGACCTCGCGCTTCAACTCCATGCCGACGAGGAGGAAGAAGACCGACATGATGCCGTCGTTGATCCACAGCAGCGCCGGTTTGGAGATCTCGAAGGAGCCGGCCCCGATGGTGAACGGAAGCTCCAGGAAGACCGTGTAGAGATGCGAGAGCGGGGAGTTGGCGAGGACCATTCCAAGGAGGGTGGCGCCCATCAGGACCAGCCCGCCCGCGCTCTCCTTCGCGAGGAAGTCCTGGAGCGCCTGCAGCGCCGCGTCGACGGTCCCGCGGCGCCCGGCGGCGTTCGTCAGTCGGGCTCCCGAACCGCCACGGAGTCGAGGTCGTAGAGGGACGCGGCCCGCCGCTCGAAGCCTCGGTCCCTTGCGACGAAGTCCAGGTGGAGCGAAGTCCAGTCGGCGAGCAGGACGGCCTCGCTTCCGGTCCCGTCGTAGGTCTTCAGGTACCCCTTGCAGGATTCGCAGTAGTCGACGCGCAGGCCGGCCTCTCCCTCGACGAGGACCGCCTCGAGGCGCTGGGAGTCGTTCTCGCAGAACGGGCACGCCGTGCGGACGTACCGCCAGCGCGTCGCGCAGAACCCGCAGCAGAGAAGGCGGATCCGGCCGGTCTCTTCGCCGATCAGCTGGGCCATGGCGGGAGGCGACCCGCAGGTCGGGCAGTAGGGACGCTTCCACCGGTCTCCCCGCCAGAGCGCAAAGCTGGCGACCGGCGACTCGAGGTATTTCGCCATCGCGCTCCACCCAAGGTAGCGGAGAAGCCCTGGCGCGGCGGGCTCGAAGGACTCGTCGCCGAGCAGCCAGTCCGCGACGCGCTGCGGCGCGTCCGGCCGGCGCGACAGGTCGGCGTTCAGCACGGAGAGATCCGCCGGCATGGGCCCGCCGGCCCCGGATCTGGCGGACAGCCTCGCGACGAGCGCCGTGGCCATCTTTCCGGCCGGCAGGGGATCGATCCCCGCGCCCTCGCTGCGGAGCAGCGGCAGCCCTCCCCGGAAGTCCTCCTCGTAGTCCTCCCAGGCGGGGATCGCGGCGCGGGGGTTTTCGATCTCGCCCGCCGCCGCGTCGACCTCCGCGGTCAGGCGCGCCAACGGGCGAAGATAAGGATGCCCGGCCACCCAGGCATCCAGGCTCAAACGGCTCAATGCGCCCCGGCGGTTTCGTCCTTCTCGAGCACCGGCATCAGCCGCGCCGCCAGGCCGAAGAGGAAGACCGTCGCGGCGAGCAGGCCGATCGAGATGCCCCACTCGAAGATCGAGGGGAAGTAGGTCAGCGGCCTGCTCCCCGGCATCGGGCCGTTGAAGCTCATGGCGAAGAGGACGACGTTGGCGCGGTTCAGGACGATACCGAGGCACGCGAGCGCCGTCCCGATCAGGAGCGTTCCCTTGCGCGACCGCATCGTCGCCGACGAAAGGAGGATCAGGGGAAGGATTCCGCAGGCGAGGACCTCGACGGTGAAGAGCCCGCCGCCCCGGGTCGTGAACGAGGAGCCGAGCCTGCCGCGCAGCGCCAGGTCGCCCAGGCGGAAAACGAGGTACGCCAGAAGCGACCAGAATGTGATCTGTCCCATCGCGGCGAGCTGCCCGATGCGGAGCCGCCGTTGCCAGCCCGACGAGATCCACATCATCATCAGGACGACGAGCGCGGTCCCCGCCGCGATCGAGGAGAGGAAAAAGTTGACCGGCATGACCGGCGACCACCACTGCGGGGCGAGCGAGTTGGGCATGAGCAGATACAGGGAACCAAGCGAGCTCTGGTGCATCGTCGAAAGCGTCACGGCCGCGATCGCCAGCAGGATCGGCTCGAAGGTGTGCTCCCCGCGGTCCCGGAAGATCCAGGCAAGCGCCCCGAAGACCACCAGCGCCCCCGCGGCGTAAAGGATGTTGCGCGACAGCATCCACACGAAGAGGGTGACGGCGAAAGCGACATAGGCGCCGGACCACTTCCTCCAGGCGTCCATGAGCCGGGGCATCCCGAAGCGCTCGAAGACGATCGGGAGGAACTCGAAGAGGAGCACCGTGACGTAGAGCCCGACGCACCAGGAGACCTCGAACATGGCCGAGTGCTCCGGCGACTGGAGGGCGAGCTGGTAGAAGTGCCACGGCAGTCCCAGGTCGGCGATCAGCGTCACCGTCACGAAGGAGTACGACAGCAGTCCCATGAGCACGGCCGAACGGCCGAGCCCGTACAGGTCTTTTCGCTGGAAGACGTAGATGAGGCCCGCGGCCGCGAAGGCGCCGGCGGCAATCGCGATCCAGACGAGGTCGAAGAGGATCCACAGCCCCCACGGGTAGGTGTTGGAGAGGTGCGTGCTCCCGCCCAGGCCCATCGCGAACCGGGCCACGATCGAGACGCCGCAGAAGGCCATCAGGAGAAGCATCAGCCAGTTGAACGGCGTCATCACCTTCTCGCGCAGCGGCTCGAACTCGGCGTGGTGGTCCGCGCCGGCGGCGACGGCCGCTGCCCGGCGCTTGAAGGACACGTACGCGGCGCCGAGCACCGCGCCCAGGGCCAGTACGGCGGGCGGAACGAGCTTCAAGGCGAGCTTCGTGTGCGCGGGATACGGCTTCTCGGACAGCTGCGGGAACCCGATGCTGGCGAACGGGACCGCCGAGAGGTAGAGCACGGAAGTCCCGCCGGCCTCCTTCTCGCCGTAGATGTGATCCACGTACTTGTCTGGGCGGTCGGCGATGCGCTTCTTTGCCAGCGCGAGCATCTCCTCGCGCTCGCCGAACCGCAGAGCGTCGGCCGGGCAGGCCTTGACGCACGCCGGCGTCGAGATCCGGTCGAGGAACCCCTTGCTGTCCTGGTCGGAGAGAGGCGCGCCGTTGCGGGCAATCGCGACCGGCTGGCCCGTGCGGTCGGCGCAGTGCGTGCACTTCTCGATCTTCGGCGCGAGCGAGTCCCACTGGGCGGTCGGGACGTCCCACGGGCACGCCAGCATGCAGTACCGGCAACCGATGCACTTGCTGTAGTCGTAGGAGACCGGCCCGTCGGCCTGCCGGTAGAGGGCGGTCGTCGGGCACGCCGAGACGCACGCCGGCTCCAGGCAATGGAAGCACCGTCGCATCACGAAGGAGTAGTGCAGTCCCTCGGCCGTCTTCGGGTCCTCGGTCTCGTGGAAGGAGATCAGCGTGTAGGTCCGCGAGGAGAGAGTCGCCGGGTTCTGGAACCCGAGCGTCGGAAGGAGCTCGGTGGACTCGCCCTCGCGGTCGTTCCACTGCTTGCACGCGACCTGGCAGGCGCGGCAGCCGATGCAGTTGGTGATGTCGATGAGCGTCGTCTTGATCGGGACGTTGGCTTGCGGCTCGCTCATGCCCGCCTCCCTTCCGGCCGGGGCGCCGATTTCGGAGGCGCGGAAGCCTTTTCCACGTTGACGAGGCAGGCCTTGGTTTCCTGGGTTCCGGCGCCGGGATCCGCGGCGTCGATGGTCAGGAAGTTCACGCTCGCGCCGGGCGAGAGCCCCTGGAAGCCCCAGTTGTAGGGCATCCAGACGATCGTGACCTCCTTACCGTTGGACTGGACGGGCTTCATCCGCGGCGTCACCAGCGCCTTGACCGTGAGCTCGCCGCGAGCCGAGGAGACCTTGACCCAGTCACCGGACTTGACCGAGAGCTTCTGGCCGAGGCCGACCGGGAGCTCCAGGACGGGCTCCGGGAAAGCCTCGTTGAGCCACGAGACGTTCCTCGTTGAGGTTCCGCCGCACCAGTGCTCGGCGACCGTCGAGGTCATCAGCACGTAAGGGAACTTGTCCACCGTGCCGACTTTTTGGTGCGTCTTGACCCTCGGGTACTTGAGCGTCGGGTTGACCTGGACCTTCGGGTGGAGGATGTTCTCGACCGGGCTCTCGACCGGCTCGTACATCTCCGGCAGCGGCCCGTCCTTGGGCACCGAGCCGACGTCGCGCGGGAGCGGGCTGTCGCGGAGCTTGTTGTCCGCGGAGTTGTCGGGGTCCTTGTACACGGCCGCGAAGAGCCGTCCGACTCCTTCCGCGTTCATGTGGAAAGCGCGGCAGCCGTTGGGAGTGCCGGGGCCGTCGGTCATCTTGGGGACGTCGGGCAAGTCGTATCCGGCCCACTTGCCCGCTTTCTCATCCCACCAGACGATCGGCTTGGATCCGGGATAGGGCTTTCCGTTCTTGTCGCAGGAAGCGCGGTTGTAGAGGACCCGCATGTTGTTGGGCCACGTCCAGGCGAAGCCCGGGTAGATGCCCAGATTGCCGGGATCGCTCGTCGAGTCGCGCCGCTTGGAAAGGTTGACGCCTCCCGCGAAGATCCCCGCGTAGAGCCACGCGCCCGAAGACGTCGTTCCGTCGGCCTTCAGGTCTCCGACTTTCGTGATGAGGTCGCCCTTCTTCAGGTTCGCGTCGGGCAGGTCCACGAGCGCGAAGCCGTTCATCTCCTTGAGGACGTCCTCAGCGGAGAGGTAGGTCCAGAAGGCCCTCTTGATCCCTTCGTCCTTCGGGTCCCTCGTGTCGTGCACGAGGTCTCGCACCCGGCGAAAGATGTAGTCCATGATCTCGCCGTCGGGCCTGGACTTGCCGGGCGCCGGGACCGCTTTGTGGCGCCACTGGATGAGCCCGCCCGAATTGGTGATCGTGCCGTTCTTCTCCATGAAGAAGGACGCGGGCAGGAGGATGACCTCGGTCTGGATGGACTTCGGGTCGGCGCCGGGACGCTTCCAGAACGCCGCCGTCTCCGTCTCCCAGATCTCCGAGATGACGAGCGTCTCGAGCTTGTCCAGCCCCGCGAAGGTCATGTTGAGGTTGGGTGTCGTGACCGCCGGGTTCTGGCCGACGATCCAGAGCATCTTCAGCTTGCCGGCCAGCGCGTCCTCGAAGATCGACAGCGTTCCGTAGTTCTTCCCGACGCCCTTCTTGGGGAGCCACCCGTAGCCGAAGTCGTTCTCGGGCGTCGCCTGGTCGCCGTAGAACGCCTTGAGCATGTTGATCAGGAAGCGGCGGTCCCCCGTGCCGTTTTTCTTCGTGTACGCCTCGAGCGTGGGCTCCGTCGCCGACGGGTAGTCCATGTACCCGGGCAGGTAGTTGTTCAGGACGCCCATGTCGCAGGCGCCCTGCACGTTGGGCTCGCCGCGGAGAGCGTTGACGCCGCTGCCCGGCTTGCCGAGGTTGCCCAGAAGGAGCTGGAGGATCGTGAAGGCGCGGATTCCCTGGATTCCCGTCGTGTGCTGGGTCATCCCGAGCGCGTAGAGGACCGTGCCGGGGCGGTTCTTGGCGAAGGTCTCGGCGATCTCGCGGATCTGCGCCGCCGGGATGCCCGTGACCTTCTCGCCGGTCTCCAGCGTGTACCGCGACACGAAGGTCTTCAGGCGCGCGAAGCAGCAGTTCGGATCATCGAGGCTCTTGGCCATCTTCGGCTTGCCCTGGCCGTCGAGCTGGTAGCCCCACGTCTTCGTGTCGTAGGCGCGCTTCTCCTCGTCGTAGCCGGAGAAGAGGCCTTCGTTGAAGGAGAAGCCCATATCCCCGAGGAAGAGGGCGTTGGTGTGGGCCGTGACGAAGTCCTCGTCGTAGAGGTTGTTGACGAGGATGTGGTTGATCATGGTGTTCAGGAACGCGGCGTCGGTGCCCGGCCGGATGCGCGCGTACATGTCGGCCGTCGCCGAGGTGCGCGTGTAGCGCGGATCGACGTGGATGATCTTGGCGCCGTTCTCCTGCGCCTTCCGGATCCACTTGAAGGCCATCGGGTGGTTCTCGGCGACGTTCGACCCTTCGACGAGGATCGTCTTCGCGTGCTGCATGTCCACCCAGTGGTTGGTCATCGCCCCCCGACCGAACGCGGCCCCCAAACTGGGGACCGTGGGGCTGTGTCAAAGTCGGGCCTGGTGCTCGACCCAGGGTATGCCGAGCAGCCGCGTCGCTTTCTGAAAGAGGTAGCACTCCTCGTTGGTGTTCTGGGCACCCCCGAGAAACGCGATCGAGTCGGTGCGGTTGACCGGGACGTCCTTGCCGTCCACCTTCTCGGTCGCGATCCAGGTCTCGTCGCGGACCTTCTTGATCTTCCGGGCGATCTTCTCCGCCACTTCCTTCCACTCGATGTCTTCCCAGTGGTCGCTGCCGGGGGCGCGGTACTTCGGTGTCGTCAGCCGGAGAGGCGACGCGTGGGTGGCGAACATCGAGATGCCTTTGGGGCAGAGCGACCCGCGGCTGACGATGTGGTCGTAGTCGCCCTCCATCGCGATGAGTTTCCCGTCGCGGACCTGCGCGACCATGCCGCACCCGCAGGAGCAGAAGTTGCACGAGGTCGTGAACTCCTGGATCTGGGAGAGCTTCAGGTCCTTCGCGGCGGCCTTGACTTCGGCGGCGTTCAGGACGCCGTCGAGGGCGAGACCGGCGCCTCCGCAGAGGGTGAGCTTGAGCAGGTCCCGGCGGTTGACGGAAGGAGCGCGGCCGCCTGACGAGGCGGTGCTCTCGGAGCGCTGGTCCGAGGGTTTGTCCATAAGGAGTACTCCTCTGTCCCTTATCGCTTACGGGGCCGCGACTGACAATGGAACCTAGGTGCAAACACGTTTCTAAGCGCCATCTAAGTCAAAGTTTTGTACTTCGCAACGGCTGTCTCTTCGTTGAAGAACATGCGTTCGCGTCCGAGGATCTGGCCGAGAGGCGCACGCTGGACCATCGAGAGGACAGCCGGGTTGAGGCCCACGAGCCAGAGCGCGACACCCTCGTCGCGTCCCCGCTTCTCGCCTCTCGTGAGCATCTGAAGCGCCGTGTACTCGAGGTCGAAGACGCCGGAGAGATCGAGCGCGACGACCTTCGGGTGCGACTCGGCCATCCGGGCCAGGATCTTCTGTCCGACCCGCTCCGCGTTGGCGAAGAAGATCCGTCCCTCGAGCCTCAGAAGGAGAAGCCCCGGGAACGACTCGTCGTCGGGGTGCTCGTCCGAGCGCGGCCGGAAGATGTTGGTGCCGCGCTTGCGGCCGAGGACGTGCACCGGCGGGTCGGCGATCTGGTGGGCCAGCGCTACGAGCGAGACGACGATCGCGACGAGGATGCCCTTGAGGGTCCCGAAGAGCATCACGCCGGCGAACGCGGCGAGCGCCCAGATGAACTCCGTCCGCCGGATCTTCAGGATCGATCGGAAATCCACCGGCTTGATCAGGCCGATCGAGTAGACGACGACCACGGCGGCGAGCGTGGCCTGCGGCATCAGCCCGATGAGAGGGGCGAGGAAGAGCATCGTCGCGAGCGAAGCCGCCGCGGTCACGATCTCCGAAGCCTGCGTCCGGGCCCCCGCCTCGCGGTTGACCGCCGTCTGACTGGTCCCGCCGCCGGCGGGCATGGCTCCGAGCAGGGCTCCCGCGGCGTTCCCGGCCCCGGTGGCGAGGAGCTCGCGGTTGGGCTTGAGCGAAGGTTCGTCGCTGCGCGCGAAGGCCCGCGCTGCCGCGATCGTCTCGGAGAACGACATCAGGGCGATCCCGACCGCGGCCGAGGCGAGCTCCGGGGCGAGCGAAAGGTCGGGAAGCGTCAGCGACGGCAATCCCGTTGGGATGTGCCCGACGAGCTCGACGCCCTTCTCCTTCAGCCCGAGAAGCCACGCGCCCCCGATCCCCGCCGCGATGGCGACGAGAGGCGCCGGAGCTTTCGGGGCGAAGCGGTGCAGGCCGACGAGAATGCCGATCATGACGAGCGAGACCGCGAGCGTCGGCAGCGACGTCTCCGGGATGTGGCCGGCCGTCGCCGCAAGCTTCTGAAGGAAGTTCTTCCCGGACACATGGAAACCCAGGAGCTTGGGGACCTGGTCGAAGACGATGACGACGCCGATACCTGCCTTGAAGCCCACGAGCACGGGCTCGGAGATGAAGTTCGCGACGAACCCGAGGCGCAGCAGGGAGGCGACGACGAGGATCGCCCCGACGAGAAGCGTCAGGGTCGAAAGCTCGGTGAGGAGCCGGGCCGGGTCGGCCGCCGCCCCCCCCTCCGCGAACGCCGCGCCGGTCAGGATTGCCAGCGTCGTCGTGGTCGAGACGGAGAGGACCTTCGACGTCCCGAGGAAGGCGTAGACGAGCATCGGAACGAACGTGGTGTAGAGCCCGACCTGGACGGGCAGCCCCGCGATGGTCGCGTAGGCCAGCGCCTTCGGGATGACGACCGCGCCGGCGGTCAGCCCGGCGACGACGTCAAACCGCAGGGCGGGCTTCGAAGCGGCCGGCTCCGCGGCGCTCACGGAGTCGCCGCCGCAGCGGGAGTCGTCTCACTCTTCATCCACTCGTCGAAGAGGTTGTAGGCGACCGAGAGCAGCGTCGGGCCGATGAAGAGGCCGAGGAAGCCGAAGGAGAGGAGGCCTCCGATCACGCCGAGGAAGATGATCGCCATCGGCGCCTCGACGCCGCGGCCGATTAAGAGCGGCCGCACGATGTTGTCGGAGCCGCCGACGATCAGGAGTCCCCAGAGCCCGAGGAAGATCGCCCATCCCGTCGAGCCCTGGGAATTCAGCCAGAGCGCGGCCGGCAGCCAGAGGACCGTCGGGCCGCCCGGCACGAAGGAGAGGAAGAAGGTCCCCATGCCGAGCAGGAACGCGTTGGGGACTCCGGACACCCAGAAGCCGATCATGGCGAGGATCGCCTGGACGGCGCAGGTCCCGAGCATTCCCTTGAAGACCCCGCGAATCGTCGAGCGCACGACCGCCACCTGGCGGCGCGCCGACTCGCCCCCCAGCCGAAAGGCGATACGGTCCACGGTCGCCGCGACTTTTTCCCAGTGAATGTAGAGGAGCCCGGCGATGAAGATCGAGAGGAGGAATTCCAGGACCCCGATGCTGACGCCGCTGACCGCGGTCACCAGGAAGTCCTTGACCGGCTTCAAAAACGGCCGCAGGTCCTCCCGGAGGCTCTGCGGGTCCGCGGAGTAGGCGGCCCATTTCGCGCTCGCGGACTTCCCGACGAGGGGGATCCCGCCGAGCCAGGCGGGCGGCTCGCGCAGACCGCCTTCCAGCATCCCGTTGAACCGGGCGGTCAGCTTCGGCATCTCCGAAGTCACGTTCACGGCGAGAGCCGCGATTGGGACGAGGAGCACCGCCACGAGGAAGAGCCCGGTCAGAAAGGCCGCGAGCTTGCGTTTCCCGCGGACGAGCCCGAGGATCTTCTGGAAGAGACCCCGGGTCGAAACCGAGATGATCGCGCCCCAGAGGAAGGCTGTGAGGAAGGGCCGGACGATCAGGTAGCAGCCGACGACCAGCGCGACGGAGATCACGCCGATCGCGATGCGCTCGAAGGTGCTGAGGCGACCCGGTACTGTGCTCATTTTCCCTTCTTTCCGCCGGAGAGCGCCTTGCGCGCCTCGGCCAGCTCCCTCTGTTTCGCCCTGTCCACCTTCGGATAGGCGAGGTCGAGCGAGTCCAGCGCGTCCACGACCGCCGCGCCGACCATCACGCGGGTGAACCACTTGTTGTCGGCCGGGATGACGTACCAGGGCGCCTCCGGGGTGGCGGTGTTGCGGATCGTGTCCTCGTAGGCCTCCTGGTAGTCGTCCCAGTAGCCGCGCTCCTGGATGTCGCTGCTCGAGAATTTCCAGTTCTTGTCGGGGTTGTCCAGCCGCTCGAGGAAGCGCCGCTTCTGCTCCCCCTTCGAGACGTGCAGGAAGAACTTGTGGATGGCGACGCCGTTTCTCGACAGGTAACGCTCGAAGCAGCGGATGTCCTGGTAGCGCTCCTTCCAGATGTCCTTCGTCAGGAGCTCCTTCGGAAGCTTCTGCTTCGCCAGGAACTCGGGATGCACGCGGACCACGAGGGTCTCCTCGTAGTAGCTGCGGTTGAAGATCCCGATGCGCCCCCGCTCGGGAAGCCTCTTCATGCAGCGCCACAAGAAGTCGTGGTCGAGGTCGTCGGAGGAGGGCGACTTGAAGGAGACGACTTCGCACCCCTGGGGGTTGATCCCGGACATGACGTGCTTGATCGTGCCGTCCTTGCCGGCGGCGTCCATGGCCTGGAAGACGAGGAGGACCGCCCACCGGTCCTGCGCGTAGAGCATGTTCTGCAGCTCCGCGAGCGCCTGGACCCCGGTCGCCAGGGCCTCCTTCGCGCGCGGCTTGTCCTCGTCGCCGAAGTCGAGCGTGTCTCCCGGGTCCACGTCTTTCAGCCGGAACTTCGAGCCGTCGGTAACCCGGTAGACCTTCGCAAACTTCCGAGCGCGTTTGATGATCGCCTTGTTGCTCACGTTTCGAACCTCCTCCTTAGTTCAACCGAAATCCGAGGTGAATGCTCAGGATCTCGCCGCCCGTGAACGGCTGGGAGCGCCAGGCGAGAGTCGGCGCCTCCACCAGGATGTCCACGATCCCCGCGTTCAGCGCGATGCCCAGCCGCGTCCCGGCCTGGAAGTAGTACTGGCTGCCGGCTTCTCCGTGGACGTCGGGCGAGGAATCGATCTCGTCCTTGCCGCGGATCTTTGGCCCGCCCTCGAGCCGGACGGCCGTGAGCGAGAGGCCGAGCACCCGCAGGGCGTACCAGCGAACGCCGAGGCCGAGGACTCCGGTCAAGTACTGCGACTCTCCCGACGTGTTGCGCGCGCCGATCGAGAGCGAGCCGCCCGGGGCCCACTCGAACCGGCCTCCCCATCGGTCCCGGTCCCACAGGACCTGGCCCCCGAGCGAGCCGCTGCCATACTGGCGGCCGCTGGCGGCGATCTCCGGGGTCTCGACGGTCGTGGCTCCCGTCGCGAGGTACCACGACGCCGCCCGTCCCAGGAGGCGTCCGTACGGCGCCGCCGGAGGCGACCAGGAAGCGTCGCTGCGCTCCACTTTCTCCTCGTGGTGCTCCAGGAGCGAGCCTCCCGCGAGCCTCGGGTCGCGCAGCGCGTAGCTGAAGCCGATGCCGATGGAGAACTCGGCCGCCGGCCGCCGCCAGTTGACCTCCAGCGGGCCGTCGAAGGTCAACGCGAGCCTCTTCGAGAGGATGTAGTCGAACCGAAAGAGCCGGGTCGAGAGCTCCGTGCCGCTCTTTTCTCCGCCGAAGGTGATGCGCCAGGCGGCCGGAACCAAGCCGAGCGCCGACCGTCTCCCGAGCGGCAGGATCAGGTCGAGCTCCAGCCCGGCGAGGCCCGAGCCTTCGCCGTCCTTGTAGTGGCGGTAGCCGAGCTCGCCGGCGAGCGCGTAGACGAAGGGATTCAAGCCGGAGCTGTACCTCAGCAGCATCCCCTTGCCAGCGACGTCGAGGAAGTCCCTCGACCAGTTGTAGCGAGTGTCCAGGCCGACGAAGCCGTAGGCGCCCGGCAGCGGATCGGGGGGCTGCCGCTCCGAGCACTCTTCTCGGGCGCAAGGAATCGCCGGCGAAAACCACTTCGCCTTGTAAGCGGCCCACTCCTCGGTTTTCTCGGGAGCGTCCGGGCCGGCGGGAGAGGCCAGCCTCGCCACGCGGAGGCCGCGCACGACGACGAGAAGCTCCACGATCGCCTGGCGCGCGAGGTCGCCTTCCTCCGACAGGCACTCGAAGGGGACGTTGTAGGGGAGGGAGACGAGATCCTTGCAGCGGCCCTGCGCGGTCTCCCGGTCCTCGACGACGTAGGCCTTGTCGCGGCGGTCGTCCCAGCCGTGAAACGCGGTCTTCGGGATGCCCGCCAGCGCCTTGCTCGGGAAGCCGGGCAGGCGCGTCAGCGGCTTCCAGACCCGCAGCTCCTCGATCTCGTGACCGCCGGGCCGGCGCTGAGAGTGCGCACCGGAGAAAGAGTCGCCGATGGCGTGCATCATCTCGTAGAGGCCGTAGCCGCTCCGCCGGGTCCCGGGCCCACCCTCGAGGACGATCTGGCGAAGCAGGCCGTCCATCAGGTCACGGCAGCGCGCGAGCGCGGAGGTGGCCGTGCCGCGCGGGATGTCGGTCCCGGGGATGAGCTCGGTCTGCGCGTCGTCGAGCTTCGCCATGAAGTGGAAGCACTGCCCGGCGTCGGAGAACTGGCGGCGGAAGGCGGCGTCGGGCTGGTCGGTCAGGGGCCTGGGCCACTCGAGGAGGGGATTGGATGTCGCCGCGTCGCGGCAGTACGCGGGCGGGACCGCTCCCCACCCGAAGCACAGCGGCGGCGAGAGCGCCCCGTCGTTCAAGAGGTCGCGCACGACCTCCGCCCTCGAGGGACGGCCGTCGTGTTCCTCGAGCAGGGTGCGGTAGGCGAGGGCCTCGATGACGACGTGCCCCTTGCTGTCGAACGCGGAGGCGCGCACCGGAAGCATCGCCGCGGCCACCGCGGCGGCAGCCAAGCGAACCGCGGCAAGCCGCGGCTCGCCAGCGAATCGGCTCATTTGCGGGAACTCTACCGATCTGCCGGCGAAGGATGTATGGCACCAAGGTCTATCGAGCCGGGGATCGCTCGGAATAGAATGTGGCCGCTCGCGGATTTCCGTCAGAAAGAGGAGAAGAACATGAGGCATCGAGTCCAAGCGCTCTGCGTCGCGGCGGTCCTGATGGCCGGCTCCGCGCTGGTCCTGGCGGCGGGCCCCGAGTCGTTCACCGCTACGGCGTCGGTCAAGAAGGGCGCGACGCCCACGACCTCGCCGGTCAAGATCTCGATCGATCGCTACTCGACGGACGCTGAGCGCACGACGGTGATGGGCGCCATGAAGACCGGGGGGACCCACGCGCTCCGGGAGGCGGTGGCGAAGATGGAGGATGCGGGCTCCTTCGAGTTCGGGGACAAGAAGACGGCGATCAAGTACGCCTACGCCCGCCCGACCGGCTCCGGCCGGATCGTCACGCTGATCACGGCCGATCCGATCACGAACCTCGGAGCCGGAATGCCGGAGTACAAGCCGCAGGCCGGGCATGACGTCGCTGCCGCGCTCCTCGTGCTCGACTCTCATGGAGGGGGCCACGGCGAGTTCGCCCCTGCCGCCACGCTGAAGGCCAACAAGTCCGGCGCGATCGTGGTCGAGGACTACGGCGCCGCCAAGGTCTGGCTGAAGAACATCGCCAAGACGAAGTAGTCGCGGCCCGACCGCGGAGTCCGTGTGGCCCGTCGCAATCCGCTGACCCACATCTGGGGGTCCGAAAAGGGCCTGATGGCGATGCTCGTGTTCCTCTGCCTGGCCCTCTTCGTGGGAACGCCGGTGTCGGCGATGTCGGGGCGTTCCACGATCGTCTTCGACGCTCTCTTTTCCCTCCTGCTCGTGTCCGGGATCGTCATGGTCGCGCGCAAGCCGATCCTGACCGTCACGATCGCCATTCTGACCGTCGCGGCGATCGGGTTCCGCTGGATATCCGAGGTTTCACACTCTCTGGTCATCTGGAGCTGGGGAGAGGCGCTGAGCATCGTTCTGCTCGGGGTCTTCGTCGCCCTGGTCCTCGTGCAGGTCTTTCGGGAGGGACCGATCACCGGCTACCGGATCCAGGGCGCCATCCTGGTCTACCTGCTGATGGGTCTGATGTGGTCCGCCGCCTACGAGCTCGTCCTTCGCCTGGCGCCCGGGTCCTTCTCCTTCGCCCAGGGCGCCCCGACCAAGGACGTGGCCGACTACCGGCTCGTTTACTACAGCTACATCACCCTGACGACCATCGGATACGGAGACATCACTCCCGTGCACCCGATCGCCCGAAGCCTGGCCATGGCCGAAGGGCTGACCGGACAGCTCTACCCGGCGATCCTGATCGCCCGGCTGGTGTCGTTGCGGATCGAGACGCGGAAGCGAACCTGAACCGATCCGTTAGAAGGCGAAGGCGAGCGAGCTGACGACGGTCGGCGTCTCCCAGCCCGGGTTGAAGACGTAGACGGAGAGCGTCCACTTCTTCCACGCGAAGGCGGCGAAGAGCCCGCGCTGGACGTCCAGGCTCGTGTGGTACGCGCGCGTGCGCTGCGAGGCGAGTCCGAGCGAGAGCCAGTCCGTCGCGGAGAAGCCGAGCTGCGCCCAGTTGTAGAAGAAGTTGTTGTCGGAGTCTTCGACGTCGAAGACATACTCGCCCTCGCTGTAGAGCTCGAAGCGGCCGTAGGCCAGTGTCAGCTCGTAGCCGGGCGCGACGCCGCGCGTGTCTCCGAAGACGCCGCCGGCCATGGCAGTCGCGCTCAGGTGGAGCTTTTCTTCCTCGCCGGCTTCCAGGTTCCACCCGATCCAGGCGGACCCGGTCTTGAAGCCCTCGTAGTTGTAGCGGCCCTCGAGGTGCAGCGCGCCGTGGTTGGCGATGAAGGTTGGCTGCGCGTAGTGGCGGTCGTCGGGAGGGAAGTAGCCGTAGAGGCTCGCGTTGAATTCCCACCCTTCTTTCTCCGGCGCCGCCGGAGTTGCCGTCTCCTGGGCCCGGAGGCCCGCGGCGAAGAGGGCCAGGAGAACCGCGAAGACGGGGAGGCGGGCTTTCATCCTCCGAGGGCCATGGTGATGCCGACCAGCGCGACCCCGATTCCGACCATCACCAGCCCAGTGAGCCAGGGGCGGAACCCCGAGTACTTCGCCAACTCCCAGCCGGCCAGGAAGAGGAGAACGATCGCGACACCGTTGGAGACCCGCAGCGCCAGCATCGCGTCGGAGATGAAGAAGAAGGGGACCACGACTGGGAAGGTCGAAAGGAAGACGAGCAGAAAGGAAGCGAGCGCTCCGGTCAGGTCTTCGCGCTTCAACCCCGCGCGCGGCGGCGGCTCGGGCATCGCGTCGAGGCCCTTGCGGATGCGCTCGAGCTCCTCGTGGCGGAGAGTCGCGGCGATGGCCGGGTGCAAGGACTCGGCGATCAGCGCGTGGGCTTCCTCCGGCTTCGATGCTTGCCGCAGCCGGCGCAGGACGAGCAGGCCCGCCCCCCGGCTTCCCAGGGAATTCAGCACGTACATGATCGCGTCCACGATTCCCCACGCGAGGTTGCAGCCGATCGCGCCGATCAGCATGGTGCGGACCTCGGCGCGACCGCTCTCGGCGGCGGACAGGGACCCGGTAAAGGTCAGGACCATGATCAGGCCGAAGAGGATCTCGGAGAACCGCTCGGTCGGGTCGAGGACGTGCCGCCGCTCTTCCATCGAAACGCTGCGACGCTATGGCGCGGCCACCGGGATGAAATAGAACATCAGCGCCATGATGGCGTAGAGCGCCACGAGCTGGACGCCCTTGTACCAGTTGGCGCGGCCGTCGCCCGACACGATCGTCCCGACGAAGACGGCGAAGAAGAGCGAGCCGACTTCCGCCCGTCCGAAGGAGAGCATCAGCGGGTGCGGGCCCAGGACGTGGCTCGCCAGAACCAGCAGGGGAGCGACGAAGAGCAGGATCTGGATGCTGCTCCCGAACGCGATTCCCAGCGAAAGGTCCATCTTGTTCTTCATGCCCATGGCGATCGCCGAGCCGCTCTCCGCCGCCCCGCCGACGATCGCGACGAAGACGATCCCGATGAAGGTCTGCGACATTCCCAGCGCCTTGCCGGTTCCCTCGGCGGCGCCGACGAGGATCTCGCTCATCCAGGCGGCCAGCACCGACGCCGCGACGAGGCTCCCGGCGGCGCGCGCGACACTCCAGGTCGGGCCCTCGTGCTCCTCATCTCCCTTGCCTCGGACGCTCTCGAAGGCCTCGGGGTGCGTCTTCAACAGGAAGACGAGGTAGAGCGCGTACGCGGCGAGGAGAACGATCGCCAGGCCCGTGTTGAGCAGTTCCTCCTCGCGGATCGGACCTCCCGTCGAGAAGAAGCGCGAGAAAGCGCTGGGGATCGCCAGGCTGATGGCCGCGATCAGCATCATCGTGCTGTACACCCTCGACGCGGCCGGGTTGTAGTCCTGGTCGTGATAGCGCAGGCCACCCAGGAGGAACGAGATTCCGAGAGCCAGGAGAAGGTTGGCGAGGATCGCTCCGATGATCGACGCGCGGACCAGCTCGTGGTTGCCCGCCTTGAGGGCCACGAGAGCGATGATCAGCTCGGGAGCGTTGCCGAACGTCGCATTGAGCAGGCCGCCGATGGCGTCCCCCGTTCGGTGCGCGACCTGCTCCGTGGACTGGACGATCAGCGCGGCGATCGGGACGATCGCGAGGGCGGCCGAAAAGAAGATGACGGGATCCGACGCTCCGGTCTTCTCGAGGACGAGCGTGACGGGAATGAATGCGAAGAGCCAGGAGATCGAGGGCTTGAAGCTGATCTTCACGGCTCCGAATCGCCTCCGCCGGGCCTGGCAGGGGCTGGCGCCGCCGCCGGAGACTGCCACGTCGGGTTCGCGATGTTCCAGCCTCCGCCGAGCGCCTTGTAGATGTCCACGGAGTTCGTCAGCAGGTTGACCCGTGCGCGGGCCAGCGCGATCTCGGCGGGGAACAGCTGCTGCATGGAATAGAGGACCTCGAAATAGCTCGAGAGGCCGCTGTTGTAGCGGAGGTTCGTCAGGCGGACCATGTCCCGGTAGTAGCCGACGGAGTCGGCGAGCTCGCGGACGGAGGCGGCAAGCTTGTTCTTGGCGTAGAGGACCGTGGTCGTCTCGTTGAAGGCGTTCGTGACCGTCTGCTCGTAGAAGAGCTTCGACTGCTCCCACTGGGCGTAGGCCACGTCGTACTCGCTCCGGAGGCGTCCTCCCTGGAAGAGCGGGCCGAAGAGCCCGGCGGCGATCGACCAGGTCCTCCCGGGCGTGAAGAGGTTCGAAACATCGGGGCTGACGCCACCGAAGAGCCCGGTCAGGCTGATCGTGGGGAAGAAGTTCGCGGTGGCGACTCCCACCCCGGCGTTGGCGGCGATCAGCTCCTGCTCCGCCTGCGCGATGTCGGGCCGGCGCTGCAGCAGGTCCGACGGAAGCCCGGCCGGGATCTCGGGCACCACGGGCGCGTCCGCGAGTGTGATTCCGCGCGGGACGTCCGCCGGGTTTCGCCCGAGCAGGACGTTCAGGACGTTCTCGGTCGCTTCGATCTGGCGCTCGATGTCGGGCACCGTCGCGTTGACCTGCTTGTAGGCGGCGGCGGCGTAGGAAGACTCGAGGGCCGAGGCCGCCCCTTCCGAGAGCTTCCTCTCGAAGAGACGGGCGGTCTGCTGGAACGCATCGGCGGTCTTGCGGGAAATCACGAGCTCCTCGTCGAGCTCGCGAAGGCGGAAGTAGGTGCTCGCCACGTCGGAGATGAGCGAGATCAGGACGCCCTTTCGCGCCGCGTCAGTCGCCAGGTACTGGGCCTTGGCGGCCTCGTTCAACCTCCGGATCCGGCCCCACAGGTCGAGCTCCCAGTTGAAGTTGACGTTGACGCTGTGGAGGTTGACGGTCTCGTGGTTGGCTGGGCCCGTATAGGTGGACTGCTGGGAGCGGGACCACTGCCCGCCGTAGAAGATCTGCGGGAAGAACTCCGACTTCGCGATGCCGGCGCGCGCCCGGGCCTCCTCGACCCGCCACGCCGCGATTTGCGCGTCGTAGCCCGTGACGAGCGCCTCGTCGATCAGCTTGCGGAGCGTGTCGTCGTGGAAGACGTCCCACCACGGCTGGTCGGCGAGAGTCGCCGCGGGCTGGTGCGGGCCGATGACGTCGCGGTAGGCGACCGGAGGTGTGACGGGAGGTCTCTCGTAGTTGGGGCCGACCGCGCATCCGCAGAGAAGCGCGAGGCCGACGGAGAGGGCGGCGATCTTCTTCATGTCAGTGCCCCGCTCCGGCCGGGCTTGGATGGGTCGCCGCCGCGGGCTGCGGGGCCGCGACGGGCTTCTTGTCCTTGCCCGCGATCCTTTCGACCAGCACGAAGAGCGCCGGGATGATGAAGATCGCGATCCCCGTCGCCGCGAGCATGCCGACGATGACGACGGTCCCCAGGATCTTTCGCGACTCCGCGCCCGAGCCCGAGGCCGTCCAGAGCGGCACGCAGCCCAGGATGAAGGCGAAGGAGGTCATCAGGATCGGGCGCAATCGCAGCTTCGCTCCCTCCAGGGAGGCGTCCACCAGGGTCTTGCCCTTCTTCATCTCGAGAACGGCGAACTCGATGATCAGGATCGCGTTCTTCGCGGCGAGGCCGATCAGCATGACGAGACCGATCTGGCCGTAGACGTCGAGGTTGAACTTCCGCATCAGCAATCCCAGGAACGCGCCGAAGACGGCGACCGGCACCGAGAGGAGGACGCCGAAGGGGAGCGACCAGCTCTCATACAGGGCGGCGAGGATCAGGAACACGAAGACGATGGACATGATGAAGACCTTCGCGCCGGCGCCCGCCGCCTTGACCTCCTGGTACGACATGTCGGCCCAGTCGTAGCCCATCTCGCGCGGCAGAACCTCCTTCGCAACCTCCTGGAGAGCGTTCGTCGCCTGGCCGGAGCTGTAGCCGGGCGCCGGGATGCCCGTGACCTGCGCGGCCCGGAAGAGGTTGAACCGGTTCGTGAACTCGGGCCCGGAAACGCCCTTGGTCGTCACGACGGCGGAGAGCGGAACCATCTTGCCGTCGTTGTTCCGGACGTAGAACTGGTTGATGTCTTCCGCCTTGACGCGGCCCTCGGCCTCGGCCTGCAGGAAGACCTTCCACTGGCGGCCGAAGCGGTTGAACTGGTTGACGTAGATGCCGCCGAGGAAGGCCTGCAGCGACTGATAGACGTCGGCGACGGCGACGCCTTGCTTCAAGACCTTGTCGCGGTTGATGTCGGCGTAGATCTGGGGCACCGCGGCGCGCCAGACGCTGTTGACGTTGGCGAGCTCGGGCCGCTTGCGCGCCGCCTCCAGGAACTTCTGGAGGTTCTGCTGGAGGAACTCGACGGTTCCGCCGCTCCTGTCCTGGAGCCAGAAGGAGAAGCCGCCGCCAGTGCCGAGGCCCTGGATCGCCGGCGGCTCGAAGGCGATGACGCTCGCCTCCACGATCTTCGCGCGAAACTGCCCGTTCAAGCGCCGGACGATCGAAGAGGCGAGCATCTCGTCGCCCTTGCGCTCGTCCCAGGGATCGAGCCCGATGAAATAGAAGGCGGTGTAGGGCGCCGAGGCCCCGGCGAGAAGGGAGAACCCCGCGACCGTCGTGACGTATTTGACGCCCTTGGTCTCGGCGAGCAGCTTCTCGACTTTCTGGCACACGGCGTCGGTGCGCTGGAGCGAGGAGGCGTCGGGAAGCTGGACGTTCAGGAAGAAGTAACCCTGGTCCTCGTTGGGGAGGAAGCCCGACGGAAGCCGCTTGCCGAGAAGCCCCGAGAGAACGGTGAAGCCCACGAGGATCAGCACGCTCACGACCATCTTGCGGATCAGCCCGGCGGAGAATTTGACGTAGCCGTTGGTCATCTTTCCGAAGACCTTGTTGAACCAGGCGAAGAACTTCCCGAGGGGCCCTTTGGACTGTTTCTTGGGCTTGAGGATCAGGACGGAAAGCGCCGGCGAGAGCGACAGCGCGTTGAAGGCGGAGATCAGGACCGAGACGGCGATCGTGATGGCGAACTGCATGTTCATCCGCCCCTGGATGCCGCCCATGAACGCGACGGGGATGAACACGGCGGAGAGGACGAGGGCGATTCCGACGCAGGGCGCCGAGACCTCCTCCATCGCCTTCTCCGTCGCCTCCCTGGGCGACAGGCCGTGCTCGATGTGGTGCTCGACCGCCTCGACGACGACGATCGCGTCGTCCACGACGAGGCCGATCGCGAGCACGAGGCCGAAGAGGGACAGCGTGTTGATCGAGAAGCCGAGCCCCGGAAAGAAGATGAACGTGCCGACGAGCGAAACCGGCACGGCTAGGAGCGGGATCAGCGTCGCGCGCCACCCCTGGAGGAAGAGGAAGACGACGATGATGACGAGGACGATTGCCTCGAAGAGCGTGTGCTGGATCTCCTTGATTCCCTCGGTGACCGGGAGCGTCGTGTCGAGGGCGATGACGTAATCGAGATCGTCGGGGAAGCGCTGCTTCAGCTCCACCATCGCCTTCTTCACGCCGTCGGCGACCGCGATCGCGTTGGAGCCTGGCACCTGGAAGATGCCGATGGGACAGGACGGCTTGCCGTTCAAGCGGGCGCGCTGCTGGTAGTTCAGGGCTCCGAGATCGATGCGGGCCACGTCCTTCAGGCGCACGACGGAGCCGTCGGGGTTCAGGCGGACGACCACGTTGCCGAACTCCTCCGACGAGACGAGTCGGCCCTGGGAACGGACGGTGTAGGTGAACTCCTGCCCCTTGGGCGCCGGCTCCGTGCCGATGCCGCCGGACGGGTTGACGGTGGACTGCTGCTTGACGGCGTTCAGGAGGTCGGGCACCGTCAGCCCGAGGCTCGCCAGGCGCGCCGGCTTGACCCAGATCCGCATAGCGTAGTCGGCCGTCCCGTAGTTCTGGATCTGGCCGACGCCGGGCACGCGGTAGAGCGCGTCGTTGACGTTGATCGTGGCGTAGTTGCCGAGGAAAAGGGCGTCGTAGGTCCCCTTTGGCGAGTAGAGCGCCACCATGATCAGCGGATTGGACGTGGACTTCTTGACGGTCAGGCCGAACTGGTTGACGTCGGCCGGCAGGTTCGGCTGGGCCTGCGAGACGCGGTTCTGCGTGTTGACCTGGTCGATGTTGATGTCGGTCTCGACGTCGAACGTGACGTTCTCCGTCATCGTCCCGTCGTTGGCGTTAGTGGACTGCATGTAGATCATGTTGTCCACGCCGTTCATCTGCTGCTCGAGCGGAGTCGCGACCGACTGCTCGATGGTGATCGCGTCGGCGCCCGTGTAGGTCGTTGTGACCTTGATCTGGGGCGGGACGATGTCGGGGTACTGCGCGGTCGGGAGCTTCGACATCGCGACGGCTCCCGCTATAGTCATCAGGATCGCGATGACGATCGCGACGATCGGCCGGCGGATGAAGAAGGAGGCCATGGCTTACCCCTTGGTCTCTTTGGCGGGCTCGGTCTTCGCGGGCTCGGCCTTTCCACCGCCCTCCGGCGCCGAGGCCTGCGTCGGGTTCACGGTCATTCCGGATCGAACCCGCTGGAGACCCTCCACGATGATCCGGTCTCCCGGCTTCAAGCCTTCCTCGATGACCCACATGTTCCCGTCGACGGGGCCCGTCTTGACGACTTTGATCGTCGCCTTGTTGTCGGAGCCGACGACCGCGACCTGGTAGCTGCCCTGCAGCTCCGACACCGCCCGCTGGGGCACGAGGATCGCGTTCTTCTTGACGTCCAGCGAGACGCGGACCTTGGCGTACTGGCCCGGCCTCAGGATGTTCCCCGGGTTGGGGAACGCCCCTGCGAGTTGGATCGTGCCGGTCTTCGCGTCCACCTCGCGCCCGATGAGGATTGCGCGGCCGTGGTGCGGGAAGACGGAGCCGTCGGCCAGCATCAGCTGCAGGGGACCCTTTTCCAGGTCCTCGTTCGCGCTCAGGGTCTTCTCCACGGAGCCGTGCTTGGCGACCCATTCGAGGTACTCCTGCTCGCTCGGGCTGAAGTTGACCTTGATCGGGTCGACCTGCGAGACCGTGGTCATCACGGTCAGCCGGTTGACGAGGTCGCCGACCTGGGACTTGGCCACGCCGGCGATGCCGTCGATCGGGGAGACGATCTTCGTCCATTCCAGGTCGAGCTTCGCCTTTTCCATGGCGGCCTTCGCGCTCTCGACGTTGGCGGACGCGGTGCGCTCCTTGGTCTCGGCGTCGTCGAGCTCCTGCTGGCTGATCGCCTTTTCCTTCGCGAGGGGGCGGTAACGCGCCGCGGTCGTCTTCGCGTTGGCCAGGGTTGCCTCGTACTGCGAGAGCGAGGCCCGCGTCTGGTCATACGAGGCCTGGAACTGCCTCGGGTCGATCTCGAAGAGCGGCTCGCCGGCGCGGACGACGAAGCCCTCCCGGTAGACCTGCTTCAAGACGTAGCCCTCGATCTGCGGCCGGATCTCGGCGTTGACCGAGCCGTCGAGCGAGCCGATCCACTCGCCGTAAATCGGCACGTCCTTCTGGACGACGGCCGCCACTTCGACGGCCGGTGGCGGAGGAGCGGCAGCCTCCTCTTTCTTGCCGCAGCCGGTGGCCGCGGCGAGCGCGGCGAGGGTCAGAAAGGCGCAACTCCGTGCGGCACGTAGCATGGATCTACCTCCGTTCGAGCGGCTTCGACGAAACGCTATCCGGCGCGTTCTCCCGAGTAAGCCCGGACCAAGGTGCAACCGGGAATCCCCTCCCGGCCCTTCGGCCCTGCACCAAGGTCCCCGATGAAGGGGGATCGGGCGGCTGTTAAGGTCCGGGCACTCGCTTGATGCCCCGAGCCGCTTTCCGACAGGCCCTGTGGCTCGCCCTGCTGCTTCTGGCGCCGGCGGCCGCGCTCGCGCAGAAGACCGACGTGGTCGTGATGATCAACGGCGACCGCAATACCGGGGAATTCCGCAGCTACAACCAGGGGTACCTGACGCTCAAGACGGACAACCAGGGGGATCTGAAGGTCAAGTGGAACAAGATCGTCTCCATCGAATCGGAGAAGACCTTCGAGATCGAGCTCGTGGACGGGAGCAAGATCTACGGCAAGCTCGCTCCCTCCGAGCCGCCCGGCAAGCTGATCGTCCTCTCGGGGGGCTTCGAGCGGCCGCTCGGGTTCCTCGACGTCGTTCGGATTGCGCCGGTCTACAAGAGCGTCTGGGCCGGGTTGAACGGGTCGGTGGACTTCGGGTTCACCTACACGGAGGCGAACAACTACTTCCAGCTGAACTTCAACGGAGAGGCGACCTACCGCAGCCGGGGATACCAGCTTGGGACCGAGCTCTCCGCCTTCGCCAGCCACCAGGAAGGAGTCACCGCGTCGGAACGTGCGTCCTGGCAGGTGGACTACGGGCTCTTCCTGCCGAAGCTCTGGTACCTCGGAGCCGTGGTTCGCGTCGAGCACAACAAGGAGCTCGGTCTCGACCTGCGGGCGCTCGGGGGGCTGGGCCTCGGACGCCACCTCATCCAGACCAACCAGACTCTCTTAGACGTCCTCGCCGGCGTGGCGGGATCGCACGAGACGCCCATCGACGGCGAGGGGAGCTACAGCGTCGAGGCGGTCATCGCCGGCAAGTACTCCTATTTCATGTACGACTTTCCCAAGGTCGCCTTCGGCGTGGACGTGACCGTCTTCCCGAGCCTGACGGACTCCGGCCGCGTGCGCCTCCAGGCCGACGCGCGGGTGCGCCGCGACATCATCTCGGACTTTTATGTCTCCATCAGCATTTTCGACACCTTCGACAGCCGCCCGCCGACGGCCGGAGCGGCGACGAACGACTGGGGCCCCGTCATCTCGGTCGGCTACAAGTTCTGACCTGCACCAAGGTCCGATCGCCCCCGGGCCGGCCCGGCTGCTAGCTTCGAAGCCTCACTCCATGTTGCCCGGTCGCTGTGCCGCCTTCCTTGGCTTCGCCGGCTTGCTGGTCGTCGCCGCGCCTGCCGGCGAGGCGGCCCCGAAAGCCGTTCCGATCACGGAAGCCCTTCGCGAGAGGCTTGAGCAGCTGGAGGCGATGGACCAGGCGGGTGTTCCGCGCGCGGAGGTGGCCGCGCGGCGGGCCCTGCCGAG
>DATFQY010000035.1:0-3234 GCA_035263845.1 Thermoanaerobaculia bacterium | reverse complement strand
ACCTCCGACCTGTTCTGCCGGCACTCGCACTTCCTGTGGGCCAAGAACGTGATCTCGGGGTTCCCGGACGGCACCTTCGGGCCGAGCCTGGCGGTCAGCCGCGGCGCGATGTCCAAGTTCATCTCCAACGGCTTCGGGTTCACGCTCTACCGTCCCTGAGCGGTTCCATCCCAGATTCCCCTTGCCCGCCCGAATCGCCGTCGCGTAGTCTCTTAGGCTCCTGTTTAAGTTCGGTCCACTCTCCGCGAACGGTCCCGGGAGACCCAGACGGGTCGCGGTGGCGCTCGCCGCCATCGCTCTTCTCGGCGCCGCCGCCGGGCTTTCGCGGACGAGCGGCGTGGCGCCTTCGACAAAGGCCTCATCGGGGGCAGGCCTCATGCCGCGCGAGCAGCGGCTGACCCGGGGACGTCCGTTTCACGGCAACCTCCGTGACCTTCCCTACGTCCGACCCGTTCGCCGGGAGCGGCCGGAGCGCGAGCCACCACCCGTCATCCCGATTCATTACCCTTCGGCGGGAAGCTCTCCGCCCGCCGCATCGAAGCCTTCGATCGCGAGGCCCGCGACCGCCGCTCCGGCGCCCGCCACGAGCTTCAACGGACTGGATTTCGAAAACTGGGGCGACGGCCATCCGCCGGACACCAATGGGGACGTCGGACCGACCTATTACATCCAGACGGTCAACACCTCGGTCGGCATCTTCGACAAGGGGACAGGAGCTCTGGTCACGGCCTTCACGTTCGACACCTTGATGAGCCAGGGTGCCTTCGGGAACCTCTGCGACACCGACAACTTCGGCGATCCGTACGTGCTCTACGACAGCTTCGAGGACCGGTGGATCGTCACGGACTTCGCGTTCAAGGTGGACAGTTTCGGCAACATCGCCAATCCGCCTGGATCGTTCCAGTGCTTTGCCGTATCCATGTCGGGCGACCCCATCGGCGGCGGGTGGAACTTCTACTCGATCAACACGGCCGGCGGAACGGGCGACTATCCCAAGTTCGGCATCTGGCCCGACGGTCTCTACATGTCGGCCAACATGTTCGACTACCCGGCAACCGGTCCGTTTCTGAACGTCCGGGCGTATGCGTTCAACAAGGCGCAGATGTACGCCGGGGCGGCGAGCCCGCAAGTCGTTTCCTTCGACCTTCCGGCCGCCGAGTTCACCGTGCTTCCGGCCAACGCACGGCTCCAGGCCGGGACGCCGCCGGCCGGGCGTCCCAACCTCTATGCCGTGGTCTGGAACTTCACCAACGCGGAGTCCGTCTACAAGTTTCACGTGGACTGGAATGCGATCTCGACTTCCACCCTGACGGGCCCGGACATTTCGATCGCTCCGGCGGACTGGGCGGACCCGCCGAACACCGTGCCGTCGCTGGGCGGGAACAACCTGGACACGCTGGCCGTCCGCACGATGGCGCAGAACCAGTACACGAACCTCGGCGGAGCGGAGTCTCTCTGGACGAGCCATACCGTTCAGGGCAGCTCCGCCTCACAGGCCGCCGTCCGTTTCTACCAGGTGAACGTGACCGGCGGGACCGTGGCTGCCAACACGACCCAGGCCTTCACGCACAACCCCGACGGTTCCATGAACCGATTCCTGCCGAGCGTGGCGGTGGATCGCGCCGGAAACATGGTCATCGGTTACAGCACGTCGAATTCCTCGACGAAACCGGCCATCCAGTACGCGGGACGTCTCGCTGGAGACCCGGTGAACTCGCTCCCTCAGACCGAGCAGCTCCTCCGCCAGGGGCTGGGAACGCAGACCGGCAGCTGCAGCGGCACCTGCACCCGTTGGGGCGACTACAGCGCCGCGGCGCTGGACCCCGACGGCTGCACACTCTGGCTGACCAACGAGTACTACGACAAGGACGGCTTGAGCTGGCTGACCCGGATCGGGGCGTTCCAGTACCCCTCGTGCACTCCGGTCGGAAGCGGCGGAACCATCCAGGGCACCGTGACCGCTACCTCCGGAGGCGCTCCCATCGCCGGGGCCACCGTGAGCTTTGGCAGCCGGACCGCGACGGCCAACGGAAGCGGTTTCTACTCGTTCGCGAACATTCCGGCCGGCACCTATCCCGGCATCTCCGCGAGCGCCACCGGCTTCGTCACAAGCGCCTCATCGATCGTCGTGGTGACCGACGGCGGCACGACCACGCGCGACTTCTCCCTGGCGTCGGCGCCCCAGAGCGGCTGCCTGACCGACACGACCCAGGCGGACTTCCTGGGGGGAGTCCCTTCCTCCGTGGACCTCACGTCGAGCCCCGGCGACGTGAAGCTCGGCACCGTCCCGGCCATCGACCAGCAGAACACGACCGTGAGCAATACCGGCAACGCGATCACGACATCCGTTTGGGAGGCACAGACCTTGACCCCATCCGTCAGCGGCCTCCTGACCCGGATCGATGTCGACCTGTTCTGCAGCTCCTGCAGCGAGGCGGGTCCGGCGATCACCGTGGAGCTGCGCACGACGAGCGCAGGACTTCCCACCTCCACGGTCCTCGCCTCGACCACGATCCCGGCGTTTTCGAGCGGCGCCGGGACCTTCTACTCGGCGCGTTTCGGCAGCCCGGCGGCCGTCTCGGCTGGCACGGTCTACGCCTTCGTGCTGCGTCTCCTCGCCGACCGAGCGACCGGCGGCTATTTCGCCCTGCGCAGCAACAACAACCAGTACGGCGGCGGCGCGCAGATCATCTCCACGAACAGCGGCGGGAGCTGGTCGGCGCAGAACAAGGACCTCGGCTTCAAGGCGTTCGTCGCGACGCTGGCTCCTTCGGGAGAATTCGTTTCGAGCCTGAAGGACGCCAACCCTTCGGCAGGCAACGCGGCGAACTGGACGACGATCTCCTGGAACGCTTCCGTCCCGGCGGGAACCGACGTGAAGTTCCAGGCCGCGGCGCGGAACGACCTGCTCGGGGTCTTCAACTTCGTGGGGCCCGACGGCACGCCGGCGACGTTCTTCTCCAGCGGAGGGTCGCTCTCCCAGTTCAACGGTTTCCGTTATCTGAAATACAAGGCCACGCTGACGACCGGAAACCCGAGCTCCCCGATCGTCAACGACGTGACGGTCTGCTTCACCGACTCGGCGGCCACGCCGACTCCGACCCGCACGCCCACGAGGACCCCGACGAATACTCCGACGAACACGCCGCCGCCGACCCTGACACCGACGCCTCAAGTGACGCCGATCGCGCTATCGGTGGACTCCGCCGCCAACGGGGTGTTCTCGGACGGCAA
>DATFQY010000034.1:0-24372 GCA_035263845.1 Thermoanaerobaculia bacterium | reverse complement strand
GGGGTTCTGTCCGGCCTGGAACGGTTGAGTCGAATACAAGACGCCTATGAGCCCGTTTCTCGAATATAGTTGGGAGAAGAGGAGTCCCGGCGTCCGGCTCCAGTAGCGGCCGGCGCTCAGCCGGAAGGCCGTTCTCGGATCCACCGCGTAGGAAAGACCCAGACGCGGCGACCATTGATTGTTGACGTCCGGAATGCGGCCATTCAGCGGGAACTGGCCGCTCGGTAAGGCCGCGGACGGATTCAGAACCGGCGCGTTCGGGTTGTCCAGGTACTCATATCGGACCCCGAGCGTCGCCGTCAGCTTCGCACTGACGAACCATTGATCCTGCAGAAAGCCCGCATATTCCCTCTGGGCGAAGGACGTCGTTCCGGCTTGATCGGCGGTCAATCCGCCCAGACCACTGAACTGGACGTACGACGAGTACTTCCCGGCAATCAGGTCGGCAGGGGTGCCGAAGGTAAAGACGCCCCTCCAGTTGTTCTTGAAGATCTGGGAGACCGACGTGTCGTTGTAATCGAAACCGATTTTCGCCGCATGGTTCTTCACCAGGTATGTAAGAGTGTCGCTGGCCTCGTACCTGCGGACCGTTGACGGCGTCGGCAGGAAAGCCACCTCCCCGTAGAGAGCCGAGGTCTGGTTTACACGGATCTCCGGCAGATTCAGTTCCTTGTCGGCGCGCGGCGTGTCCTCGTGGTGATAGTTGAAATTCAGATCGTTGACGAAGCTCGCGCCGAACTGGCCGGAGGAGTTCGCCAGAACCTGAAGCGACTTCATCCCCTCAATTCCGTTGTGTTGAAGCGTGTTGGTTGGCGCGCTGCTGGTGCCGTTCACGCCGTCGTAGTCCGCGCGGTTCGCGCGGGCCATGATGCGCTGGCTGTCCGTCCACTGCCAGTCCAGGCGTCCGAAGGCGACCCAGCCGTCGCGCGTCTGGACGTATTGCGGCGGGCTCGCCAGCACGGGATACCTGGCGAAGATGGCGGCATCGAGGACGATCGGATCGATCGGGATCGTGACGTCCTGCAGGTTCCGCTCGAAAGAACCGAACAGGAAGAGACGATCTTTCGCCAGCGGCCCCGCCAGCGACCCGCCGAACTGCTTCCTCTCCTGGTCGTTCGGAGACTGTCCATTGGCGAAATCGGCGACGAAAGCCTGGGGTTGAAAGTAGAAGAACCCGCTTCCGTGAACCGTGTTGGTCCCGCTCCGGGTGACGACGTTGACGAAGCCGCCCCCCGAGCGTCCGAACTCGACCGAGGCGCCGTTGGTAATCACGGTCATCTCCTGGATCGACTCGAGCGACAGCGAGAGAGGGGCACGCCCCTCCGCGTGCGCGGCGGAGCCGCCGAAGAAAGGGTTGTTGAAGTCCATGCCGTCCACGTTGATGCTCGTGTTGATCCCGCGCTCTCCGCCGATGGAGAGGGTCCCGCGCTCGGACTCGATCCGGGTCATGGGGGTTAGAAGGGCGAAACTCTTGAAGTCCCGCCCCGAGGCGGGGAGGTTCCTGATCTGCTCCGCCTCGATGGTCGTCGAAACCGTCGTGTTCGTCGGTTCGACGGTGGGGATCGCGCTCGTGACGGACACGTGCTCGGAGACGGTCGAGATTTCCAGGACGAAGTCCACCGACGGAGAAGAGCCCAGGATGAGCCGGACGCCCGAACGCGTTCGGGCGGCGAAGCCCGCGAGGGAGGCGGTTACCGAATACGTTCCGCCAGGCAGGTCGATCAACTGGTAGAAGCCGTCCGCCCCGCTGGTCGCAGCCACCGCGTGGCCGGTCGCCGGATTGCGGCCCGTTACGGCGGCTCCGGAGAGAGGACTTCCGCCGTTAGCGCGGACGTAACCGGTGATCCGACCGGTCGTGACGTCGGTCTGCGCCAGCCCGATCTCCGGCGGTGCGTTGGCGAAAACGAGAGCAAAGACGGAAAAGGCGATGCCTGTCGTCACGCCACCCAGGCGCATCGGCGCTAACGGGCTGCTCTTCATCGAATCTTCGCGAGCCAGGTTTTCGCCTTTAAGTCTAACTGTGGCCAGCCTGTTCACGCCATCAGGATGGAGAGCCGCGCTGACGGGACATCGCTGACGGCTTGACAGCGCCTAGCTTTCGCAGCAATATATGGCTATGACACATATGTCGGCCGGATTCGACCGGGAGCTCAAGAAGGGGAGCACGGAGCTCGCCGTCCTCGCGCTCCTCGAGCATCGCGCGCGGCACGGATACGAGATCTGCAAGTTAATCGACGAGCGCTCGGAGGGAGCGATGCGGCTCAACGTCGCTTCCCTCTACCCCCTGCTCTACCGCCTCGAGGAGCGGGACCTGATCAAGGGCCGCTGGGTCGAGAAAGCGGGCCAGCGCCGGCGCCGCTACTATCGCCTCACGCCCGCCGGTCGCCGGATGCTCGCCGAGAAGCGCAGCGTCTGGAAGGAATTCGTCGAGGCCATGAACCGGATCACGGCGGCCGAGCATGCCTGAGTGGTCCAAGGAGATTCGCGAGCTTCTCGCGCCGCTCGCGCTTTCCCCCGGGCGCGAGGCGGAGGTCGCCGAGGAGCTCGGCCAGCACCTGGAAGACCGGTACGAGGAGCTCCTGGCGCGGGGAGCGCGCGAGGAGGACGCCCGCCGGACGGCGCTGGCCGAGATCGAAGGCTCCGGCCTCGCGGCTGCGATCGCCGAAACGCTGCCGGCGCAGCGGCCCGCCCCGGTCCCGGGCGGCGACGAGCCGACCCCGGCGCCGGGACGCCTCGCGGCATCGGTCTGGAGGGACCTGCGCCACGGGACGCGGCTGCTTCGCCTGGATCCGGGATTCGCGCTCGCCGCCGTCCTGTCGCTGGCCCTGGGGATCGGCGCCAACACGGCGATCTTCCAGCTCCTCGACGCGGTCGCCCTCCGGCCGCTGCCCGTCCGGGCGCCGGGTGAACTGGCGCACGTCAAGTTCGTCGGAACCCGAACCCGTTCGGGCAACTTCAGCGCGGATTACCCGGAGCTGACGAGCTCCATCTGGAAGCGCATCGAGGAACAGCAGGCGGCGTTCTCGCGAATCGGCGCGTGGAGCTCGGGGCGGCTGAATCTCGCTCCCGGCGGGGATGCCCGCTACGTGGACGCCCTCTGGGTCAGCGGCGGTTTCTTCGCCACGCTGGGAGTCGAACCGGCGGTCGGGCGATTGCTCTCTCCCGACGACGACCGTCCGGGCTGCGGATCGGCCGGCCTGGTCGTCAGCGACGGCTTCTGGCGGCGCGAGCTCGGCGGACGGGCCTCGGTTCTCGGGACGCGCCTCGCGGTCGAGGGGCAAACGTTCGAGGTCATCGGCGTCACTCCCGCGTCGTTCTTCGGCGTCGACGTCGGCAAGACGTTCGACATCGCGCTCCCCCTCTGCTCCGAGCCGGTCATCTATCCCGACAGGCCGAGGACGTCCAACCCTTCCGGCTGGTGGCTCGCAGTGGTCGGGCGCCTGAAACCCGGCTGGAGCTTCGAGCGCGCCTCGGCGCAGCTTTCGACGATCTCTCCCGGCATCTTCGAGGCGACGGTGCCGCCGGATTACGACGCGGCGCTGAAGAAGCGCTACATCGCAAACCGGCTCGGAGCGGTTGCGGCGGCGACGGGCTGGTCCGGGCTCCGGGAGGACTACACCTCGCCGCTCACGCTGCTGCTCGCGATCTCGGGCCTGGTGCTCCTGATCGCCTGCGCCAACCTGGCCAACCTGATGCTCGCCCGCTCGGCCGGCCGGCAGCGCGAGATCGCGGTTCGCCTGGCGCTCGGCGCCTCCCGCGGGCGGCTCATCCGCCAGCTCCTCGCCGAGAGCCTGATCCTCGCCGCCCTCGGCGCGGCGTGCGGCGCCGCGGTGGCCCAGGCACTGACGCGGGTCCTGGTGTCCGCCCTGAACACGGAGAGCTCGCCGCTCTTCGTGGATCTCCAACCCGACTGGCGGGTGCTCGCCTTCACGATCGTCCTGACGGCGGCGACGTGCATCCTTTTCGGCCTCGCGCCGGCATTCCAGGCGACGCGGTCCGAGCCCCTGGAAGCGCTGAAGTCCGGCGGTCGCGGCATCGCCGGCAACCTGGCCCGGCCGGGGATCCGGCGGGCGCTCGTCGTCTCGCAGGTCTCGCTCTCTCTGGTGCTCCTGGTCGGAGCGCTCCTCTTCGTCCGCACCTTCCGCAACTTGAACCGCGTCGATCCCGGATTCCGAAGGGAACGGGTTCTCGTCAGCGCGATGGACTTCACGGGGCTCCGCATTCCCAAGGAGTCTCGGGCGGAGTTCAAGTATCGCCTGCTCGAGCGCGTCCGGGCGGTCCCCGGCGTCGCCTCGGCGGCGTCCGCCCGCATCGCGCCGGTCTCCGGCAGTTTCTGGAACGAGGAGGTCTTCGTCGCGGGCCTCCCGGCCGCCAATCACTCGGCGAATTTCAACTGCATCAGCCCGGGCTTCTTCCGGACGCTCCAGATGCGCCTGCTCGCCGGCCGTGACTTCGACGACACGGACCGGAAAGGCAGCCCGCGGGTCGCGGTCGTGACCGAAACGTTCGCGCGCCGCTTCTTCAACGGCGCCAACCCGGTCGGCCGGTCGTTCGCGCAGAAGGGGGACGGCGGCAACCTCGACACCGTCTACCAGGTCATCGGCCTGGTCCAGGACGCCAAGTACGGAGACCTGAGGGAGGACTTCACGCCGATCGTTTTCACGGCCGAGGCCCAGGATGAAGCTCTGCGCCCCGGGACGCGGATCCTGATCCAGACCTCCGAGCCGCTCGCCGCGATCCTGCCGGCCGTCACGCGCGCCGTCGCCGAGGTCAGCCCGCAGGTCATCATCTACTCCCGTCCACTGCAGGCCACGATCGCGGAGGGCCTGCTGCGCGAGCGCCTGATGGCGAACCTTTCGGGTTTCTTCGGAGCGCTCGCGGCGGTCCTCGCGATGATCGGCATCTACAGCGTCCTGTCCTTCATGGTTGTTCGCCGCCGCAACGAGATCGGCGTCCGGATGGCCCTGGGGGCGAGCCGCCGCGACATCGTGGGCATGGTGATCCGCGAGGCGGCGACGCTCGTGGGCATCGGCATCGCCGCCGGCGCCCTCCTCGCCGTCGCCGCCGCGACGACGGCCCGCACGCTCCTCTACGGCCTCCAGCCGGGCGATCCGGCGACGCTGGCATTCGCGGCCGCGGCCCTGACCGCCGTTGCCCTCGGCTCGAGCCTCGTCCCCGCCTGGCGGGCCGCCGCGACCGACCCCAACCGGACCCTCCACGAGGAGTGACCGGCCGGCCGGGACCGGGGAATTCGGCTCTGTTCCGGAGGCGGCGAATCTGATCGAATCGGGCCGGGAGGCACGACGCCTGGCTGAGCCCGAAACGACCGTTCTACTCCCGGCCGACCGGTTCCCGTCCGACCGGCCCGAGGAGTCGCGCTCCGCGATCGCCCGGATCGAGGCCGCCCGGGCCATCGGCTCCGAGCCGCCCGTCGCCGCCCGGTCGGGCCCCACCGCCGAGCGGGACTTCCTCGCGGAGCGCCTGGCTCTTTACGGCCGCCTCGCGTGCCTGGCGTCCGCCGCCTTCATCGTCGTGGGATTCGCGCTCAATGCCTTCGGGGGCCGGCCGATCCTCGAGCACCTGTTCGCGGGGCATGTGGCGGCAACCGTGATCCTCTTTCTCATCTGGATCCTCCCCGGCCGAGGCCTGTCCCATCGCGGGCTCCTGCGTCTCGACGCCGCCGGGACGATCCTCGCGGCGATCGGCTACATCGCCATGGCGCGGGCGATGCCGATGGTGTGGCGCCCGGATCAGATGATGAACCTCATCCTGAACGCGGTGCTGCTGATCCGGGCGGCGCTCGTGCCGAGCGAGCCCAGGCGAACGGCCTGGATCTCGGCGGCCGCCGTGGCGGGCATGCCGGCCGTCGCCTTTCTCCTGGTGCGCGGCGGTCCCTCGCCGGACTACCCACCCCTTTACATCGTGACGACGACGGCCCTCTGGTCGGCGTTCACGGCCGTCATGGCGACCCTGATCTCGAGCGTCACGTTCCACCTGCGTCGGTCGGTCGCCCGCGCGCGCCGCCTCGGCCAGTACACCCTGCTCGAGAAGATCGGCGAGGGAGGGATGGGCGTCGTCTACCGCGCCGAACACGAGATGCTGCGCCGGCCGACCGCCATCAAGCTCCTGCCTCCGGCGAGCGCCGGCGAGGAGGGATTGAAACGCTTCGAGCGCGAGGCGCAGCTGACTGCGCGCCTGGACAACCCGCATACGGTCTCGGTGTACGACTACGGCCGGACGCCCGAGGGCTCGTTCTACTACGTGATGGAGTTCTTGACCGGCCTCGACCTCGAGCGGCTCGTCCGAGAGGCCGGCCCTCTCCCGCCCGGCCGCGTCGTCCACGTCCTGCTCCAGGTCTGCGAGGCCCTGGCCGAGGCGCACGCGGTCGGCCTGATCCACCGCGACATCAAGCCCGCGAACATCGTCGTCTCCGATTACGGCGGCATCCCGGACTTCGCCAAGGTTCTCGACTTCGGGCTCGTCAAAGACGTGACCGCGTCCGACTCGCGGCTGACGCGCGAGGACATCGTCGCCGGCACGCCCCAGTACCTCGCCCCCGAGACGATCCGCGACGGAACGGCGTCCGATCCGCGAAGCGACGTCTACGCCCTGGGCGCGGTCGCCTACTTCCTGCTGACCGGCACGCCGCTCTTCCAGGGCCGCCCGATGGTGGTGATCCAGAGCCACCTGAGCACCGTCCCGGAGCCCCCTTCCACGCGCCTGGGCCGGTTCCTCCCATCCAAGCTCGAGCGCCTCGTGCTCGACTGCCTGGAGAAGGACCCCG
Organism: Thermoanaerobaculia bacterium; assembly: GCA_035263845.1. Taxonomy (GTDB): domain Bacteria; phylum Acidobacteriota; class Thermoanaerobaculia; order UBA5066; family Gp7-AA6; genus JAWOLE01. The sequence goes on along the minus strand of DATFQY010000034.1, from coordinate 17,588 downwards.
CCCTCCGTCCCGAGACCGCCGACGCCCTGGCCGCCCGCCTCGCCGCCTGCGACGACGTTTCGCCGTGGACACCCGCCGACGCGAAATCCTGGTGGGAGGCGAGGAAGAAAGCGCCGGAGAAGAAGGCCTAGAAGCCCGACGCGAAGAAGTTGTCGCCGATCTGGGAGACGGACTTGCTGCCGCCCGAGTAGATGACGATCCCGACGGCGCCGCTGGAGAACGTGGCGCCCGGGTCCTGGACGGAGAGGCGATCGGTTCCATCCAGCGCGAGGGTCAGGGTCTGGCCGGTGACCCTCCCCTCGAGGTGAAAGAGGACGTTCTTGGTCGGGTTCACGATCGCCACGAAGCCGAGCATCGTCTCGACTCCGTTGACGAACTTCGAAACGATCAAGAGGCTCGAGCCGCCGGTCTGCCGGTAGACCTTGTAGTAGTTGCCGGGATCCTGGTAGCGGAGAACCACGCCGAAGGCCGGACCGAGGTTTCCGTCGGTCTCGAGGAAGTCCGCGGAGGCCCTCTCCGTCGAGCCGATCAGCCCGGGCTGGACGGCGAGGTTGTCGCCCTTGGGGGTCGCGTTCTCGACCTGGTTGCCCTGGATGAACAGGTTGCCGGCGACCTGCTGCCAGCCGTTGCCGAGGGCGGCCGAATCGGGGCGGTCGAACGAGTCGGAGAACGTGAACCCGCCCGGGACGGGCGTCGGCGTGTCGGTCGGCGTCGCCGCCGCTCCCGTCGGTGTGACCGTCGGAGTCATTGTCGGTGTCGGCGTCGGGACCTGGGTCGGCGGGGTCCCGGTGAGGACGGGTGTTGCCGTCCTTGTGTTCGTCGCGGTCCGCGTCGGGGTGGAAGTCCTCGTCGGCGTCGGCGTGCGCGTGTCGGTCGGCGTGCGGGTGTCCGTCGGCGTCGGCGTGATCGTGGGCGTGGCGGTGATCGTCCTCGTCGGCGTCTGCGTCTTCGTGTTCGTCGGAGTCCGCGTGTTCGTCGGCGTCTTCGTGGGCGTCCGAGTCGGAAGCGTCGCGGCGTCCACGATCTTGTAGAGCTCGCCGGTGAGCGTGGCCGCGTAGAGCTCCCCGCTGGCGTCCTCGCCGAAGGTCGAGAGGTTGGGCAGGACCGCGCCGAAGAGCTGTCCGTTGCCCCAGATCCTCCCGGAGCAGTAGTCGCCGTAGAGGTACGTCCCGTAGAGCCACGGGATCGCGGATCCCCGGTAGACGTAGCCGCCGGTGACCGCGCAGTCGCCCTGCGAGTGATCGAACTCGTAGACCGGCAGCGTGTAGGCGGGCGAGCCGCAGACGGGCGGGGCGGCCGTGCACGTCGTGACGTCCGCGCCGGTGCAGGACGTCCCCTCCATGACCTTCCACCCGTAGTTCTCTCCGCCCGCGCTCGCGTGCGGCTGAAAGTCGATCTCCTCCCGAGCCTGGCCGCGGTCGCCGATCCAGAGGTCCCCCGTCATCCGGTCGAAGGTGATCCGCCACGGCTGCCGCAGCCCGATCGCCCAGATCTCGTCGAGGCCGGGATTGGCGGGCGCAGCGTAGGGATTCGTCGGCGGGCTCGTCCAGTACGGGCTCGACGCGACGTTGACGTCGATGCGGAGGATCTTGCCCAGCCGCGATGTGGCGTTCTGGGCATTACAGGAGGGGTCGCTGACTCCCCCACCGTCCCCGGTGCCGATGTAGAGAAACCCGTCCGGCCCGAACTGCAGCGGCCCGCCCAGGTCGGTGTTGTAGGTCGGCGACGGAATCGTCAGCAGGACGACGCCCGAGTTGATGTCGGCGAGGTCGGGATTGGAAGTGACCTTGTAGCGCGCGACGGCGTTCTGCGACGGATCGGCGCTGTAATAGATGTAGAAGTAGCCGTTGGCCTGGTAGTTGGGATCGAACGCGACGGAGAGCAATCCCTCTTGCTTTCCGTGGTAGACGGGACGATACGCGTCCAGGAAGTAGGGGGTCAGGACTTTCGTGCCGTCCCAGATGACGACCTGCCCGTCCTGGAATGTCAGGAAGAGCCGCGAGTCGCCCGGTGCGGTGGCGATCGACGTGATCTGGGCGAGGCCGGTGCCGACTTGCAAGAGCCCGATGTCGCCGGAAGTGTCCGCTCGCAGGGGCTGAGCCGTCTCAGCCGGTCGATTTCCCAAAGCTCGAGCGAGCAGCAACCCGCCGCTCAGGAAGAACGCCGCCAGGAGGAAGGGGCGGCGGCCTCGGCCCTTCACGGGGCAATCCTACTTCACCGGAGGAGCCGGAAGCTTCATCCTCGAGTACATACCGATCGGGTGGCCGGACGGGTCCGCGAGGAGGCCGATGGCGCCCCGGCCGTCGGGCAGGTTGAACGGGAAACCCGGAGCGAGCTTGCCGCCCAGCTCCGCTGCCTTCTTGCACATCGCCGGAAGATCGTTGACCTGGATGTAGACCACCCCGTTGAAGAGGGAGATCGTGCCGTCGGCGCCGCGCAGCGTCCCGATCGGCGTGCCGCCCGCGACGATCTCCAGCGCCTGGGTCGATCCCTGGACCGGCTCGAATTGCCAGTCGAAGAGCTTGCCGTAGAACTCCCGCGAGCGCGCCACGTCCGTACTCGTGATGTCGAACCAGGCGACGCGGCCCGCGCCGACGTCGGGAATTGCCCTGGGAGGCGCCGACCGCAACTCTCCGCCGACGAGAACTACCGCCAGGATCGCCGCCAGGCCTGCTCTTCTCATTGGTCAACCCTCCGTTGTCCCGACGATACCCCGGCCCGGTTCGTGCATGGATGCCGTCGGATGGACCTGCGTCCCTTAACGGACTGGCTCGACAAGCAAGGCTGGCTGGAATCCACGGCCAACGTCCTGCAACCCGCCGTCAAGGGAGCCTTCGGTGGCCTGGGCCCCGCGAGCCGGGGAGTCAAGAATTTCCTCCACGGGATCTGGCTTGGCCACCCTTTTCATCCGGTCATGACCGACATTCCGCTCGGCGCCTGGACCGTGACGCTCCTGCTGGACCTGATGGACGACGGCCGGGACCGCTCCGGCATCGCGCGTGCCGCCGACGCGAGCGTGGCGTTGGGTCTCGCCGGCGCCGTGGGCTCAGCGGTGACCGGGCTGACGGACTGGGCGGAGACCGACGCGAAGCCGCGCCGCCTCGGCGTCGCCCACGCCGTCCTGAACACCACCGCCACGCTGCTCTTCGCCGGCTCCCTTCTTTCCCGCAAGTCCGGCCTCCGCTCCTCCGCCAAGGGCCTGGCCGTCGCCGGCTACGCCGCGATGATCGCCGCCGCGTGGATAGGCGGCGACCTCGTCTACCACGAGCAGATCGGCGTGGACCACAGCTCGGGACGCGAGTTGCCCGACACACTTACTCCCGTCCTCGCGGAGGGAGACCTCGAGGGCGGCAAGCCCACCCGCGCCCGATACAAGGAGACTCCGCTCCTGCTCGTCCGAAACGGCTCGCGCGTCTACTGCCTGGCCGAGACCTGCGCCCACATGGGCGGCCCGCTCTCGGAAGGAAGGCTCGAAGGCCGCACGATCGTCTGCCCCTGGCACGCCTCCCGCTTCGACCTCGCCACCGGCGAAGCCGTCGAGGGCCCCACCGCCTTCCCCCAGCCCTGCCTCCAGACCCGCATCCGCGAGGGCCAGATCGAGGTCAAGTTTCCGAAGTGAGGAGCAGGCCCCGCTACCCGCCGCCGGATTTGGCCGGCATCGGCATGGAGCGCGGCCGGCTGGCGGGAGGAACGACGCCGCACATCCGGAGGTACTCCGCCATCTGGCCGTAGTGGTCGCTCACGTGGGTCAGGGCCAGGACCACGAGCGAGACCCGAGTGACCTTCCGCCCGCGGAACTCCACGAGGCCCAGGGCGTTCTCCGACGTGAGCTTCGCGGCGGCCCGGTGGGCGAAGGTGTAGGAGTCCCGGAGGAACTTCAGGATTTCCGCCCGCGACGTCATCTCCGCCGGCCCGTTGGGCGCGTTGAGCCCTGGCGGCTCCGGCTCCCCCAGCACCGGCGCCCAGATCGCGAAGTTGTCGGCCGCGACATGGCGGACCTGTTGCCCGAACGTGCGCGTGCCCTTGAACTCGCTCCCCGCCACGTTCAGCTTCTCCGGCCCGAAGTCGAACTTCTCCGGCGGCATCGCCTCGGCCATATCCACGAAAAGCTTCTCCTGGCTGGAGATCTCCGCGTCGATCGCGCCGGCAAACCCCGCCGGGGGCGCCTGCGCCGCGACCAGCGCCGGCGACCCAAGGGTCCAGGCCAGGATCAAAAAGGTTGGAGCTCGCATGACGGTCTTTCCTCCAGGCCCGAAATCGTACCGTCCTGCGAAACAAGTAGTAGACATTCTACGTACCAGGTAGTAGAACATCTACTGCTATGGCCGGAACGCCCGACGAACAGCGCCTCGAGATCCTCCAGGGAACCCTGGACATGCTCATCCTGCGGACCCTCCAGTGGGGCCCCCAGCACGGCCACGGGATCGGCCAGGCCATCCGGGCGCGGTCCGACAACCTGCTCAAGGTCGAGACGGGGTCGCTCTACCCGGCGCTCCACCGCCTCCAGAAGCGAGGCTGGCTGAAGGCGGAGTGGAACGTCAGCGAGTCGAACCAGCGGGCGAAGTACTACCGCCTGACCGCCGCCGGAAAGGCGCAGCTGGCTCGCGAGCGGGACCGCTGGTCCAGGCTCGTCAACGCGATCGGCGGCATCCTGAATCCGGCCGCGACGGGCGAGGAGTAGGCGATGAAGCCCGACGACCGCGAGATCGACGCGGAAATCCGCTCCCACCTGGAGTTCTCCACCCGGGAACGGATCGAGCGGGGCGAGGACCCCGAAGCCGCGCGGCTGGCCGCCCTGCGGGACTTCGGCTACATCGGGGACGTCCGCGAAGAGATGCGCCGCGTCTGGTACAGCCGCTGGATCGACGGGGTCGCCGCGCTCGGCCGCGAGATGCGGATCGGCCTGCGCTCACTCCTCCGGGCCCGGGGGCTCGCGGTCACCGTGGTCATCACGCTGGCCCTCGGAATCGGCGCCAACGCCGCGATCTTCAGCGTCGTCCGCGGCGTGCTCCTTCGCCCTCTGGTCAACCGAGGCGAAGACCGCCTCGTCTACATCCGGCAGAGCGCTCCCGGCCTCGGCGCTGAGAACCTGACCTTCTCAGTGCCCGAGATCGCGGACTTCAAGTCCCGAATCCGAACCATCAACGCGTTCGGCGACTTCTCGACGATCGATTTCCCGGCGGTCGGCCTCGGCGAGCCGCGCATCGTGAAGGCCGGGGTCGTCGGCGGCTCCTACTTCGACGTGATGGGCCTCCGGCCCGTCCTCGGCCGCCTGCTCACCCCGGCGGACGACGGCCGGGGCGCGGCGCCCTCGGCGGTCCTGACGTACCGGTTCTGGACGACCGTGTTGAACGGCGACCCCGCCGTCGTCGGGAAGACCGTCCGCCTCGGCAACATCAGCGCGACGATCGTGGGAGTCCTCGAGCCGTCGGTTCCGTATCCGACCGAGACCCAGATCATCGCCAACGTCGTGACGAGTCCGCACCACCTCGGCGCGACGATGGTGACCGAGCGGACACACCGGATGACGGAGCTCTTCGGACGGCTCGCGCCCGGAGCTTCCCTCGAGAGCGCCCGTGCCGAGCTGACCGCCGTCTACGCCGCCATGGTGCGCGCGCATCCCGAGGCGTATCCCCGCCGCGGAAACGTCCAGCTGACCGTCAACCGGCTCCGCGAGCAGATCTCGGCGCCGGCGAGGCCGGTCCTGCTCATCCTGCTCGCGTCGGCCGCGATCGTGTTCGTCATCGCCTGCTCCAACGTCGCCAACCTGATCCTCGCCCGCTCGGTGCGCCGGGAGGGCGAGCTCGCGGTTCGCGCGGCGCTCGGTGCGTCGAGCGGGGCACTGCGGCGCACGCTGCTGGCCGAGAGCCTCGTCCTCTGCGGGGCAGGGGCGGTGCTGGGGGTCCTTCTCGCGCGGCCCCTCGTCGGCGTCGTCGCGCGCTTCGCGTCTCGCTTCTCCGTCCGCGCGCTCGAGGTCACCGTGGACGCGACCCTCCTGTGGGTCGGCGCCGGCCTGGCCATCGCCGCGGCGATCCTGCTCGCCTACGTCCCCCGGCTGCCCACCCAGCGCGCGGTCGGGTCCGGGCTGGCGAGCGGCAGTGTCCGCATCACGCCGGGCGTCCACCGGCGGCTCAGCGTCTTCGCCACGACACAAATCGCGCTCTCCTTCGCGCTTCTCGCGGCCGCCGGCGCGCTGCTCGCGACGCTGGTCGCGATGCAGACGGCGGCGACCGGCTACGACATGCGGCGGGTGCTGGTGTTCGACCTGCCGAACTCCTATATCGGAGTCCAGAACGACAAGGAGATGGATTCCTACATGGAGATGGTGCATCGCGTCGGCGAGCTGCCCGGCGTGGAGGGCGTGTCCGTCGGCAACTTCGTGCCCTGGCGCGACAAGGGGATCTTCGGTCCGGGTTTCCAGTTCGCGGTCGAGGGCTACACGGCGGCCGACGGCGAGGAGAACCCGCGCGGGCGGATGCGGAGCGTCGCGCCGGGGTTCTTCTCCGTCGTCGGCGTCCCGCTTCTCTCGGGCCGGGACTTCACCGAAGAGGATCGCGCCGGGGCCGAGAGCGTGGTGATCGTGAGCCAGAGCGTGGCGCAGCGGCTCTTCCCCAACGGGGAAGCCGTGAACCGGAAGATGTGGTGGACCGACCCGGTCCTGACCTACAACACCCAGGGTAAGCCCCCGCAGCGCCGAATCGTCGGCGTCGTGGCGGACGTGGACGACGAGAACTTGGTGCGCGGGCCGGCGATGTCGATCTACATCCCCGTCCGGCAGCTCCAGTTCGCGGGCCGTCTCTTCGTCCACGCGGCTGGCGATCCTTACGCGCTCGTGGGGCCGGTCAAACGCCTCATCCGGCAGATCTCGGCGACCCAGCCCTTGGAGCGCGCCGCGACGCTCGAGGACGTTCGCGCCGAGGTGCTCGCGCCCGAGCGGGTCAACGCGTTCATTCTCACCGGCTTCTCCGGCATCGCGCTGCTGATCGCGGTCGTCGGCGTCGCCGGCGTGCTGGCCTTCGGCGTGAGCGCCCGCACGCGGGAGTTCGGAGTACGCCTCGCGATCGGCTCGACCCCGCGCGACCTTCTCCTCCGCGTGATGTCCGAGGCCGCGCGCATCATCGCCGTCGGAGTCGCGGCCGGCGCCGTCGCGGCCTACGGCTTCTTTCTCGTCGCGACGAAATACTTCCCGACCATCCGCCTCCCCGGCGCCATCCCCATGGTCGCCGCGGCCGCCGTCCTCGTCGCCGCAGCCATCCTCGCCTCCTGGATCCCGGCGGCCCGCGCCTCAAGGGTCAACGTCCTGGAAGCCCTTCGCTCCGAGTAGTCTCGGCCCTGTCCAAGCGTCCCCTCAACACTGCCAGTCTTCCAACGTTGGTCTAAGATCGCGGCAATGCCCAGCCGCATGTTCGGCACGCGCGCGGGCCGGCGCGCCTTCGCCCTCCTCATCCTTGGGGCCTCCCTTCTCAGCGGCGCGGTCAACGCGCTCCTCGCCACCTGCGGGCCTTTTACCGACGTCGCCGCCGACGCCTTCTGCCCGTTCGTGCTGGAGATCTTCTACCTCGGCATCACGACCGGCACGACCGCCACCACTTACGATCCCGCGTCCAACGTCTCGCGCCTCCAGATGGCGGCCTTCCTCTCCCGCACGGTGGATGGAGTCCTCAAGCGAGGCGGCCGCCGCGCGGCGCTCAACCAGTTCTGGACGACGCAGAACGCAACCGTCCTCGGGCTGACCACCGTCGGACTATCCCCGAACCTGGTTGCCTGCGACGGGGCGGACATCTGGGTGGCCAACGCCGACGACAACACCGTCTCGAGAGTGCGAGCGAGCGACGGCAAGCTGCTGGAGACCTGGACGGGCGCGAATGTCGCCTATGCGGTTCTCTCCGCAATGGGAAAGGTCTTCGTGACCGGACCGGACGCGTCGAGCAAGCTCTACCAGATCGATCCGGCCCAGCCCGCCGGCGCGGTCACGATCGTCTCGAGCAGCATCGGGGCGTCTCCTTTCGCGATCGCCTTCGACGGAGCGCGCATCTGGACGGCGAACGGGGGCGCCTCCGTCTCGATCGTGACGCCCGGCGTGACGATTCCGTGGACCGTCACCACGGTCACGACCGGCTTCAGCCTGCAGCAGGGAATCCTCTGGGACGGCGCCAACATCTGGACCACGAGGGGCGCGCCGGCCGCGATCCTCAAGCTCGATTCCTCAGGCGCGATCCTTCAGACCGTGACCCTCCCCGACCCCCGTCACCCGATCTTCGACGGCAACAACATCTGGGTCCCCAACGGCACCTCGGCCTCGATTTCGGTCGTGCGCCCTTCCACCGGCGCAATCCTCGCCACACTCACCGCGAACGGCCTCAACCAGCCGATTGCCGGGGCCTTCGACGGCCAGCGCCTGCTCATTACGGACATCGGCGCCGGCAACGTGTCGCTCTGGAAGGCGGCCGACCTGACGCTGATCGGCGTCTTCGCATTGGGCACCTCGCCCTTCGGAGCCTGCAGCGACGGGATCGCCTTCTGGCTCACCTTCCCCGTCACGAACAAGCTCGCCCGCTTCTGACCCGCTGTCTAAGTGACCGGTCCAAGGACTTTAGACTGGCGCTCCCGACTGCGCGCGTTCGTCCCTACTGGCCGACCACGATCAGGTGGCCGGCGTTCTGCGTATAGACCTTTCCGTCGGGGCCGATCGCCAGCGGCGTGTAAGGCGAGCCCAGAGCCTGCTGCAGGAAGATGTTCGCCTTCAGCACGCCTCCCTGGTTGATGGCGTAGAGGTTGCCGTCCTCGCTGTTGGCGTAGACGACCCCGTTCGCGTCCACGACGGGCGCGTTGATACACCACTCGAAGCCGACGTTGGCCCACTGGTTTCCGGAGTTGTGGGGCTGGCACGTGATGGTCCCGTCGGGGTTCTTCTTGCACGACTGGTTGTTGGTGCTCTGGAACTTCCATTCGACGTTCAGATTCGGGTCGAGCTGCGTGATGAAGAACGGACCGTTCTGCCGGGGCGGGCAGAATGCGTCCACGTTGCAGTAGGAGCCGAACCCGGGTCCCCCGCCGTACTCGTTGTCCTTGATGACGACCGAGTAGGTGGCAGAGTGCGCGTAGATCGCCGGCGTCGTGTCGAAGCCGAAGCTGTAGGCGCCCAGGAATTGCCCGGCGGGGCCGAACTTGAGCAGGTGTCCCCGCGCGAAATCGTACCGGGTGAACGAACCGTAGAAGATGCTCCCATCGGGCCCGACGGTGGGAGAAGAGGAGGAGTCGTCGAGGACCCGGCCCGCCGGCATCGTGTTCTGCGCCGGGTCAACACCCGGGTTCGTCCCGAGGCGGCACCCGCCTGGAGAGCCGTTGGCGGGCAGCAGAGCGCCGGGGAAATTGCCCTGGTCGTTGTTGCAGGCGTCGTCGAGCCGGTCCCGAAACGAAGTCCACCACTTCGGGGTCAGGTCCGAGTTGACGGCGGCCATGCCGGCGTAACGGCCGGTCGGCTCGAAGTTGCGGGTGATGGTGTAGATCGTCCCGTCAGACGCAATGGCCGGCGCCGCGTTCAGGGCGGCGCGCATGTGGCCGCACGGGACCGTTGGCGGCACCGCGTTCGCCGACGGAGGCAACGGAAGCTGTTTCACGTCGAATTCTCCGAGGCACTGGTCGTTCGGCAGCGGCGCGGCCTGGCTGCCGGCCGCCGTCGCCGCGGTAAGCACCGAATAACTGACCTTCGCCGTCGTGTCCGATGAGGTGACCTTCACGAGCCAGGAGTCCACCACGTCGTGCTGATAGAAGCCCTTGCCGGCGCCCGTATTGAACTGCTGGATCGCGTTGTAATAGATGTTGCCGGAGCCGTCGGTCGTCAGCACGCCGGCGACGAAGATCGCCGGGTCGATCTTCGGGAAGGGGTTGATCCGGGAGACGACGCTGCCGTCGCTCTTGTTCAGCTTGAAGATCGTCCCTCCGGCGCCCGGGACATAGACGTACCCGTTCGCCAGCACGCCGTGGAACACGGGCTCGAAGAAATCGGCCTGGGAGCCCGGGGCCTTCCAGTCGCTCGGGAAGCTCCAGACCTGCGTGAGCTTTCCGCTGATCCACTTCAATCCGTTTTCTCCCCAGACCTGCGTGTCGTACCGGTTCTTGTTGTAGGTGCCGGATTTGAACTCCATGAAGACGTCCGTACCGTTGTCGATGAGTGGGACCTGGTAGTGGGCCTGGAGCTCGCCCCCGTTCGCCGCCATCTCCTGGGGAGCCAGCGGGTCGTAGATGATGTCGGCCAGCTGATTGTTCAAGTTCTGGCCGGCGACGCCGACCTGGCCCGTGTGCTGGGGATTCAGGGCCCACTGCGGCCAGAACTGTGCAAGGGCCGCACCTCCCGAGAGAGCGAGCGCGACGGCAAACGGAATCGCTTTCTTCATATTTGCCTCCAAAGTCATTCGGGGGGATCGAGCGGAAGGCAGACGGGTATCCGGGAGGGAGAACACGCTGTCAAAACCCATGACAACCAACCATCTGGTTAAACGGGCGCTGCACTCCGCCGGCTCCTCGGCGCGAGACTATCACTCAGCCCCGCCCAGCCCGGGGGGTCAGGGTCAGTGCTTGACGAACTGGATCCGCTGGAGCTTCTGGTCGCCCGGTCTTGCCTCCACGGGCCAATCCGGTGCCCGGTGTCGTAGGGGAGGGGCTTGCCCCTCCCGCCCGGTGGTGCTCAGTCCGCCGGCCAGCTGCGCCGCGGGGGCGTCAGTGCGCTCGGCGGCACGAGCTCACGCGTCCCCGAAGGCGGCGTCCAGTAAAGATCGATCCTCGCCGGTTGCGGTTCGGCCTCGTAGAGCAGCTCGATGGCGTGGGGGCCTTGCGAAAGCTCGACGGGCTGGACGACCCACTGTCCCGTTCGCGCCGAAAGCACGTCCTTTCGATCCAGGCGAAGCAGCGACGCTCCCCTCGCCCCGACCTCGAACAAGTACCGCCCCGCCGCCGGCGCACGCAGCACCCCGCTCCACCGAGCCAGGAACGGTCGCTGATCAATCGAGCTGTCCCGCCGCAGCTCGCGAATTCCGATCGCCGGATCCACCCGGCGGCTCTTGGGAGGAGTCTCCGGCACAGCGGGCAGATGGACCTCCGGATCGATCCAGATTTCGCCGAGGAGTCCGCCAAGGCCGCCGCGGAAGAGGAACTGGCGCGCGATCGGCTGATCGCCGGTCGCCTGGTACGCCCACGTAACCGACGGCGGATCGTCGAGGCCCGAGAGGGTCCCGGTGAGCCGCACGTCATGAAGCCCTCTCGCGAGGAGAACGTTGAGGGTGTTGGCCGTTCGAAACCCATCCACGGTCAGGCTGGCGCCTTGCGCCGCGGACAGCCGGAAGCGGTACCCCCAGTAAGAAGGAGCGACGAGCGATCCGCTCCAGGACGCCCGCGCGGGATACGAAAGATCCGGCGGCGGGGCCCAGCCCGGCGTCTTCCCAAGGCCGGGCTCGTCCCGCTCGATGGTCCGCCCATCCGGTTGCGTGTAGGTTGCGTGGATCGTGTGCAAGGCGGCGCACTGCGCCGGGCTCAGCTTGTATGCCGTGAATCTCGGTGTGCCATCAGGGGTCTTGAGGATCTCCTCCCGCCCGCCCGGGTAGACGGACCGGAGGATCGGGAAGTACTCCGCGTTCGACGGCCGAACGAGGAACGCGATCCCCTTCGTGGGCTCGTCCACGGGCGGAAGGATTTCCGAAAGCACCCAGACGTCGGCACCCTCGACCCCCTTGGCGACGAAGCGCGTGGCCCCATGACCGAAATAGGCATCGCCGTATCGGAGCCCGTCTCCGACTCCGAGGTGGTAGGCCTTGTATTCGGTTCCAAGGGACTCCACGTAGCGCGCCTGGAGCGTCGCTTCGTCGAAGGTCCCGATCGAGCGGTAGTGAAGGAAGTACTCCCGGTATCCCTGGACGCCGACGACGGCGAGCAAACCTGCAAGCGGGACGTTCAGCCACCGCTTCGCCAGGGGAACACTCACGGGCCACGCGGCGGCGGCGAGGCGGTCGAGCAGGACGGCCGGGAAAAGCAGCACGCTCGGCCACGCGGCGGTCATGCGTTGGACGCTGGGCGTGTCCAGCGTGAGCGCCGTGCCGAGGAGGCCTCCCCAGAACCAGAGAGAAAGCAGTCCGAATTCGGGCTGGAAGAATCTCGAGGCCGCGTACGCCAGGCCGAGCAGCGTCAGGACTGACAGCAGGGGCGACAGCATCGAGCCGTTGTGGTCGCGGATGTTGTAGAAGAGCGTCCTGTCCGGCCGGCGATACAGAACCTCCAGCGACCAGCGCAGCTGGTTGAAAACGACCCGGCTCCATTGCGCTGGATGTTTAGCGAAACTCCGCGGGAGAGACTCGTCCCGCCACGCCGGGTCGAACTTCACCGACGCTTGGGCGAAAGCCTCCTCCCAGTTCGGCGGCGAGAAGATGGCCCTCTGCTGGTAGCGGGAGGCAAAGGCCTCCCATCCGTCCGCGAGGGAAACGCCGGCATAAGGAAGGATCGTCAGGACGAACCCGAGGAGCAGCGAGGCGAGCATCGGCGCGAGCGCGCGGAGGCGGCGGAGGCGAACGAGCGTGAGGTAAGTGACGATCGCCGGGACGAGAAGCAGGACGAGCCTCCCCGACGGGTAGAAGTACAGGCTCAGCCCGAAGAAGACGCCCGCGAGCGACGCCCCCGCGAGACCGCCGAGCCGCAGGGTCCGGAAAAGGAAGTAGAAGCCCGCCGCCCACAGGGTGCCGGTCAGTCCGCTGTTGGTCGCGAAACGTCCGAACTGAACGGAAAGGGGCTGCACGGCGAAAAGCGTCCCCGCGAGAAGGCCCGCTCGAGGGCCCCAGAGCAGCCGGCCCGTCCGGTACAGCAGATACGTGGTCACGACGCCGAGCAGGACCGAGAACATCCGCAGGCCGACGAGCCCGTCGCCGAACAGGAGCAGCGTCCCGGCCAGGCCGTAGTAGACGGGGTTCGCCATCCCGCCCCACCCGAATCCGAAGAACGGGATTCTGGTTCCCTCCAGGATCGCCCGCGCGTCCATTCCAATCTCGCCCTCGTCGCCGAAGACCCCTGGAACCTGGCCGAGCTGGTAGACGCGGAAGAACACCGCGACCAGGAGCATTCCAACGACGAGAGGAACCTCGTCCGCCATCGCCGGCCGTGGCTCACCGGGAGCGAGTGGATCCTCCCGGGGTCCAGCCAGGATGGGACTTGCGCCGGCCTTGGCCCGGCGCATTCGCCACGCCACGACCATGACGGCAAGCCCAAGTACCCAGAGGACAGCCGGGAACATCTGGCGATCGCTCTTGCCCTTCCACAACACGAGGGCCGCCGACGCTACTAGCCCGACGGCAGCCACGAGCCCAATCCAAAACAAAGCCCGTGCGTTCCCCCCGTGCCGTAGGGGCGGGCCTTGCGCCCGCCCGCCTCCCGGAGCCTCCGGCCTCACCCTCTTCCGACCGAGTGTCGAAACGAGCAGAACGACGATCGCCAGCCCGTAACAAACCGCGGCCCGTCCTGCTCTCGGTTCCTCCAGCAGCAGCGCTCGCTGCCCGACCAGCGCAAGCGCCACGGCGAAGCATCCGCCGACGAACCCCCGAGCCTCCCGGAGCCGATCGAGCAACAAGGAAGTGCCCGCGATGATATCTCCTCGCCCCTGCTTCGGGCCTTTCGTCACTTCGTACGTCCCGGCCGGTCGTGTCCTTCCGGGCTTCGCGCCGTTTGTGAAGGGAACTTCAGGGACCCGTGAAGAAGTCCTCAGGGACCGCTCAGAAGTCGGTTAAGACCTGGACCTCCGCGAAGCGCCGGGGCATCGCGCGTGCAGGCGCGCTGCGCGGAGCGACCCTCTCCGGGCCGCGTCTTTCAAGGAGGTCCTGTATCGTTCCCTCTCTCTCCCCCGCTGCTCGCCGGCGATCCGGCCACCGTCTCTATTGGACGATGGCCGCAGCCGCTTGCCTCGCTCTCGCCGCCGACGCCGCCTCCGCGCAGCTCGCGCCAAACCAGACGAACGGCTTCGGAAACGGCCGGCTGGTGACGTTTACCTACCTTCAGAACTTCGACTGCGTCGCCCAGCCGACGATGGATCTCGACTTCAACGGCGTTCTGGCCCAGTCCGACCCGAACGAGCTGCAGACGCCGATCTGCCAGCCGGTCACGGAGCCGACTCAGGATCCGACGGGCGGAGACATCAAGCAGACGGCGCACCTCTATGTCTTGATCCCGATGTTCTCGGTAGACAACGACCAGAACCCCGCCGACGCGATGCCCTGCCCCAACGGCGGCCGGCCGGACGAGCTCTGTGGCGTCGCGCTCGGAAACGCCCTGATCAAGCAATTCGGCTTTCTCCCCGAGGCCTGGAAGGCGAAGGTAAATCCGGCGATCACGACTCAGTGTCCCGATCCGAACAACTCCACGCCCGGGACTTGCACGATGCACGCTTCATCGGTGGACCTCTCGACGACCCTCGCCGCGATCAACAAGTCCGGCACTCCCACCAAGCCGATCTTCGTCCCGACTCCCAACCACAGCCACGTCGTGGACAACTCCCGCATCAACACACAGCCGATCTGGTGGGAGGTCCGGCCCGTCCTCGTGATGTCGCAGAGCGACTGGCCCGCCGCCGACGGAAGCAGCGGCATCACCTCCTCGACCGCCATGGACGCCGCGGAAAACGCCAACCGGGCGATCGAGGTCGGCTCGAACTTCTTCCTCTTCTTCAGCTCGAAGCTGGCCTCCGAGGCTGCTGCAAACGCACACGTCCATCACGCCTCGCCGGCCCGCCCCGCCGAGAAGGCCGCCGAACCCGCGGAAGCGAGAAAGTAAACAGCTGTCTGTCACCTCAGGGGCGGGCCTTGCGCCCGCCCGCCTCCTGCCGTGCCCCTGATTACGGCTTCTCGCCGGCGCGCCAGTGCTTGATGAGGACCACGAAGGCGACGTAATGCGAGACCAGCAGCGCGGGCACCCAGAAGGCGGGAATCCAATAGGCCGCTCCCATGTACGGCGCCGCCGGGTAAATCGTCGCCAGAACGATCGCGTCGATCAGATCGACGCTCCCCTCGAGATTGAAAACCCAGACGAGGGTCCGCGCTGCCCGCGACCTTGTCGCGACCGCCGGGATCGCGGCGACCGCCAGCAACGCTGCCAGCAAATCTCCGAACGCGGCCGGATAGGCGAAGCGGGCGGGAATTCCCGGGTAGGTCGCTCCGGGCGCCAGGAACATGAGCCCGAGGTGCCGGAACGCGCTCAGGACCAGGATCGGAAGCAGGACAGCTCGTGGCCGAAGCTCGCCAAGCCTTGGAAGAACGTACAGCCTGGCGATGATCCAGAACACCAGGGTGCTGAAGAGGAGGTTCACCGTCAGGATATTCATCTCCAAGCCCCCTGTCAGCTCGAGCCCTGAGCGTTCATCTGGTGGAGCAGCCGGCGCAGGGCGAATCGCGGCGTCAGCCGGATGAGAAAGCCCGTCAGGAACTTGTACCAGAGGCTGAATACGGCGACGGGCTTGCCGCGCTTCATCATCCGGTAGCCGTACCTGGCCACGTCCGCCGGCATCGTCCTGGTGGCCGCCATGTAGTTCGACGACGTGATCCCGGCCCCGCGGCTCAACCCGGTGCGCACCGGCGGTGGACAGAGCGCGGTGACGCTCACGCCGCTTCCCCGTAGCTCCTCGATCAGCGCCTCCGAGAACGCGAGCACATAGTGCTTGGTCGCAAAGTAGACGCTCATCAACGGCCCGGGCAGGAAGCCGGTTACCGACGCGACGTTGAGGATCCGGCCGCGTCCCCGCTCCAGCATTCCTGGCAGGAAGAGGCGCGTCAGAGCCGTCAGAGTCGTGATGTTCACGCCGATCATGCGTTCCTGCCTGGCGAGGTCGGAAGTCGAGAACGCTCCGTGGTCCGCGAACCCCGCGTCATTGATCAGGCAGTCCACCTCCACGCCGAGCGCCCGGACTCGATCGAACACTCTCCCCCCCGCTCCCGGCTGGCTCAGGTCCTCGGCGATCGTGTGAACCGTGACGCGGCGCCGGAATTCGCCGGCCGCCGCCTCGAGCCCGGCCGAGTTCTGCGCGACCAGGATCAAGTTGTGGCCGTCGGCTACCGCCTGCCGCGCCAGCTCGAGCCCGATCCCGCTGGTCCCCCCTGTGATCAGCGTGAAGCCCGACGATCGATCCGCCCTCTCGACGGCGCTCATGGTCGCTCCTCCTTCCCAATTAGATGTATACACATCTTTTTCGAAAAGGTTCCGGCACACCCATTGCATGCCGGACCGTCCGCTGGAGGCCGCTAAGCCCGGCTGAAGACTCCGGCGATGCGCGAGAGCTCCGCCATGAGTCCGCTCCACTGCCGCCGCCCGACGCGCGCGCGGAGAAGCTTCTGAGCCCGATTCCAGGCCGGAAGGGCGCTCTCGAACCGCGATCGGCCGCCCGGCGTCAGCTCAACGTATCTCTCGCGGCGGTCCGCGCCGGGCCGCCGCCGGATCCATCCCTTCGCCTCGAGCGTTCGCAGTGTCCGCGTCAGCGTCGTGCTGTCGAGAACGAGCATCTGACCGAGCCGGCCCTGCGTGACCCTACCGGCCAGCGAGAGAGCCTGGAGGAGCGTGAACTGGGAGATATTCAATCCTGCGCCGCGGAGCTGCTCATCGTAGATCTGGCTAACCGCCCGGGCCGCCCGCCGCAGGTTCGCGCACGCGCACGGCAACACCCGAGGGCTGTCGTCTCCCTGCTTGGCGAGCCTTGATCGGACCCCTGCTTTCACGAGGAAACTCTAGCCTCGTTCCCGGCCGTATCCTCCCATCATGTCGCCCGTCGGCCCTCCGGTGTCGTCTTGGAGGGGCTTGCCCCTCCTGCCCGGTCGTGTCCCGGTAGCGGTCATCGGTCATAATGTATAACATAGACCTGACCCCAAGACGTGACCCCAAGACGTTAGCCAGCCCTGATCGGGCGTCCTCGTACCGCCGGGCGGTCTTAGAACTCCACCCGGAAGCCGACCTCGTAGTTGCGCGGCCTCTGCCACCGCGTCGGGAGGTTGAAGCGGGGATTCGTGGGAGCCTCGAGGCTGCCGTTGCCCACGCTGCCGTCCTTGGCGGTAACGATCTCCGTGTCCAGGATGTTGAAGACGGATCCAATGATGCCGGCGCGGACCGGGCCGATCGTGAAGTCCTTCTGGAGCTGCGCGTCCCACTGGTAGAAGTGCGGCAGCCGGCGGCTGCCCCGGGGCTCCTGGAAGACGACGCCGTACCCGGCGTTGGGAGCGTTCGTGGAGGTCACGTTGTACGGGACGCCGCTGTCCCAGTAGACGTTGGTCCCGAAGGTGAACTCGAGCGGCAGCTTCGCGAATCCCGACATCGTCACGCGGTGCCGCGCGTCGTCGGAGAGATAGCCGAAGCGGTTGACGAAGTGGTCCGGGTAGACATCGAAATCGCTCGCCTGGTTCTGCGTGTACTCGATCGAGCCCTGGGACTTGGACGCCGTGTAGTTCAGGAGCAGATAGAGCCAAGACGTCGCGCGGGTCTCGAGCTTCACGATGACGCCCTTGTATTCGCTCCGCAGGACGTCCATCCCGTCCGGCCGGTTGGTCAGCCAGAAGGTCGTGTCCTCGCCCTGGCAGTTG
>DATFQY010000033.1:0-7488 GCA_035263845.1 Thermoanaerobaculia bacterium | reverse complement strand
TAAAGGACCCCCATCAGCTTCGAGCCGATCTGCGTCGCCAGGCGGATGCGCTGCGACTCGCCGCCCGACAGCGACGCCGCGCCGCGCGAGAGGTTCAGGTACCCGATTCCGACGTTGGCCAGGAAGCCGAGCCGGTCGCGGATCTCCTTGAGGATCTTGCCGGCGATCTCGACCTCGCGGGAGGCCAGCTCGAGCTCCTCGAAGAACGCGATCGAGTCCGAGATCGTCTCGGAGGAGACTTCGTCGATCGAGCGGCCGCCGACCTTGACGGCCAGCGCCTCCGGTTTCAGCCGCCGCCCCTTGCAGGCCGGGCACGGCTCGGCCGACATGTAGGCCTCGAGCTCCGCTCGGTGCTCCGGGTTCTCGGTCTCCCGGTAGCGCCGCTCGAGCATCGGGATCAAACCCTCGAAGGACGCGCGCCAGTGATACTCGCCGCGCTCGGCGACGTAGGAGAACTTGATCTCGTCGCCCCCCGACCCGTAGAGGATGACCTGCCGGGCGGGCTTCGGGAGCTTGCCGAACGGCTGGTCCAGCTTGAACTTGTAGTGCTTGGCCAGCATCGTCATCTGCCGGGTTCGCCAGTTCGTTGAGCCGGGCTTCAGGATCGCGATGGCGCCGTCGGCGATGGACTTCTCCGGAGCGATGACGACGCGGTCCGGGTCCGCCTTGAGGATCGTGCCGAGGCCGGAGCACTGCGGGCATGCTCCGTAGGGCGAGTTGAAGGAGAAGAGGCGCGGGGTGATCTCCGTGAGCGACGTGCCGCAGTCGGGGCAGGCGTAGTTGGCCGAGAGGACCTCCTCGGGGCCGTCGGCCACGGAGATCGTGACGAGCCCTCCGGAGACCCGCGTCGCCGTCTCGATCGAGTCCGCCAGCCGCTTGCGGTACTCCTCGTCGGACGCCGGCTTGGCGACGAGGCGGTCCACGACCAGCTCGATCGTGTGCTTCTTCTGCTTGTCCAGCTCCGGCGGGTCCTCCAGGTCGTGGAACTTCCCGTCGATGCGGGCGCGGAGGAAGCCCTCCTTGAGCATCTCCGCCATCTGCTTCTTGTACTCGCCCTTCTTGCCCGAGACGTAGGGCGCCAGGACGGCGAACCGGCTCCCCTGCGGCAGCCGCAGCGCCTTGTCCACCATCTCCTGGATCGTCTGGGCCTGGATCGGCCGCCCGCAGCTGGGGCAGTGGGGCTTGCCGATCGAGGCGTACAGCAGGCGCAGGTAGTCGTAGATCTCCGTCACGGTCCCGACGGTCGAGCGGGGGTTCTTCGAGGTCGTCCTCTGCTCGATCGAGATGGCGGGAGAGAGGCCCTCGATGGAGTCCACGTCCGGCTTCTCCATCTGCTCGAGGAACTGCCGGGCGTAGGCCGAGAGGGACTCGACGTATCGGCGCTGCCCTTCGGCGAAGATCGTGTCGAAGGCCAAGGACGACTTCCCCGAGCCCGAGACGCCCGTGATGACGACCAGCCGATTGCGGGGAATGTCGCAGGAGACGTTGCGGAGGTTGTGCTGCCGCGCGCCTCGGATCCGGAGGAACTCCATAGGGGGGAAGGATTCTAGCGGTTTGACACGGCCGTCGGGCGACCCTGATGGTGGCCTCCCCGGCGGCACGGCCGGGAAGCCTGCCGGGAGCCTTTTGCAAGACCGCCGTTGACACGGAACGGGGGCGCGGCCTATTCTGACCGCAGATCGGAATCGGAAGCGGACTGCAGAACTTTGAGGCCGGGGCGCATTCGGCCCCGCGGAGGGAAGGATGAAGTCGCGTGCACTCTCTCGTTTTCTCGTCCCGGTGTGTCTCGTCGCCATGATGGGTTCCCTGGTCTACCTCGTCGCGCGGCCCGCCCGGGCGGCGGAGAGGAGCCCGAACTCGCCGACCGCGTTCGCCGTCGGCGACGTCTTCGTCGGCGTAGGGACCGGAAAGATCAAGCGGTTCGCTCCCGACGGCACCCTCCTCCAGACGCTCGACACGCAGACCAACTGCGCCGAAGACCTCGGAATGGCCTTCGACACCAGCGGCAACCTCTACGCGACCGCGGCCTTCGGGGGCTGCTCCACTGGGACTGTCACGAAGTTCGACGTCAACGGCAACCGCATCGGGTCGTTCGGCAGCGGCTACAGCGCCTCGACGGAGTCGATCACGCTCGACGCCGCGCAAAACGTCTTCGTCGGCCAGCCGGATGGGACGCGCCGGATCCGGAAGTTCGATTCCACCGGAGCCTTCCTGACGGAGTACACGGTGAATGTCGGCCCGCGAGGAACCGACTGGATCGACATGGCCTCCGACCAGTGCACGATCTTCTACGCGTCGGAAGGGACCTCCATCCGCAAGTTCAACACGTGCACGACCACCCAGCTCGCCGACTTCTGCACCACCTGCCCGAGCGCGACCTCGCTGACGGGAATGCGGCTGCGGGCCAACGGCGAGGTCTTCGCGGCGGACTTCTCCGCGGCGGTGCGCCACTACAACTCCTCCGCGGGCCTGATCAACAGCTACTCCGACGCGGGCCTGCCCAACCCCTTCGCCGTCAACCTCGATCCCGACGGGACGACGCTCTGGACGGCGAGCTACTTCACGGGCCACGTCTTCCGGTTCAACATCGCAACGGGCGCCAAGGTCGCCGACTGGAACGCCGGCCTTCTCGGCAGCGCGGCCTCGGGACTGGCGGTGTTCGGCGAGATCGTCGTCGGATTGCCGACGCCGACTCCCGGCGGCGCGACCCCGACTCCGGTTCCCAACACTCCGAGCGCCACGCCGACGCGCGTGACGAACGTGATCGTGCCGACGCTCTCCTTCCCGATGATGGGCCTCCTCATCGCGGCGCTGGCGATCGCCGCCATCCTCCTGGTCCGCCGGTGATCCGGGCCCCCTCGCGGGGCCACGTTTCTCTCCCAGGCAGTCCCCTCGCGGGGGGACTGCCTTTATACTGTCTATCTCCTAAACGGAAACGCGAATGGGCACTGCCGTCCGGGTCCTGTTGATCCACGACTCGCCGGAGACGGCTCAGCTTCTCGTCCGGGAGCTGACCAACGGCGGCTACGAGCCCCTCTTCGAGCGGGCGGCCACCCTCCAGGAAATGGAGCGAGCGCTGGCCGCCGACACGTGGGACGTCATCCTCTCGGACTACTCGCTGGCGGGCTTTGGAGCCCTCCAGGCGCTCGCTCTGTTGAAGGAGAGGGAGTCCGACGTCCCCTTCATCGTCGTGTCCGACGCGATGGGCGAGGAGACCGCCATTCGCGCGATCAAGGCGGGGGCCCACAACTGCGTCCGGATGGAGTCGCTTCGCCGCCTGGCGCCCACCGTCGAGCGGGAGCTGCGCGAGGCCCAGATCCGCCGCGAGAGGCGGCTCGCCCGCCGAGCCCTGCGAGACAGCGAGACGCGTTTCCGGACCCTGGTCGAGACGGCGTCCGACGCGATCCTGACGGTGGACCAGGACGGCAGGATCCTCTTCGCCAACCGAGCCGCGGAGTTGATCTTCGGCCACCCGGTCGGCGTGATGATCGGTGAGCCGGTCTCGATGCTGCTGCCCGGCTGCCCGCCGCTCTCGGAGCTGGGCGCGAACGGCGCCGCTTCCGGGACCGCCGAGACGGCCGAGATCTCGGGCCTCCATGCGCACGGCCGGGAGATCCCGCTGGACGTGTCCATCGGCATCCTGCCGCGGGACGGGCGAAACCTCTGGACTCTCATCGCCCGCGACGCCACCGAACGGAAGGAATCGGAGCGGGCGCTGCGGGAGTCCGAGGAGCGCCTGCGCACGCTCGTTGCCAATGCGCCGATCGTCCTTTTCGCGCTCGACCGGGACGGCGTCGTCACGCACCTGGAGGGAAGCGGCCTGGAGGCGATCGGTCCCTACCCGCGCGAGGCCTTCGGGCGAAGCGCTTTCGAGCTGTATGGCCGCTACCCGAAGGCCATGGAGCTGCTCCGGCGCGCGCTCGCCGGCGAGGCCTTCCAGGAAACCGTCGAGATCGAGAGCCTGACCTTCGAGGTCGAGTTCGCGCCCCGCCGCGACGCCCAGGGCGGAGTCGCCGGCGTCATCGGCGTCGCCACGAACGTCACGGAGCAGCGCCGGGCCGAGCGGGCGGCCAACCAGTCCGAGATGCGGTACCGGATGCTCTTCCAGGGCAACCTCGCCGGCGTCTACCGGACGACGCTCGACGGGCAGATCCTCGACTGCAACGACTCCTTTGCCCAGATCTTCGGCTACGGGTCCCGCGAGGAGGTGCTGGGCCTGCCCGCCTGGAACTTCTATCTCTCTCCCGAGGACCGGAAGGCCAACCTGGCGAGGCTCAACGAGCGCCGCAGCCTGACCAACTTCGAGCAGTGCATGCGGAGGAAGGACGGAAGCCACGTCTGGGTCCTCGAGAACGGCAGCCTCGTCGAGGGAACCGAGGGGAAGCCCGCGGTCATCGAGGGGACGATCATCGACATCACCGAGCGAAAACGCGCCGAAGAGCAGGTCAAGCACCTCGCCTTCCACGACTCGCTGACCGGGCTGCCCAACCGGCTGCTCTTCAACGACCGGCTCCGCGTGGCCATGGTGCACGCGAACCGCTACCGCGAGAAGCTCGCCGTCCTCTTCCTCGACATCGACCGGTTCAAGGTCATCAACGACTCGCTCGGCCACTCCATCGGAGACGACCTGCTGCGGCGCGTCGCCGAGCGCGTCGGCGGCTGCATTCGACAGGAGGATACGATCGCCCGGCTGGGCGGCGACGAGTTCACGGTGCTCCTGCCCGGGATCGCCCGCCACGAGGACGCGGCCACGATCGCCAACAAGATCCTGGAGGCGGTGCGGCTCCCCTTCTTCATCGAGCACCGCGAGCTCTTCATCACGACGTCCATCGGCGTAACCGTCTACCCCGCCGACGGCACGGACCCGGAAACCCTCGTCCGCAACGCGGACACGGCGATGTACCGGGCCAAGGAGCAGGGGCGGGACAACTACCAGCTCTACGCTCCGCAGATGAACTCCCGCGCGCTTGAGCGGCTGTCGCTCGAGGGCCGGCTGCGGCAAGCGCTTCAGAACCGGGAGCTCGTCCTCCACTACCAGCCGCTTGTCGAGCTGGCAAGCGGGCAGTTGATCGGCGCCGAGGCGCTGCTGCGGTGGCAGCACCCGGAGCTGGGCCTCATCCCGCCCGGCGACTTCATTCCGATCGCCGAGGTCTCGGGGTTGATCGTCCCCATCGGCCAGTGGGTCCTCTGGACCGCCTGCGCTCAGGCGAAGAAGTGGCACGACTCGGGTTACCCGGGCCTGACGGTCGCGGTCAACCTCTCCTCGCGGCAGTTCCAGCAGGCGGACCTCGTCTTCCAGGTCACCGAGGCGCTCCAGAGCTCCGAGCTTCCGCCGGACTGCCTCGACCTCGAGATCACCGAGTCCAACGCCATGCAGAACGCGGAGCTCTCCATCTCGGCCCTCTGGGACCTGAAGAACCTCGGCGTGCGGCTCTCGATGGACGACTTCGGCACGGGCTACTCCTCGCTCAACTACCTGAGGCGCTTTCCGATCGACCGGATCAAGATCGACCAGTCCTTCGTCCGCGACGTGACCCGCAACCCCGACGACGCCGCGATCGCCGCCGCGATCATCGCGATGGCGCACAGCCTGAAGCTGACCACGGTGGCCGAGGGCGTCGAGACGGAGGAGCAGCTCGAGTTCCTGCGGGACCAGCGCTGCGACGAGATGCAGGGCTACCTGTTCAGCCCGCCCGTCCCCGCGCCGAAGTTCCAGGAGTTCCTCGAGTCGAAGAAGACGCTCGGGACCCGGGGCCGGAAGTCCGTCCCGGAGGGCCGCCAGCTGAAGCTCGGGAGCTAGCGGGCAAGCACGGCCGGGAGCTCAGAAGCGGGCGAGCTTGCCGGTGGTGCCCAGGGTGATCCAGAAGTTCAGCCCGTCGCTGCAGGCGCCCTGGGGGCCCGTGCCGGCTCCGGTCGGGACGTTTCCGAGCGGCGTCAAGTCTGCCGCCTTCCAGAGGGAGACACTGTTACCGGAGAAGTTCGTCACCAGGATGCGTTCGCCGTCGAACGCGGCGGAGTCCGGTTCGCTCAATCCGTTTCCTGTGAGCGTCTGAAGGATCGCCCCGTTCGAGGCTCGGACCACCGAGACGGAGGCGGATCCAAAGTTGGGCACCCAGAGGCTGCTCCCGTCGAAGACGGGTGAGGCGGGAATGCTGCCGACCGTGACCTGCTGAAGAATCGTGCCGGAGCTATCGAGCTTTACGAGCGCCAAAGAGTTGCCGGCCACCCAGACGTTCGCACCGTCATAAACGGCGCCGTTGAAGTTGAACCCCATCGAGACCGTGCTCACGGTCCACGGTACGGCCGCCGTCGGGGTGATGATGGAGACCGACCCGCTGTTGGCGGTCCAGACCCTCTCCCCATCGAACGCGATCCCCCGCGGTTGTGTCCCCAGAGTGCTGGCAACCGTCGTCACGGCGCCGACCGTCCGCGTTGGGTCGATCATGTAAAGAGTGCCGGGGGTGGTCAATCCTGCGACCACGACCTGACCCATGGCCACGAGGACCTCGAGGGCCCCGGTTGCTCCGGTCCAGGTCTCTAGCAACCGGCCGTCACTCGCCCGCACGCGCGAAACCGTGTTGCTGGTACTGTTCGCCACCCAAACGTCGGCGCCGTCGGGTTGCAAGTGAAATGGCCCGGAGCCGACCGTCGTCAGAGCGAGGACCTTCGAGGTCCAGTTTTGCCGGAACGCCGCACGGCGGCTGCCTCGTTTCAGGACTCCGTCCACGGTCCTCGATAGAAACGTTGCCATCTGGAGACGGTTGACACTGCTGGTCGGGTCGTACGTGGTCGGCGTCGTGCCCGTCGTGATGCCGAGGTAAAAGATCTCGAGCACCAGAGGACAGAACGTGTCCGCCGTCACGTCGGTGAAGGGCCCGCACAGGCCCAGGAGCGCTCCTCCGGCCCCACCGCCCAGAGCCGCCGCCGCGAGGCACAACGACAGGAAACGACCGAGCCGCCGGTAGGACTGCATTTGGAACATTCCTTTCAGAGAGGTTGCCCGACCGCGTACGGCGCCCCGGACCCCTCGGTTTGCGCATGTTACCGCCGGGCGGGTCCCTCGGGGACGAGGATCTTCTCCATCTCGAAGGCGTGAGCGCCGGGAGCGTAGTAGTCGCGGATCGTGCCGAGCCGAACAAAGCCCAGCTTCTCGTAGAAGGCGATCGCTCCCCGGTTCTCCGTCGACACTTCCAAGTGCGCCCGGCGGGCGCGGTGGCCGGCGAATCGCGCCAGGAGGTTCTCGAGCAGGTCGCGGCCGAGCCCCTCCCGGCGGCGCCCGGGGTCCACGTCGAGCGTCACGACGTGCGCGACCTTCCCGCGCGAGAGGTACCCGATCGCGAAACCGACGACTCGGAGCTCCGCCTCGGCGACGACTCCCTCGCAGGAACTCATCGAGAGGAACCGCCGGAGCTCGTCCCGGGAGTAGGCCACTCCTGGCTCGAAGCAGACCTGGTCGAGCCGGTAGAGCTTTTCGAAGTCTCCCGAAGC